>DATDWO010000013.1:0-54983 GCA_035289665.1 Candidatus Nanoarchaeia archaeon
AGGTAGAGGATGTAATCAACGAGATGGATGGTTACTTCTTTGTGACAAAAGGTCTTCGCTGCACAGCTTGCGGAGAAGAATATCTAGATGAAAAGGAAGGAGAAAAGATGATCCAGACAGCTAAAAAATTGGGTGTTTGGGGGGAGCCTTTAAAATTACATCGAAAATTAAGTAGAAGTGGTCGTGGCACAATGCTAAGAATTCCTACTGATATCGAACAAAACCTGGGTTTAAAAGGAAATGAGGAAGTGTCCATTTCGAAGCTGGGCAATAATCGGATTTTGATCGAAATCAACGGGAAGAATCAGGCCACTGTAAAATGAAACCTGTCGCTCAAGAGCATGGTATGGGTTGCGCTGTGGCTTGCGTCGCTTCCGTTCTGAGTATATCTTACAAAAAAGCCTTATTGTTATTCGACAAACCAGAAAATGCGTGGGGTCGCGGCTTCTATTGCCCAGAAATTTGCAAGGCGTTATCAAAGGGCGGAAAAAAGTATGAATGGAGAAAAATAAATTCAAAAGACAAGTCGTTTGAAGAAGGAGTGATTGTTTTCACGAGAGAAGATAAAAAGGATCACCTAGGACATTATTTAACAAAAACAAAGAAAGGTTGGATGGATCCTTGGATAAATTATCCTTCTATGATTCCAGCCAAGGCTAGCTTTTGCAAAAAATTGTCTGGAAAGCCACTATGGCTCATCTTTCCAGTTTAATCTTTTTCGGAGGTCAGCAATCTGTTCCAAGGTCTTAGCAGCGACGATCATAGAATCCAACCTTTTTTGTCCATAATAACGAATAGGTTGGCCGTTTGCATAGCAGATGAACCCACCGGCTTCTTCAAGGATGGCTTGAGGGGCGCAGAGGTCCCAAGTTCCTGCTCGTTGTTCATGATCTGTATAGGCACTTAAGTAATAGTCACCTTGGTTTTCAGCGATTTTCATGAGGCGAAGTCCACTTCCTCCGTTTAAAAGGATTTTTTTAGGTTGAAGTTTTCGGACTTGTTCTAGAACTGTTTCTTTGTCGAATCCATGGTTGCTAATGACAGCAGTTAAGTCAGAAGCAGAGGAAATAACACGTAACGGTGTTTTTTCTCCGTGTTGTTGTTTATAGGCTCCTTCGCCTCGAACGCCAACATAGGCAATCTGGGTGGTGGGTTGGTAAACCACTCCAAGAGTGGGTTCTTCTTCGGCGCACATCCCAATATGAATGGCAAACTCTCCGTTTTGCCGGATGAATCCTTTAGTTCCATCAATGGGGTCTATATACCAAGTTCGTCCTCCCGGCACAGACTCGAGTTCTTCAGACACAATTCCATCTTCTGGAAAGTACTTTCGGATCCCGTCTAAAATAATTTGATTGGAGAGTAAGTCGGCTTCCGTAACAGGAGTTCCATCGCTTTTGCTTTCAGTATGCACATTTCTCCCGTAAAGCCGCATGACTGCATTTCCAGCTTCTTGGGCAAGTTCCAGGGCAAGATCGAGTTCTTTCATGCCCATTCGGGAAGATACCGTAATGTTTATATATTATTTTTAATTTTTTATTATTAATGAAGGAGTTAAAGGAGTTGGGTTTGACAGGCTATGAGGCCTCCATCTATTCTACTCTATTAGACTATGGTAAGTTAACAGCCAAGGAGCTTTCAGATCGCTCAACAGTACCTCCAACAGCCGTCTATCCGAACGTGGAGAGTTTGGTAAAAAAGGGTTTGATCCAAAAATTGTCAGGAAAAATCGCGACGTTTGAAGCCTTGCCTCCGAAAGTGGGGTTGCGTTCATGGGTCCGGAAAGAAGCAGCTCGGATAATGGAATTAGAAGAGGAGCTCATTCCCTTATTGGAAGAAAGGGTAAATCAGAAGCAGTTTCCAGCAGCAAGGGAACCGATTTTTCTATCTTCTGGTGTGGAGGCGTCACATGAGATCACTTTAGGGTTCATGGATGAGGCAAAAAAATCGTTATTCATCGTCGGCTGGGCCTTTCGCTCAAACAAAAATATGTACAAGCTGCTGAAGGGTTTACGTGATGCCGTAGAGAGAAAAGTCGATGTGCGCTTGATTTTGCCGAGAAAAGAGAAATCGTTCGAGAGGGTAAAGAAGATCTGCAAAGAATACAAGATTAAGGTAAAATATTATCCGTTGCAAAATTTTTCCATCGTCATCTGCGATGAAACCGAGTGCAAGATCACCTTAAAGGGGTCGGATTTGCCAGAGCGGGTCAATATGAAAATTGAGGACCCGAATTTAAGCAAAGCCTTGGAAGAGTATTTCTTGGTCTTGTGGCGGAAGGCAGAACCGGTTTAATAGATGAGGCACGTACAAGATGCAGGTGACCGATAACTTTATGAAGGAGTTTTTCTTAAGCAGAGTATGCGTCTGATCATCTTAAGTATGGTATTGATTTTACTCTTACCGATGGTTTTAGCGGAGCACCCTTCTACGCAACCGGCTCCAAGTGTACCGGGCTCCAAGATCGTGTTTGTAGACCGGGCAAAAGAGTATATTAAGACTCCATATGGACAATCCTTCGTTCGAAAAACAGTGGACAATCGCCGAAGCCGATACAGAACGGAAACATATAAAATGGGAGGTGATGTGGGTTTGTTTGAGAAACCAAGTGAGCCAGTTTCCATTGCAGCTCCTGAAGGTTATTTTGGGTATGGAATCAACCAGGAACTTCCTAGGTTTAGTAGTGTCGGAGGCGTATTTAGGAATTTTAAGCTCATTTATGGGGTAGATACTCAGGTGATTAAGGGGTATGACCGGAGTCGCTGGCAATGAAAAAAATCACCACTCTCCTATTATTTGTTTTAATCATCGGAGTCGTGGAAGCTTCCCATGTAACCAGCAATAATTCGGTAGTTCATAGAAGTAAGATGTTCGGCTCTTTCGGTAGTCAAATCATTAAAACATATGGGGGAGGTTCTTCGATTAAGAAGGTGTGGGATTTAAGGAAAGCACCTCCTTTGAAACCAAGCGAAGAGACCACTAAGCCAGAGACTCCAAAGTATCAATCTTTTGGTATTCAGCCAGTATACAGTAGTTCTCCGTATGCACAGGGTAATTTCGGGACAACCATTCGAGATTATGGTTTTTCCAAGCAGGCTTTTAAGCGATTTGTTAGAAAGCCAGTAGAGGTACCTATCCCGCAGCCTGAGGCAAGAGTGACAGCCGATTCAGTGGTTTCAGAGCCTCCCGCTCCGGAAGAACCAGTAAGTGAACCTTCTACAACGTAAGTTTTAAAAAGGGCTTAGTCTTTATAAGAGGATAGGAGGTGAATTAGGTATGAGAGCCTATATATTAATTTTGATGATGGTGTTGGGTGCAATCAGTGTCTCGGCTGCTTACGATCTGGTTCAAACAGGATACTGGATTCCGAGTTATTACAAGACGTATCAAGGACAGGGTACAGAATCGTTAAAGACTATCGGTGTGTCTAACTCGTACACGAGCAAGGCGGACTTCCGTAAGAGCACGTTCAGACCAATCACTCGAGTGATAACAGGTCCTTCGTTGGCTTGGAACCGACAAGTGCAGGTCTTAGCCGATACAGGTTCTGGGTTGTATGTGCCTTATGACACCTATTCAAGTGACATGGTATTGAAAAACATGGACATGCGCGCTCGTGGTGGTCCAAGTCCTTATGTGGGAATTTATGGTGTTGAGCGTCAGGCCATTCAAACGTACAATGTAGCTCCTAGGAATTTTGGAATAGGAACAGGTAGTGGTTACTTGAATCCAGGCATTCCGAACATGATCAGGGGTTCTCCTCAATACGTAAGCGCAGGTTTACCAGCTTATGTGGATGAAGGAAGCGCAACTTCTGCTCAATAAATTTTTCTATAATTTTTTTCTTTTTAAAAGAAGGGTATTAGTCACTACACTCACTGAACTGAGGGCCATGGCTCCTCCAGCGATAACGGGACTAAGAAGCCATCCAGTAAAGGGGTACAAAACACCGGCTGCGATAGGAATGCCAAGGATGTTGTAGATCAAGGCCCAGAACATGTTTTGCTTGATTTTGGCCATGGTCATTTTACTGAGTTTAAAGGCTTTGGGTACATCGAGTAAGTCATTGCGCATCAACACGATGTTGCCAGTTTCCATCGCAACGTCCGTGCCACTGCCCATAGCAATACCGATGTCTGCCTGTGCAAGGGCGGGGGCGTCGTTGATGCCGTCTCCAATCATCGCTACTTTTCCTTGTTCCTGTAACTTCTTGACATTGTTCGCTTTATCTTCTGGTAATACTTCAGCAAATACATTTTTGATGCCACACTGTCTGGCGATGGCCTTCGCCGTGCGTTCATTGTCACCGGTGATCATGTACACTTCAACGCCAAGGTCTTGCAATTCCTGGACAGCTTCTTTGGAAGTCTCTTTAAGAGTGTCTGCTACGGCTACTAATCCTAAGACTTCTTTTTCGTTGGCAACAATCATAACAGTCTTGCCTTGCTCCTCAAGGGCAGTCTTCTTGGTCCGTATCTTGTCTACTGATATTTTATACTGAGTCAGCAATTTTTCATTTCCTAAAAAGTAGGTTTTGCTTCCGATCTTTGCTGTAATGCCGTGTCCAGGAACAGCCTTAAAACCAGACACTCTCTGCAGAGTTAACTTCTTGTTTTTGGCTTCTTTAACAATGGCTTCAGCCAGGGGGTGCTCAGATTCTTGCTCTAAGCTACCGGCAAGCTGTAGCAGGTCTTTCTCAGAATCTTTGAGGGCAATAAGATCCGTCACTTCAGGAGTGCCTTTGGTTAACGTCCCGGTCTTGTCAAAGATCACGTAGTTGATTTTATGCGCGGTTTCAAGCGCATCTCCTCCTTTGATCAAAATACCTTGTTGAGCTCCTTTTCCGGTGCCAACCATAATAGCCGTCGGTGTCGCAAGTCCCAAAGCACAGGGGCACGCAATGACCAGCACACTCACGGCAGCGATGAGTGCAAAGCTAAACTCTTGTCCGATCCAATAGTGCCAGATGAAGAAGGTGGCAATAGCAATGAAGATGACAATCGGTACAAAATAGGCGGAGATCTGGTCGGCAAAGCGTTGAATCGGTGCCTTTCTTCCTTGGGCATCTTCAATGAGTTTGACAATGCGGGATAAAGTGGTGTCTGTCCCGACTTTGGTCGCTTTAAATCGGAAGCTGCCATGTTTATTGACGGTTCCGCCAATAACTATGCTTCCAGTTATTTTTTCAACGGGGATGCTTTCGCCGGTGATCATGCTCTCATCTACAGAGCTGCTGCCTGAAACAATTTGCCCATCGACGGGAATGCGTTCTCCGGGTTTGACGAGCAGGGCATCACCAACTTTGACTTCGTCGATTTGGATGGTGATTTCTTTTCCGTCTCGAATCACCACAGCAGTCTTGGGGCTTAATCCCATGAGTTTTTGGATGGCTTCACTCGTCTTGCCTTTGGCTTTGACTTCTAGCCATTTACCTAAAATGACAAAGGTAATGAGGATGGCTGAGATCTCAAAGTATTGGCCAATTTTCTCGTTGGCATAAAAAGCAAGGTATAAGCTGTAGAAGTACGCCGCGCTGGTTCCTAGCGCAATTAATGAGTCCATATTGGCACTTCTGTTTTTCAGGGCAGCCCATGCTCCTTGGTAGAACTGCCAGCCGACGATGAATTGGATGGGGGTTGCAAGTACAAATAAGATCATCATGCCCATGGGGATCTCATAGCCTAAAAAAATGAAGCCGTCACGCATCATAAACATGCCAATGATCGTAGCCGGAACGGCAAATAAGAGGCTGAGTTTGAATAATTGTTCATACCGAGCAATCTCAGCTTGTTGTTTGAGGCGTTGAGCATGGGGATCAATCTGAGAGCTAGAAGGGATTGCTTGGTATCCTTTGGATTCAATGGCAGCAATGAGTTGTTCAACAGAGACAGCATCGTCATGCGAAACCGTGGCTTTCTCCGTTCCGTAGTTAACATTTGCAGAAGCAACGCCAGGAACTTTACTTAAGGCTCTGGTGAGAATATTGGCACAGCTCGCGCAATGCATGCCTCCAATCGCTAAGTGCGTAGTTTTCATGGTTATTCCTTATTCTTCATTTTTTAGTTTAGAGAGCAATTTATGAATGATCTGTTTGTCGAAAAAGACAACTTCTGGATCTATTTTAGTCGAAGTGTTTTCGTTGAACTGAATTCCTTTTTCAGAAAGCCAAAAAATTCGATTTAGGATAGCATACACCGTAACGATTTTTCGTTGTTCTTCTTTTAATTGAAGCTCATCTTCAAGCGCTTGAGTGTACACATCTCCGTAATGAGTTCCAAACCAACAGGCCTGAATTCTTCCTACAGCTTCGAGTGGATCTCCATAGGCCATATCATCTAAGTCGACCAGCCCGACAAACGCTCCGTCTTTGATTAAGACATTTTTCGCGCTTAAATCGTCGAAATAAAAAGTGGAGGGGACAGAGTCAAAGTAAGACCTGTACTGAGTAAGAAGACTCTTAAATTCCCGGAGCAACTCTTCTCCTACAGCTCCTGTCTTTTTGTTATGTTCATTGGTTTTCCGTTCCATTTTTTCAAGAACTTGCGTCCAAGAATCAAAAAGTCGGCTTTCATCCGCACCAATCCAACCATATTTACCATTCGTAGGAATGGTTTCAAGAGTGTGGAATATTCGAGCAATTTCCTTGGCAATATCTTTTAGTTGTTCATCCGAAAGGGATGCAATGACAAAATGCAGGTCTTGTCCATCTGTTTTTGACTGGATTTGATAGGCAAACGGAACAAGATCTTTACTATAATCTGCTGCAAGGACCTCTGGGACTTGAATGCCTTTGGAGGCCAAAAGAGGGATGTGTTTATCTGAACCCTTAAGAAAGAACTCGTTTTTATTCATTCGGACAATAACCGATCTTGAAGGTAGGTTTGCAACATAAACCTCATTGCAATTTCCAGTAGTCATTCGTTCGATGGAAAGCGCTGTTTCATTAAACTCTTTTTGAAGAATTTTATTTACAATATCGATGTGACTTTCAGGATAGGTCATGTGAATTTTAGAGCTCTCCAGCTTTTATGTCTTTGGTATTTGCGAAGGTGAAGTTTTTCGAAGGTTGCGTACATACCAGGCCACGAGTACAAGGATAACAATGCCGAGTACCATCCATACAGCCATCCATTCTAAAGGAATATCCTTGTAGTATTCGCGGTTGATAATGTTTAAAGGTAATTCGACAGCTTGAGTGTGTTCTTGGTTGTAGCTATCTCTAAAAGCGAGTGTAAATGGGAAGTTAATTTTTCCTTTTTCTTTGGGTACGAGTTGAAACGTACTAGTCTTTTCTTCTCCAGGTTTTAATGTACCGAGATACGTTTCTTGGGGGGCGGTGAGGATCTGGTATTGGTCGTTCTCAGCAAGTTTTAGGGAGACATAGCGAAGTTCGCCTTGTCCTCGATTGGCGACTTTGACAGTAAGGTCTCCTTGGAAGAAGCTGCTTCGAAGTGTGCTGCTGTCGATGGCAACATAAACATCGGGCTGCATGTTTACTTTCAGGGCGACGTCTCCTTGGATCATGAAGGGGTTGTTGTATTTGTCGTTGTAGTTGACATAGAGTGGGGTTGTGTAAATTTTGGATTGAGCATCCGGCAAGGCTTGAACATCAAAGGTTACAGTGGTGCTTTCTCCGGGTTGAAGTCCGGGGAGGATTTTCTGAGTGGCACTGCCAACAGGTGTAAAAGCTATAAAGTCTGCTTGCTTGACTTCCATGGTGGCTTGACCGGTAACAAGGGATACTTGACCGGTAACAGGACTTTCTCCACTGGCCACTTTTCGGTCGATTTCTTGCAGACGAGCATTCATCATCGCTTGCATGGCGATGTTGTTGTTGAAGTTGACGGTTGGGTTGAATTTGCCAGTCAAGTCCAGGAGGACTCCAATGTTCTGTAAGTTGAGGTGGCCGTGATTTTTTAGGGTGACATAAATTTTGCCGTAGTCGCCCGGTGCAATCTCAGCAGGTTCTTGTCGGATTTGTTCAATGTTTAAGATGGGGTCAAAGGTTCGAATGGGGATGTCGAAGTAGATCTTTCGGTAGTCTTCATGGTCGCCGCTGAATCCGTAGCGAATCTGAAGTTTGGCGGTGCCGTCCCTAGCATCATCGGCAATTTTGACGCGAAATTGGAGCCGGTTGCCGTTGAGAATTTTCAGGTTTTGGGCGCGTTCCGTGTCTGAGGTGGGTAGGATTTGGAAGGGGTATTCATCTACCAGTTCAAGCCAGGCTCCAGTGGCTAGTCCTCTGCGGTTGACAAGGGATAAGAAGAGGTCCATTTCTTGTCCGGGTTGAGGAATTTCAGGGAGGGTCTGGGTGAGTTTAACATCTAGGCTGCCGGTTTGTTTGGCTTCGCCGCTCGTCCAGAAAAGGGGGTTGGCTTGTGCCCAGTTGTCGCTGAGGACGGCATTGTAAAGGTTCCGAGCAGCAAGTGCTGGAGTCAAAGTTAGGAGTAAGCCTAAGAATAAGAGGGTAAATGGTTTATAACATTGGTTTTGCATCGTCTCATTCCACCCCCTCCTGAATCAATATATCGAATTTAGATATATCGGAAACTATATAAAGCTTTCGGTCTTTACTGTCTGCATGCCCGACGTCAAAGTCAATAGCATGGTGAAGTTCTACACATTGATTCTCTTGAATAAAGGCCCCGCGCATGGTTACGAACTCTTAAAGGAGCTCGAGCAGCACTTTGGTAAGCACATGAGTGCTGCGCACGTCTATCCCTTCCTTCAACTGCTCGAGAAGAACAAGCTCATCGCCCACAAAGCCACCGAAGCTAGAGATAAAAAGCAATACTACCTCACCGCCAAAGGAAAGCAGTTCACCGTCGAAGTCTTGAACAAGTTCAACGACGTCTTGAATGCCTACATTGAATCCAAAGTCAAGGTCTGCGCCCACTGCAAGTGCGAAATCTACAAAGGCGGCTTCAAGAAAACAATTAAAGGAAAAAGCTTGATTTTCTGCTGTTCGCATTGTGCGAAGGCGTATATGAGATCAGCAGGTTAACGAGCAAAGGGTCAGAGTTTTCTTAGAAATTTCTTTCTATAGTTCAGAATATCTTCTTTATTTATACGACTAATAAAATCATGCATATGAAGAATGAATGCCTCAGAGGCATGGATAGCATTTTTTGTTTCTTCGAGTGTGATCTCGAAACTTACATAATATTGCTTGTCAATCCGCTCTTTTTTTGCCTTTTTAATGGAGATCGAGTCGAGATCGAAGACCTCTTCCATGATCTGGATGGAAACAGAATGGTTTTCTGATTTAATGCCGACTTGAAAGAGAAGTGACAAGAGACTATGATACATGGCATAATAGGACAGCGCAATGGAATCTCTAAGATTTCCAATTTCAGCTAGTGTTTTAGAAGAAACCAGGGACTCATCGGCTCGTTTAGCATAGGCCTGGCTAATTTCATCGCTAGGTTCAACAAGTTCCAATTTTCCTTCTTTGTGTAGTTTAGCCAAAAAAGCTGGTTTTCGCATAATATTCCTCAACATGGTTTAGGATAACGTGATTTTTTTCTATTTCTTTTATAAGGGCAGAATGCTTAACATAGCTGCCTATCTGTACGCTTAATCGTGAATCAATTTGCTCAAAATGTTCTTTTAAAGAGTTGTGTATGGTTTCTACAAAAAGGTCGATGTCACTGTCTTCCTTTGCAATGCCTTTGGCATAGGAGCCAAACAATAGGACAAGGACCTCTGTTTTTTTCGCTTCATCGATAAGTTTTCTAAGAAAGGGATAGGTTTTTAGTGTCTTTAGGAGGGTATAATGCTCCCATAAATAAACATGAATCCTGGCTTCAGTTGTTTTTTTAAGGAAAAAGGTTTTGTTCTTACCCTCAATTTTGAAGTCCAGGACGTTTTCTTTTCGGAGTTGGGCTGTTTTTCGAGCAATGGTGGTCTGATTGGTGCCTAGCGCTTGGGCTATTCCTCGGACATGATTAGGCCCTCTTAGGAGAAGCCCTACAATCTCCAAATTGTAATCTTTATGTGACATATGTAACAATAATGTTACATAAGTATTTAAAGTTTTCGGTCTTTGCTTTTTGTAAAGCAAAATCCAAGGTCAAGATCTGTGCCCACTGCAAGTGCGAGATCAACAAAGGCGGCTTCAAGAAAACAATTAAAGGAAAAAGCTTGATCTTCTGCTGTTCGCATTGTGCGAAGGCCTATATGCCCAAAATGAGGTAAGGTAATTATCCATAAGCTTTATATAAAGCGCAAGCATTACTCAGAGCATGGAAACCGTAACCATTGCAAAGTCAGAGTATACCCGTCTTAAAAAGCTAGAACAGCTTGATTTTGACTTAATTCAGCAGTTTGCAAGGAGCCTGGATGACTTAAAAAAAGGCCGATTTAAGGCCCTTGCTTAAGAATTTCTTCAGCTACTTTTCTGAATTCATCCAAACTTGATTTTATATGATTAATCGTTGGTTGCTGGTCTTTCTTACCGCTCGTAGCAACCAGCAAAACAAGCTTTAAATCTTCATAAACTAAGTAATAAACACGTCTTCCTTTAATCTTTTTTTCACGCAAAAATCGGTAGCTTAAAGGATCTCCAACAAAAGGGTTAAGTCTTAGCTTCTTAGGAAGGTCCCGAGCAGCTTTTTGGCTAGCGTTATCCCATTTACTAATCTCGTCCAGATAAGTAGACGTTCCGATCACCCGAAACATGAACTGAAGAAAACTCAATCTCTTTAAATAACTGCTCAGGCTTAACGTTCTCAATGCCTACATCGAATCCAAAGTAAAAACTTGCGCCCACTGCAAGTGCGAAATCTACAAAGGCGGATTTAAGAAAAATGTGAAAGGCAAGACACTTGATCTTCTGCTGTCCGCACTGTGCAAAGGCCTATGGTAATAGGGTGGGTTAAACCTTAGTTACCTTAATTTTCTTATAATAAAAAATTTTGGTTAATGGTCGTTAGCTTCAACATTGATCGGTGAGTTTAAATTTTCATCACATTTATATAGCTAGTTAACATTCTATTTTTATGATAGCTTTCATTAATCAAATTGTTCTAGGAAATATAGATAAATTTTCAGTTGTAATCTCTGCGTTACTTATAGCTGCCATAGGAACTCCTTTTGTATCTTTCGAAGGGGGGATTCCACGAATGAAAGGGAAAATTGTTAATGCTGAAAAATCTTTATTATTATTCATTGGAGTTGGATTACTCATGTTGTTTGTGGTCGGTCCATTAGTAAATGTTCTTATTACTGAACTAATAAAAAAATATGTTGACTTCACAATTCCTGTTTTAGCCTTACTTGGAGGAGTTACATTATGGCAATGGGATGGTAAAATGAGATTTAGTTATAAGAAATATTGGATTTCTCTTTTGGTAATTGGAATTATATTAGCTTTGATAGAATTAAAGCCTTATTTTTAGGATAATAGAACCATGACTCTCCTCTCAACCCACAAGCAATCCGCCACCTCCTTCCTCAACCTCATCATAGCTGGCAAGATCGACGAAGCGTATGAAAAATATGTCAATCTGCAAGGCAAGCATCACAATGCTTACTTCCCCGCAGGCTTTCCTGTATTAAAGAAGGCCATGATGGAAGCTCATATCCAATCCCCCAATAAGCAATTCACCATAAAAAACGTCCTCGAAGATGGTGACTTAGTCGCCGTGCATTCCCATCTTATCATCAATCCAGGCGAGAAGGGCATGATCACCCTGCACATGTTCCGTTTCAAAGACAACAAGATCGTAGAAATGTGGGATTGCGGGCAACCAATTCCGAACGATTCACCGAATAAGGATGGTGCATTCTAAACAATAAAGAGTTGTTTTTAGGTTTTCTTATCTTCCGAAAAATCGTTCCGCAAGCGCTTTATCTCCGGCAGAGAAATAGCAAAGAACAACTTGATCTACGTTTTGGAAAGGAAACGCATCCATAACGCTTTTCACAACTTGAAGAGCTTCATCCTTAGGATATCCAAAGATTCCAGTACTAATAGCAGGAAATGCAATGGATCGTAAACGGTTTTCTTCAGCAACTCGTAAAGAATTTCGGTACGCGTCAGCAAGCAAAGCAGCATGGTTGGGGTCTTCATCATAAACAGGACCTACTGTATGAATCACATGTTTAGCAGGTAATCGATAGCCTCCTGTAATAACTGCTTGTCCAGTAGGTAATCCATCAGGATATTGAGTTTGGCGGATTCGTCTGCATTCCTCAACAAGTTGGGGTCCAGCCGCTTGGTGAATAGCTCCGTCCACTCCGCCACCACCCATCAAGGAGCTATTAGCAGCGTTCACAATGGCATCCAATTCCAGCTTGGTAATGTCGCCTTGGATGATTTCTAGTTTCATAAGACGAAGAATGAAGGATTTATTTATAAATCTAAGGGATGTTTTATTGCTTCATTTACGCAAGAAACTCAGCCAAGTGTCTCTCATTTACTACCAACCGTCTCAATTCTTCTTCTTTATACAATACAATCTTAAATTCTCTGCGCAGCTCACCTATTTCTCCACCGAACTTCTGATCGATCGCTTGAGTTAATTTATCAGCTCGTATGCTCCATTGGGCAGGATCATCTTGAATGATTTTTCGAGTGTTTTGAAGGTAAAGGTCTATAACTTCCAGCATATGCTCAAGGTCTTTTAATAATTCTTCAACTTGATGGGCTTGCAAGCGCATGCCATCAATAGGTTCTTGTTCCAAACGATGCAAATACTCCTTAAGAGCGGGGTTCAGAGTCAGTTGTTGTAAGGTAATCAGGTAAGCTTCGATTTCATCCATGATCTTAAACGCCTTCACTTTATCTTCAGGGGATTCTACGCTTTTGGGGATTCGATTAAGTGCAATTTGTATCCCATCCAAGCAAGCCCCAATGTGTTTCATTCAAATATCAAAGAGAGGGGAATATAAAAAGGTGCCTTTTTACAGGCACTATGCTTCAACTAAGACTTTGAATCCACCATAGACCATGCGTTTGCAGTCGAAGGGCATCGGCTTGTCTTTATACTCATCCATAAAAGGGTCTTTCATCACTTTAGCATTAACGATATTACGGTGCGCTCGTGATTTGAACACGATAAATGAGAACACGACCGTTTCCTTAGGCTTGGCTCGGACGGTTCGTGGAAATTTAATGCCTGCCCATTTAGGATTTAGGTCATCACCCACACACTCAAAATACTTTAAGGCGCCATATTTACGCCAAACCTTGCCTGCTTTCTGCGCCATTCGACGGTAGGCAGGTATGTTCTTCTTGGGTACGGGTAGTACATATCCATCGACGTATTTCATAGTTTCATCCTCCAGATATTTAGTAAGGGATTTTCAAGGATGATGGGAATGGCATATAAATAGTTTCTTTTTTAGGGTTTGTTAGCGTCACTTGTTTTCCTATAAATCTTTATAAAGGCTTATGTTTAACGAGTAAATAGTAAGGATCAACATGCAAAAAATCACTCCGTGTTTATGGTTCGACAACAATGCCGAAGAGGCCATAAATTTCTACACGTCGATTTTCAAAAATTCAAAAATAGGCTCCACGGCAAGATATGGTGAAGCCAGTGCCAAGGCTTCCGGAAGACCAAAAGACAGCGTCATGACGATGACTTTCCAGCTGGAAGGCCAAGAATTCATGGCCCTCAACGGCGGTCTGATATTCAAGTTCACGCCAGCCATCTCGTTGTTTGTGCACTGCAAGACCGAGCAAGAAGTAGACGCTCTTTTCAAGAAGCTCTCACAAAATGGCGAAATCCTGATGCCTTTAGATAAATACCCCTTCAGTGAAAGGTACGCGTTCTTCAAGGATCAGTTCGGCTTGTCTTGGCAATTGATGCTTTCACCCAGTCAAGATCATATTACTCCCGCTCTTCTTTTTGTGAATAAGGATTGTGGCAAGGCCGAAGCAGCCATAACGTTTTACACAAAGGTATTCAAAAACGCTAGCATCCAGCACATGATGCACTATGAGAAAGGAGAGCCCGGCCAGGTAGGTACGGTCAAGCACGCCTCATTCCTTCTAGAAGGGCAGGAGTTCATGGCCATGGATGGCCCAGGACAGCATCAATTCACCTTCACGGAAGCCATCTCATTCATAGTAAACTGCACTACGCAGGAAGAAATAGATTATTTCTGGAATAAGCTCTCAGAAGGTGGACAAGAAGTGCAGTGTGGCTGGTTGAAGGATCCATTCGGCATTTCCTGGCAAGTCGTTCCAGCCGTGTTAGACAAGATGATGCAAGACCCTAAGAAAGCGTCAAAAGTGATGCAGGCCTTGCTTCAAATGAAAAAACTGGACATAAAAACGTTGGAGCAAGCCTATGAGCAGCAATAGCCCAACACAGACCATCCAATGCCCTAAGTGTCATAAAGACTTAGACATAGAATCCATTCGAGAACACCGAGATGGGCGAAAGCGCATCTACTGGGAGTGCAACGATTGTAAGTTAAGCATCATGGATCGGGGATAGAAAAAGGTTTATTTTCGATCCTCGCTTTTCTTCTTTTTAGAAGTCTTTTTTGTTTTAGGTTCATGGCAATTCTCTTGCTCGCTAACTCGCTATTTCTCCATTTTCTAGAATGAATCCTTTTAATCATCTTAAAATCCCTGAACCAGTCCCGAAAGCCGTCTCGGTGGTCTTGCCAATCGTCATAGAAAGGCTCGATAAAAAGATCATACTTGACCAAGTCCTTAAACCGTGCTACAGCTTGCGGAGTAACATAGCCACTATGTCGTCTGTCTTTTTTTGCTGCCATTGGATGCCTCCGAACCTCTGTACGAACGACTTGTCAGGTCGTTGATACAGCCGCTTTCTGTTGGAAAGCGCTAGGTTCCTATGGCATCTTGGTTTTGTTGGATTGGTTCATAGTGTCCTCTTCAAGCCACACTCATCTTCAATTGCTTTCCTTCAATCTGTAGCAAGACTTCTTCTCCTTGCTTAAGCCCTAAGGCAAACTCAACGTCTTTGGGCAAGCGTAAGATCAAATTGCTTCTAATCCTGCCTAATTTAGCTTTCATTTTTGATTTCTTTAGTTTATTCAGCAATAAAATCTTTTCTGCCTGTATAGGCTCGTAATAAATCTCCCCACATGGACACCGCCATCCATCGAGTTTATGCTCATTAAACTTCATACCTTTCACATAAGGCATTCGTTTATGGCATTTATAGCATTTCATTTCTCCTCCGGCTAAACTTCCCGAAGTGCACCAACACCCAGACTTCTTCTCGCATTTGTTCATTGTAGTCTTTTACAACAACAGCATTATAGGTCTTCTTTCCTTTGTGCAGCCAGCGTTCAAGGGTCCCTTTTTTCCTCTTACGAGGCGCGTCTTCACCATTTTCCAACACCTGCAGCACATCGATTAAGGCCTTTCCTTCTTTCATAAGTTCTCGTACAGCTGCGTTGGAAGGAACAATCGCTAATCCTTCGTAACGTACGAAAATCGCATGTATAAAACATATGTCAGTAACATATGTATTTAAATCTTTCGATAGAAATCGCCTGCGTTGAGCCATAACTCGAAAAGAAGTAACTTCTTAATAAGATCGATCCAAGAAAAACTGGAAGATTTTCGACATAACCGAAACAACACCGAGCAACTCGAAATTCAAAACATTTTTAACCTAAGGAATTAATAAGTGATCATGGGTCTAGACCAACAACTGTATCGTTTACCATTCATCGGAAAAATCATAAACCGCCTATACTCTTATTTTAAGAAGCATACGGCGTTTACGGATTTCATTCATGTTTTGTTGGGTCTTGGCTTGGGATTTATTATTGCAGGTGGAACTCTGCTCAACTGGGGTCTTTTATTTTTGGCAATAGGACTTTTAGGCCATATATACGCATTTACCAGAGGGTGAAATGCTGAAGTCCATTCTTTTGTTTCTCATGATCTTGCTTGCCCCGGTTCCGTGGCTAGTTGCTTCAGCTCACTGGTTCGTTCTGAAGAAGAAAAGTAAAGTAATACTACGAATTTTACTGATCGGTTTGATTCTTTGGGCATTAGCAGCATACGCAGGTTACGAAACATTTCCGAAAATCTTTACAGTTCATTTCGACCATTTCCTCCTAAAGATAATAGGAATGGTTAGCTTGTTAGTGGCTCTTGGAATAGAATTAGCGACACAAAAAGAGCTAGGGACTTATAGGCTTATGGGCAGCAGCGAATTGAAAAAAAGAAAGGATAAGCTCGTAACTTCTGGTATTTACAAATACGCCCGCCACCCGCGTTATGTCGAGCATCCACTATGGTTTTTAGGGTTAGGATTATTGACAGGCTACAGTGTATTGTTGTGGTTCACCCTGTATCTCTTCTTAGCGCTCTGGATCACGAGTTATTTTGAGGAGAAAGAGTTAATGCAACGATATGGACGCAATTATTCGAATTACAAGAAAAGAACACCTGCACTTTTTATCCCTTCTAGACCTCATGCACTTTTCATTCTACTTCTCTTTCTACACGCAGCACACATTGTAGAAGAAGTCATTGGAAACGCTTGGTTCATAACTGATTTTTACGGAGGGTTGCTTTCTTTTCTTATAATCATGACAACACTTTTCTTCTTATCCTTTTTTGTCTTCTATTTCTTCCTAAGAGGACACCGTTGGGCTTATTACGGGAGCTATCTGTATGGAATCATATTGGTAGTGAACGGTATGGATCACGTAGTAGAATACTTTATCAGTAGCTTGCCAGGAATAATCACAAGTATTGGTCTTATAATAGTGGGGTTAATTTTCCTCTATCACTTAAAGTACACTGTTATTCGTTCACGATAAGCTTTCCTTTCATTCCTCGGTGTCCGCTTCCACAAGGGGTGGAACAATGAAATTCGTAAACTCCTGGTTTTTCAGCTACAAAGTCAATGATTCTTTCTTCATTAAGAGGTAGCTCGACAGCTAGATCGTTGCTGTCTAAATGTAGGCCGTGATTTCCTTCAATACTCTTAGCAATAATGCGAACTTTGTCTCCTTTTTTGACTTCTATAATAGAGGGCTCGAATTGGAAGTTTTTAGCAGTTAACTGTATAATTTTCACATTGGGATCGCTGGCTTTGAATATTACATACGAAGAAGTCTGATTAGGGTGTTGTTCTGTACAGCCTGTTAGAAAGAAGAGGCTAATGAAAATACAGCTCAAGAGATAGATTTTGTTCATAGGACCTCACTTAAAACCATAAACATCCGTAATCCTTGGCTTGCTGTCAGGATATTCTCGTGTCGGATCCCAGAGAATAATTACTTTGCCGTGTGTCTTGCCAAGGGCTTCTTTTAAATTTTCCAATTCAACCTCGCTCATTTCCGGTGCTTTTAACTGGACCATCTTTAACTCTTCTTGGTGTGCATGCCAGTACTTCTTCTCAGACTCGTTAAACATCTCGAATACCTCATTGGGTACCATAAATTCTACGCCGATAAGCCGAGCATTAACTGTGTCAGAATCGTAGAGTTGACATTGCGTAACGCCATTAGGCAAACCTTTGCAGTAATGGTGAACATACAATTCAGGTGTCGTATGAGCATGTTTCGTGGCAGCGATATGGATCGTATAACCTTCTGTAGGCCGTAGGCTATTGGGTAGCTGAGTGCAGGCTGCTAAAATAAAGAGGGTACCAAGCAAAAATAAAGCTAAATTAGGTTTCATATTACCACCTCACTCCACCCTAAACGTCCCCGTCCCCATGCCCATAGCACAGATGATCTTATACTCGCCAGGCGTAGTCGGAGTAAACTCAAAGACATGGTCTCCTTCACTCACCGTTTTCTCCACGCCAAGTTGAGGAATCGTAATGCTTCGCAGGCAGCCGCTAATACTTTCTAAGTCTACCATCACATGGACAGGGATGCCTGCTTTCAGCACAGAAGGCACCATCTCGTAACCTTTGGCCGTATAAGTGAGCATGGCTTGTTGATAGTTTCCTTCAGATAAGACGGGTGTGGTTGGAACGCGCATTTCTTCCGTCCGAGTAGGTAAGGGCTTGTAGTTCATCAACGCCAAGGCAACCAGTACAACAATCACCGCTCCAGCCAAAATCTTAACATACAAGTTCGCATCTTTTTTCTTTTTCATGTGAGATCACCTTGCTTATTTTTCTACATCACCATCACGATCGCTGATTTCCAGCCATACAGCATAATCAAGATCAATAGGAATGTCGCAAGGAAGCAATACGAAAAAAACGTCCAGAAATCAACAGGCATTCGTTCAATCGCTTCCTTATCCTCAACGACTTCTTCAAAGAGCATATATGATAAACCACCGAGCACGGTAAGCATGAGAATCATAAAAACAGGCATGAAGATAAGAATATGCTCAGAGATAAGCATGACCCCGATCATAGAACCCATCATGGCGCCCATGACTCCAGCCATCAACCCTTCCAGTACACCCATTACACCGCAGCATTTACCAGTATACCATCCAACAAGAGAGGATAGAATCATGCCAGTCAAGGCTCCTACAAAGAGGCCATTGGTGACCGCAATAATCGTTCCGATCATAAGGCCACTGGTCATGCCAATGGTCATGCCAATCATCATGCCTGTCATATGGGGGATTTCAACTCGATACGATTTAAAGTGCCAAATGGCCGCCGCCACGGATACAACCATCACATCCGTGTAAAAAATCCACCAGCCGTACTGGGTTAGAAAACCAGGGTTTTGCTTGAAAAAAGTATAATACCCCAAGATTTCAAGAAGAACGAGGAAAAAAAAGGAAAGGAAGGTGTAGCGCAGCATGGAATACTCAACTTCATATTTTTTTTTGTTGGATAAGAAATCGCGCGTTCTTTCTCGAAAGGTTTTCCGGCTGAACGGAGTGAAGCCGGCTCTATAGCCTTTCTCTCTGATTGCCTCTAGCAAAGCACTGGGTTGAATCTTTTTATCATTGTAATCAACGAGCACATGGTCTTTCTTGATTTGAAAGTTTTTGACGCCATCAACGTTGTCAAAGGCTCGTGTCAATACCTTCACACAGCTTTCACACGTAATGTCTGGGCAGTAGATGGTTTTTTTCATTTACACAACCGTGTAGCCTTCTTTTTGAATGGCTTCCACAATTTTTTTCTGGTCATCGAACTCGCAGCTGACCTTTCCGGTTTGTTCTTTTTCATTAATCTCAACCCGCACATGGGTAGCTCCAAGGTCACCAAGCACGTCTTCAATCACCAGTTTGCAGGATTTACAGTGTGTGCCTTTCAAGTTCAGGTCTATTTTCGACATGAGTTCCTCCACAGTGGTTATATCCATATTGGATATATGGCCAGTATATAAAGCTTGTGAAGCAGATCGTTTAGAACGATTCAAGGAAGGTAGTTAGGGGTTAACCAATCCCAGAGCAACGAAAGCGTCTCGCGTAGCTCCGGGTTGTAAGGGGCTTCCATAAACAGTCGTTACGATTTGACGATCTGAGTCCGTAAAATAAGAGGGAAGGCGGTCTTCATCACACCCTACACCCATTAGAATTGCATCTAATAAATGAGTAAAAAAGTGTTGTTTATATTTTTTTCCTTATAACAGCCAGTCTCTAATAGTCTGCTTCACAAACGTTTTAAACCCTTCCTGATTTTTGGGCACTATGTCAGAGCATTTAAACCGCAAAGAGCGCCGCCAGTTGCAAAAATTAGAGTCTAAGCAGAAAAGAGCGGAGACTGAAATCAGTTCAGTGAAGAAAAAAATTCGTTCGAGAATCCTCTGGATCATTGTTTGTCTAGCAGTAGTCAGTCTCATCGTTTGGGCTTATTATTCTTTCCGATCTGACCCATATGAGTATGACGTTTTCGCCAGGTGTCTTTCCGAGAAGGGTATTATTATGTATGGCGCGTATTGGTGCTCGCATTGCCAGGAGCAGAAGGAGATGTTCTTGGACAGCTTTGAATTCGTAAATTACATCGAGTGTGCTTCTCCAGGCGACCCACAGAAAATGACGGAACAGTGCAAAACGGCAGGTGTTCAAGGGTATCCCACATGGATTTTCCCAGGCAATGTGAAACTAAGTGGTACGCAGAGCCTAGATAAGTTAAGTAAAATGTCAGGTTGCGCATTACAATGAGCCCAGCAGCATGCGATCCGAGCAGTGTAACCGCAGCAGGCGGCATTCCGCACCTTCAATTATGGGTTTTCTTAATTTTAGGCGCTGTGTTGATATCACTTTCCTTTTTCTCTCAAAGAGCTAAGAGTAAGAGGAATTGGAAAAAAGGATGTCTTATGGTAGGCATTTTATTGATCGCGTGGAGTGGCTTCCGCTTCTACGAAGAAAACCTGTACACCCAAGTGCATCTGCACGCTAATTTCAAAGTCTTCCTGGATGGCAAAGAACTTGACTTCGCAAAGCCAGAGTTCATGACCGAGTCAAAGGCTGATCACAGCAAAAAAGTACATCTTCATGATCTCAACGGAGGCGTAGCGCACGTCCATTATCCAGGTATTACCTGGAAGGATTTCTTCAATTCATTGAACATGAAGCTAGAAGGGAACTGTTTAGATGCCGAGAAGCTGGGCAGCGCATGCGATCTGCATTTCTTTGTAAATGGCAATGAAGCATCTTCATTAGGAGAAGTCAATGATTTAGATAAAGTGTTAATCACGAGCAGTAATAATCCTTCAAGTGAACTCGCCTCGGTAGGAGACGACGCCTGCACCTACTCAGAAAAGTGTCCTGAACGAGGCCCAGCTAAAGGTATGGAAGCGCAGGGATTGGGTTGTTCTAGTTAGTAATTTTTAGGTTCCAATGCTAGAGAGATTAGGTTTCAATTTTATTTGTCTTCCATATAGTCAATAAACTCATCCAAGCACAAAATATAAATACATGTACATACATTTACTCAACATGGCCACAAAATGCATCACCATCACGTTAGATGCCTACGAACGCCTCGCCTCCAAAAAGGAAAAGAACGAGAGCTTCAGCGAGGTCATCAAACGAATCATCCCTCCCCCTTCTCTAAAAGGATTGTATGCTCTAGTGGGCCTTCTCACAAATGAGGAAGCAGAAGAGTTAAAAAAATACAGGAAGGAAATAGGGAAAGAAATGGAAAAAGGGTTTAGCAGAACCATCAGAGCAATGCAAAGATGATCTTAGATACAACATTTATCATCGATTTAATGAATAAGGACGAGAAAGCACTGCTGAAGTTAGAGCAGTTTAAAAAAACAAGAGAAACGTTGTCTGTAACGGCCATAACCATCTTCGAGCTTTTCATGGGAGTTGCTCATAGCAACTATCCTGAAAAAGAAAAGGAGAAGATTAGAAAAGCCCTAGAAGATATTTGGATTGTTTCTTTTGATTGGTTCTCTGCGGAAAAGGCAGGGCACCTTCACGGTTCGTTGGAAAAAGCAGGCAATATGATCTTACCTCAAGACTGTATGATTTCCGGCATGGTTCTGCAACTCAAGGAAAAGCTCCTCACCCGTAACACAAAAGACTTCAACAAGGTGAAAGGGTTGGAGTTGGTTACGTACTAAGGACTGTCATCAGTAAGGTTGAAAACAGCGTTTTTAGGGCCTAAAACATGAGAAAAAACACTTGCTAAAGGGACTTCTAAAATACGGGTGTGCACATGAAATCTTAAGGCAATTAATGTGAAGGGTATTCCTCACATAAATTATTCTGTTAAAAGGCAGAATTAGAGCCTGTAAAGGCTGAATTCGTTACTTTGAGAGGTTGACTAAACTGCTTAAAGAACAAGCTAATTTCTCACAAAAATGCACTTTTCCCATCGACGAGAAAAAAACTCTGCTTCCAAGAAGGATAATTGAGGAGTGAAAACAAACTATTAAAAAGGGAATTAGAATATGAAAATTGTCAATGCTTACCTTTCATTCCGACAAACATAAGTTTTTTGACGAATTACTCCCATTTATTTGTGGACTTAGTGCATGTGGTATAGCGTTTATTTCTTCAGGCGACACAACAAAAGTCATTTCTGCTGATGCTACCGTAACCTTATATGGATCTCCTAAAGGTATTAATCAAGGGTTGATATTTAATCCGAACGAATTGCTTAAATCAATTCACACAAACAAATGGCCAACTTTAATTGAGATAAATGAACTACCAGTACCTTTTGAAAGAGAATCTTCGAACCGGGATATTTATGGAATTCTAAAAATCGTAGAGTATATGGCTCAAGCGGCATTTATACAGTATTATGAAAAAGTGGTATATCTAATAAGAAGTAAATATGGGGGAGACCCACTGCAATGGCCTCCCGTGTTAAACTTTGCACGAGTAATTCGTAACGCATTTTCACATGGCGGAAAAATTCATTTCGATAATAAAGTATCTTACTCAGTAAATTGGAGAACATTGACCTATAGTTACGCAGACCAAGACAGAGAAATCATGTACAAAGATATTAGTGCTGTTGAAATCATTTATTTAATGCAAGACATGGATGAGCTAATACCTTGATTATTTCACTTTAATTTGAACTGGTTTTGCACACTCCCAAAATCTTCCTGGTTGGATTCTTTCTCCGGCAAAAAGGAAACGACTCCCACTTGTTATTGGTCGTGTAACTCTACCTATAGCGTAATTTCCTTTCATAATACAAAGGTATTTGTTACGGTCTCTATACAGTTTTATTTCGTTCTCATGCTCACAGAGGATACGATTACCATTGATGATATCCCCTTCATCTTCATGTAGTTTTGTACGAAGACCTATACTAAATATTCTTTGCTTGATTTTAGAAAACTCTTCATTTTTATCACAAGACCTAGAAATGGTGCAGTTAGCACCATCTTTTAACACAGTCCAGAAAGAATTATGATCTCCTAAGAGTATATCTGAAACTGCGTTAGTTTCTGGGCGTGGGTGGCAAACGGATCGTCCGTGTAACTCTTTACCTATAACACACCAAATGTCAAAGGCTTCAGGACTATTCATTTTCATACTTTATGTAACCCTCATCCCTCAATTTTTTGATAGCTTTAAGAGCGATTTCTGTCGGGATATGTAATTCTTGGACAATCATAGGCAAATCAATAACTTTCCCTTTCTTTTCTATCAACAATTGTTTTATTCTCTCAGCAGCGAGATCTACTTCATCCCTCAACTGAGCACCAGAAAATGCGCCGAGAACAGTAGACGTTGTGCTTGTAACAAAAGTAGAACCTGTACAAATAAAGTTGTTCGAACTCATTTTGACACTTCCTTTAATTTCTCCGATAACTCTTTAGCAAACATTTCCAAATCTTCGGCAAGCTTCATTTGTTCATCCTTATTCAACGCAAAGAGCATCCTAACTCGCCCTTCCAGGGTTGCACTTCTTGCAATGAGTTCATATAAAATGAGCTTCTTTTTAGCATCAAATTTACCCATTAAGCTGAATAAAGCATCAGGATTTATTTGAAGCTGTTTCAAGGCATCATAATCCTCCTTGTGATTAGATTGAATATTAGCCAATCTTTTAACTGCCCCAGCCGTCCCACTTAAAAACTCTTTATAAAAAAGCATAAACTCCTTTAAGAACTCCTCTTTGTTGGTTGCTATAATCTTTTCTTTCTCGACCATATTCTTCATAGTAAGGCAAGAGAACTTATAAATATTCTTATGAAATTAGCTTTATCCGGAAAATATACGGCCCGTCCGAAAAATATACAGTCTCTTGCTTCAACCAAACGACAACAATGTTGACAAAAATTGCTCATTCTCTTAGCTGGATATTGTCGAGCAGCTTTTTTACTTTCTGGCCTTTGTTTGTAAGCACATAGAGCTTGAAGCTAGGATCTTTTGGATTCGAGCAGCGAATCAAGCCTTTCTCCTCTAATTCGACAATTGATCGTCGGACATGAGACCGATCTAAATCCATCGTCTTGTAAATATGAGCAGGAGCTGTCTTACCTTTCGCAATCTCCTCGAAAACTCTTTTCCTCATACGACCACGTAGCAGAAAGGCAAGCGTGTAATCTAAGCTTTTCATCCCTTTATCGTCGAAAAGAACGCTTAAAAGAATATTGGCCAAAAGGGAGATAAAAGAGTGCCAATATTAATAAACAAGCTTTAATTTTAAGCTTAAATTAAGGAGAAATCGTATGCAATGCAACCATTGTGGGGAAAAAATTAACCAAAGAGACAAATTTTGTGGGGTTTGCGGTCAGCCAACTAGAAAGCCGAAGCCAAATCTTGGATCAAATGAAATTACGAACAAATCTGGTTTGAAAATCGGTAATACAACTCTTACGAAAAAAGAGATCAAAATATGTGCAGGAATCATACTGGCCTTGCTTGTCGTGACGATACCAATCCCATACAGAGCTACAGAAGCTTATTATGAAAAGCAACTTGTTGGTTCCGGTGCTGTAGAGTGCAAAGACGCGACAGATGTGAGTATAACAACGAAAAGAATAAGTGAAATTCAAAATCGGCAAGCTGCTGTTGGTTGTATCATTTCTAATAATGAAGAAGGTCCAATAAATATAGAGTACACTATAGCAAGTATGGCTGATGATGGTATATTAGGTCTAGATGGAGGACCAAGCCACAAAATACAGATATCACCAAAAAGTACAGTTATAGAAGAGCACATAGTAGAGGCAACCCCTAAAGGGACTATTAGATGTATTTTTCTAGTAAACAGGATTCCTGTATGTTCCCAAAAAAAGATAGATCGTTACAATGAAAGGCAGGTGACTAAATACGCCACCGTCTTCCAATTACTAACAGGACAAGCGCAATACTATTACAAAGTCGGTTAGAGGAGAAATTTATCACAATATTTAAAACAGCCTTTAAGGTCCTTATGGAGATAGGATGCAATGCAATCACTGTGGAGAAAAACTCTCCCTCGAAGATACATACTGCCCGGAATGTGGCCGAAAAGCCGCCACCCATATAGAGTTAGATTTGTCCCCCGTTCATAAAAAGTCCTCCCGTTCTAGTAAAGAAAGGCATTATAATGTATCAGCAGTGTTGACCTTTCTTATAATATTTACATTCGTAATAGTAGGAACAGCTATTTACTTCATCTACAGCCACTTCGCTGAAGAACGGGATAAGCTCTATGAGCTTCAAAGAATTAGAAGCGCAGATGACACGCCAAGCCAACAACCTACAGTGTCACAGCTTAAGTACACCCCGACAGAACCATCCGTGTCCTACAGCGGAACCGTTCAAGCCGAAATCCAAAGCGCGAAATTCGACAAAAAAACACTGTCACGAGGAGACGAAGAAGTCACGAAATACAAAGTCGGTAGCATAGTTCTACTCATCGAAAACAACAAAGATCAACCTGTTCAACTGAAAGGATTACTCACCGTCTTAGACAGCCAAGGCAATAATGCCGTGTCCAACAATTTCATCTACAAAATTTTTGACGTTCCAGAAATAAAAGCAGGAGAAACCTACATTCGAGAACAAATCGTAAACACCGCAGGAGACATACGCCCCTACCTTACAAACATCAATTCCGGCGACATGATAACTCTACAACTCGAACTGCAAAACACTCGAGGAACCATGCTCATAACCACTCGCAAAACAGTCGAGGTGAAATAGAATGGCTTACTGCAACAAATGCGGAGCCGAACTCAAAGCAGACACCAAATTCTGTACGAAATGCGGAAACACCATCAAAAGAAAACACGTCCAACTCGAAAAAGAAATTGTATGCCACAGCTGCAGTACCCCTCTGAAACCAGGCACGAAATTCTGCACGTCCTGCGGAGCAAACACAAAGCATGACATAACTGAAGCTAAGACATGTTCAGAATGCCAAACAGAAATCATAAAAGACGCCAAATACTGCGGAGAATGTGGCAACAGCATATCCTCAGAAAAAAACTCGCCCCATAAAAAGCACAAAATCAAAATAAGCCCTCCTATTTATTTCATCCTTCTACTCGCTGCAGCTGCCCTCATCCTCCTACCAACCAAAGCAGTCAGCTACACCATACAAGTCCCTTACACTGAAACCGAACGATACAACGTCCAAGTACCATATGAGGACGTGGAAGAATACACTGAACAGGTTCCATACGAGACCGAGGAACAATACACAGAAACCACACCCTATAGCGAGGAAGAAGAGTATCAAGAAACCGAGCAATACACTACACAAGAATCCTACGAAGACTGCGCTTTCCTAGGACTCATCTGCGAAACCAAATACAAAGACATCCCACAAACCCGCGTCATCACCAAAACACGCCCAGTAACCAAATATAGAGAAATCATAAAGACACGACCCATCACAAAATATCGCGATGAAACAAGATACAGAAAAATCACTAAAACCAGAACAGAAACCCGCGAAAGAGAAGTCGTCCGATACAGAACAGAAACCAAATTCAAAGAAGTCAACTGGCTCTTCGACTTCGACGCTATAATCAAGTTCAGAGACTTGCCAGCATGAAATACTGCCCCTTCTGCGGACAAAAAACAGAAAACACTAAGCACTGTATCCACTGCGGAGCCAACCTCACGAGAAAAAAATCCACCAGTGACAATACAAAAACATCACAAATCGCAGCCATAACCATCTCCTTCCTCGTTGTAGTAGGAATCATAATTATTATCAAGCTAAAATCTAGCACACAAATAGAAACCGCACAACCATTCCTACAACCGAGAACTGACGAAACCGTCATCAGCATACGAGAAGACCACCAAAAACCAATATCTTCTGCGCTCAAACGAGAAGGCTATGACCTCAACGCAAAACCATTCGACAATCGAAACTATGAATACGACCAACGAACAAAAGCATTCCGATTCGTATGCAAAATACCCTGCCCTGTATCAAAGGATATATTAGACCAGGAATTCAACGCCATCGATAAATCCGTTTCCATCCTACGAGGACTCACTCAAAGCGACCTCCATCCAAACCTATTACCATTCGAAGTACATGCATCAGAAGATGAAGTGTGTGGACGAATACCTGGAGCACTTGCCTATGCAAATCGATTCCAAGACCTAAACGGCTACACACGAGGAAAACTGTGCTTCTTCTTCGAACAACTATCTTACGACCGAACCAGATTCCCCTACTCAACAAGCGTGCACGAAGTCACACACCTCTTCGAATTCGGAAAAATAGAAACGAACCTACCCATATACGAAGGCCTTGCAGAAGTCATGGAATCCTTCTTTCTAAGAGGAACCAAAACAAGCTTCTGCGACCAAAACAACAAATGGTGGCTATCAGAAATCGGAATAAATCCACACGACCCACATGATACAGGACGAGAACTATTCTTTCAACTCTGCATACAATACGGATTCGACTACGATGACCTACCAACACTATTTCAAAAAATCGATCAATCAGGAAGAGAAATAACAACACAAGAATTCATCCAAATCATAAATCAAATAGTAGGAACAGACACAACATATCTCTTCCAAGAAGCAGGGGCAATCTAATTTTTTACTCACATACATTTTTTAGTCCACCTGGGCAGGTCAAAATGAGTTCTACACAATAAACCGGAAGCTTTCCGGATCTAAGCGAATAGTTATATAAAGCCAAATGAACTTTCATTCTAAAATGAATAGAATGAACGAAGAAAAATCTGTTGGGGGGATCCTATTCCGAAAGATTGGGAATATTACTAAATTTCTTATATTGAAACGCACAGATAATGGCATATGGGACTTCCCCAAAGGACACACTGAATCTAATGAAGAAGAGTTAGCCACTCTTAATCGCGAGATGAAAGAGGAATTAGGACTAACCCAGTTCAAAATGATCCCTGGATTTAAGGAGACGATTTTTTATGTATCCTCGCATTCAGGAAATAAAAGAACTTGGCACCTCTACCTTATTTATACAGATGAAGAACCAACACTATCTTCAGAACATACAGAGATGAAATGGATAAGCCTTGATGATGTCAAGGATTACTTCAAATACGATGACATTGAACGAATACTAAAAAGGGCACTGGAGGCGATTGATGAGAAAAATATCAGTCATCATACCCGCTCGGAACGTAAGTAAAACTCTCCATAATACGTTTGAAAGTGTTATGGATACCCTGAAAAAGAATAAACTAGATGCAAAAGTTTTCATTGTGGTAAATGGTTCCGATGATGATACGGAACAAATAGCAAATAAGCTAGTAACCTCAACCAACTATCGCCAATGCGCATTATTACATTCAAAACCTGGCAAAATTGAAGCCCAGTTAACCGGGTTACAGCAAGTAGGCGAAGAACCTGTATGGTTTGTCGATGCCGATTGCATCGTTGAACAAAAGTGTCCCATAATACTATTAAACCAGCTTGAAAAACATGCAGAGCTTATCGTTGCAGGAGGACATCCTATACTCCATCCTTCAATAAATACAAACTCTCCCTTGGCATATCTGAACCTTTCGCGATTCTTCCCAGAGACAAAGATTGTGACTGACGTTTCATATTCTCCTTCAATTATATATTCAGACCCTCAACCAAATATTTCTCCTGAAAGAGAAGAAAAACTCAAACCATTTTTTCACGGAGCCTGCTTTATGCTAAGAAACAAAAAATACATTCCAAACATCTCTCCAGCAGGCAACATTCCAGACGACATATTCTGGAGCGAATGGATCCTTTATAATTATGGTGGTGTGATCAGAACGATGTATAATGCCAACGTGTATATAGAACCAAGAAAAACACCTGAAGAACTTCTCAATTATAGAGAACGAATCAAAAGACAAATACAACTGCTAGAACAGACGTATCCACAATATAAACAATTAGAAAAAGCGATTACTACTCATCGAGACAGAGAATATATAAAAACACTATCCAAAGAATATCAAATACTATTTGACGCAGAAATTAAAATCTACTCAACCCACAAACCAAGCCAACATATTAAATGGCACGGAGAACACTATGACCTTGAGAGAGCAATTACAAGCTAAAGATAACGACTATTCAAGATTTGAACCTTTTCGAGATCCTACACCTATAACTACTACAATAATAACACCAGCATACAATAAACCAGAACTTCTGCGATATACCCTTAATAGCCTAAATCAAAACCGCGAAATCCAACATAGTCCAGATCTCTTTAATCTAGTCATAGTAGATGACGCTTCTCAAGAAGATATCTCCTCAGTAATTGTGGAATGCCAAGTCACAATACGACACCAACTTGTTCTCCATTCAGCAAATGAAGGACCTGCTTCGGCCAGAAATACAGGGATCAAGTATGCAACAGGAGAGCTGATCGTATTCTTAGATAGCGATATGCTTATTCCTACAGAATACTTTCAAGCACATTGGCAAGTCCACAACGCTTGTGATAATGCTATTGCTCTTGGTTTTGCCGAAAATATACAAGAAGGAGATGATATCTCAGACGCTCTAAAGCGAATGCCTATAATAGATAAGGATTTTAGATTCAAGAAAGAACTTAGCCTTTGCCCTGATGGGGATGGTCCTCAAACTTTCTACCTTATGAGAGACACAAATCAGTTTAGGCATTTTGGTAATGGAAAAAATATAGGATTCTGGACGTTACCCTACATGGTGGTTACGCACAATATGAGTGTTCGCAAGTCTCGTTGTTTTGAAGTCGGCGGACTAGATACTCGTTTCAGAGGATGGGGACTTGAAGATACTTTTTTCGGAGCTAAACTCATTGCCAACGGTGCATATGTAATTCCCGTACTAAGCTCTGGTGCATTTAGAATTAAACATGCACCAAGAAAGAGCGATGGTAGAACTAGATCTCAAGAGATGTTAGATAACATGAAATTATACGAGGCATTTTTAGATGAAAAAAACACCCCCCGATTCGTGTAGGCTTGTGCTTGTAAGTGGTCTAAAAGGAGCTGGAAAAACCACAACCATAAAATACTTCCAAAGGCAAGGATTCTTAGGATTTGAACAACACGATGAATACCATCGTCTCTTAAGAACTGGAGAGCTACCGCCAGAAGAAATAGTACCTCCAGGTGTGTGGGATGATTCTCACACCAAACTTGTTTATCACTATGTATTATCCAAATACAAAGGATTACGATTTTATGATGGTCTTCTACGCACGTGTGAGCTTGAATTTTTACGTTCACGCGAACCAGTTGACGTTCTTGCTGTAAAAATAAATAAAGATAAACTAAGATATGAACGAACAAGAAAACGATCCCGAGACAAAGAAGGACAATATAGTGACGAAGATTTTCGTCTTAGAGACCTGCATAGACTTGGCATGAGTTCCGGTTACACTAGGAATAACTTAGCAGATATAATGAGTCAGGCTAAATGGACGATCATAAACGATGGTACGGTAGAAGACCTTGAATCTAAACTTGCCAAAATACTACCTGAAATACTCAAATAAATACCAACAGCATTAGATAATAAACATCTGTGACCCAGAATTATTCTAGCTCTTGACATAGACTCGCGTAAAGTTTATAAATTCACTAGCAGTATACTCTCTATCGACGGGAAACGTCACAAGAAGAACATCACCACCAAATTTTCTAAGAAGAACTAAATGGCGCGTGACATCCCGTAAAGTAGTAGGTGATGTGATATGCGCTAATAAAAAAATAAAATGAAGAAGGAAGATTAATTTCCTTCCTGGCTGACCGGCCAGTAAGAGAAATACTTCTGGCTTCATAAAGGTTTTGCTCATATATGGTTTCGGGTAGCTTGAGCCTTAGAAAAAAATAGTACATCAAAAAAAACAGACAGTGTAGCGGACTAATTTGGGATCAGAACCGCCACACCATCCAAACATGAAAAGGAAAACAAACGTTGAATTAAAAGTTTACGGCTGCTTACGCTTGCGGCGCTTCAAACTAGGCTTCACTTCAAGATTTAAGTCCTTGATAATCAAGGATTCTACGTATCCGCTTAAGATGTACTGTTTCTTGACGCAATGTTCACGAACGGCCTGCCAAACTTCTGGATTGATTTTAAGGCTCGTTGGCCCCCTAGTAGGTTCATTAACTTCTTGGCTTGGTTCAGTCGACTTAGTTGGCATGGTTTCTGAAAAGGATGCTCCTCTATATAAATTTTTAGTTCTTGGACTATATACCACCCATAAAGTATATAAAGAACTAAAGAACTATTTAACTAAAATACTACCACTATTGAGGAGAAACCACATGAAAAACCACGTTTTAAGCCCAACCACACTAAGTTTGTTTATCGAATGCAAAAGATGCTTCCACGAACACTTCTATGGTCAGAAACGTCCTCCTTCAATTTTCCCAGGCATGCCTGGAGGAGTTGATCGAGCAATGAAAAAAAGATTTGACGAGTACCGACGTCGTTTAGAACTCCCACCAGAACTATCCATCTTAGAAGGGCACATGCTCTTCCCAAACCAACCACTCCTAGACTACTGGAGAAACACAGGCCTAAAATGGAAAGATGAACAAGGAAACGTCCTAATGGGAAAAATAGACGACCTACTACTTGAAACAAAAACTCAAAAGAAAATTATTTTGGATTTCAAGACAAAAGGCGATATACCCAACCCAACTGCCACTCAATACTGCGAATCCCAATTAGCCATATACACCTTTCTACTTCTACAAACCGGCCACAAAATAAGCGGAAATGCCCACATCCTTTTCCTCTATCCAACGACAAATCGAGATGGAGAAATACATCTCACATCACAGCTCGCCACCATAAAAATAGATCTGATAAAAGCCCAAACAACCTTCGAACAAGCCATCAAATGCCTCAACAACCCAACGCCACCAACAAACCCCGACTGCCCATACTGTAAATACCGAGGAACAAAACCATGAAACAACAACAACGCAAAATCCTAAACATAAACCTCTACTTACGAACAGGCTGCCAACACTGCACCCATTACGAACCAAAAATGCCACAACCACCACAACCAATCTACCCCGCAAGCTAAAAAAATGAAACCAAAGAAAAAACAACCAGAATTACCCATTGACTTAGATGATCCATTACAAAAAAGAGCAGAAAACATACTCAAAAACATGCCCACACCGCAGGCCAGCTACTCGATTAACAAGTGGATCAGCGGAGAAGAAACAATAGTCCAACCACAACCACTCAGAAAGAAGAAAAGACACGTGACCGATCGCAAACAAGAAATCGGACGCCAACGAGCACAAAAATACATAGAAGAAATCAAAGCCGAAGGACACTACTTAAAAACAGACCCGAACTATAAACCACGACGACACGGAGAACCTAAGAAGTATCCAAAAGACAATTCAACCTTCAACAAAGCACGAACAAATACCAACTGTACCGCACTATGCAACCTCCTTGACCAGATCTTCCTTCACCTCCCCTTCCGAAGACAAAAAAGAGGCCTTATAGGAAGAAAGAAAACACCCTTACAAGAACGCCTCAAAGCCTGCATCCTCCACGCATTTCTAAAACAAGACAGCCGCATAACTAACGGTCAATTCAAAGACCTCAAAATAGGCACCCTACGCAAACCCTATCACTTCAACACAATCCTCTCCTTCCAACGAAACGAAGAAGTGCTCATTTGGCTAAGACACATCATCCTAGTCACAGGAACACCACTACGCCACCTAGAAAATGTTTTCTGCTGCGACAGCACAGGTCTACGCCAAGGAAAAACAGGATTATGGTTCAGCATAAAAATAAAAGAAGACATACGAAAAAAAGAATGGAAGAAACTACACCTATTAGTCGGTCAACACACAGGCATTGTGGCAAGCTGTGTCCTCACAAAACACAAAGGCAAAGACACAGGAGACTCAAGCCAAGTAGAACCCTTACTAGAACAAGCCAGCAAACTATACACAATCGACCAATTCCTAGCAGACGGCGCGTATAGCGCCAGGAAGGTGTTAAAAATAGTGGAAAAACTTGACGCCTTGCCAATCATCCCATTCGACAAAGGAACCAAAGACAACACCTCAAAAAAACAATCCAAATACTGGCAAAAACTCTTCATCATCAGCAAATACGCACCAGAAATATTCATGCAGAACAGAATGCCCAGAAACCGCGTAGAGGACTACATCCACAGATACAAAAGCACCTTCGGCGAAGACCTCAGATGCAAATCCACAGAAGGACAACTTGGAGAAGTCTACTCCAGAATCATCGTCCAAAACCTCAAAATTCTCATCTTCTGGGCTATCAAAATGGGCATATCTCTTGACTCAGACGCCTTCAATAAATGTGAGGGAATCGACCCCCTCACAAAAAAGGGCTAATTCATGTGCACACCCCTAAAATACGAAACACTTATATACTATAAGTGTATAACCATCCACTATTGGTGTATAATATGCTAACATCGAATGAAAAACAGGTGCTGCGGTGGCTGGCCGTAAACCCGAGGAAAGACTATTCCATCAATGAAATCGCACGATTCTGTCACCTCACGCCAAACGGAGCCTATAAACTTCTCGCTAAGCTTGAAAAAGAACAAGTCTTGAAAGCCAAATCCATCGCCAATATAAAGTCATACAAACTCAACTTCAACAGCGAAAAAACAGATAAAATTCTCGAACTATCTTTCATGCAGGATATCACTGAAAGTCGTATGAAGAATCGCATAGAAGATTTCCAACCTCTCAAGGCAGTAACAAGAGCCTGCATCTTTTTCGGATCCTACATCACCGCAAAGAAAAAACCTGAAGACTTAGATGTCTTACTGATCATCGATCAGGTTGGCTTCGAGGGCTATAAACAAGCACTCGCCAAGGTACAGGAACGCACGCCGTTGAAGATTCAAGACATTATTCAGACAACAAAAGACTTAGAGCAAAACCTTAAAAAAGAAGATCCAATTATAGGCAAAGCTCTGCAGAAGGGTATAGTTATATGGGGGTTTGACGTATTAGTACAAGCCATTAAAAATGCCGCAAAACAAAATTAAGAAATGCTTAGAAGAAGGAGCGAAGGGTGATGAACGTCATCAGGGACTGCGCCGAGTAAGTCCTAACGATGAATTGGCTAAGAAGCACTTGACTAAAGCCTTGCACAATTTAGAAGCCATGACAGCCCTTCACGATCTGCATTACAGCGATTGGTCGGCCAGCACAGCATTCTACACCATTTATCATGGCCTGCTTGCCGTTCTCGCTCGATATGGCTATGAATCCAGAAACCAATTCTGCACCTTATCCCTAATCGAAGAATTCATAAAAGAAGGAAAGCTAAAGCACCTAACATTAACCGATGTCAAAGAAATCTTCGACAAAAACACCGATCAGGATCTGGAGCATAGCAGCAAAATCCTGGACATCCGAGAGCGCATGCAATATTCCGTGAAAACAAGCCTTGCCGAAGAGGAATTTCAACTGTTGAAAAAAAGAACGAAAGCCTTGTTCGACAAGATCCGCCTAGACTTGGAAGAAGAATAGCAAATCACCCGCAACGCGAAAGACTTCAGTAAAGTGAAGAGTTTGGAGTTGGTTACATACTAGGCAAAGGTTTAAAAGTAAAAAGGTTTTTCCTTTTTCATGGCAATAGATCATTCAAGGCAGATATGTGCTTCGTGGACGAGATATCAAGGGCCTTCTGGAATAGTAGAAGGAACATATACTGCCGCAATAGCCTATTTTAGAGAGACATTTAGAGAACCTAGATCAGAAGGAAATACACGTTATGGAGGAAGATGTCAATTTCTTAATGTCAAAGGAGAGGGTGTAGTAAATATTCAGGTTTCACGTAAGGGTGATCCTAAAAAAGGATTTTCTGCGTTAGAGTTGGAAATTTCTTTTAATGCCTCAAACCCAATAGGGCCAGCGATCGTAGGTGAAAGGATAAACAGGATCATGGAACGTATGAAACAAACAGTTCCTCTAGATAGATTAGTTGCAGTACCTATCAAGGTTTAACACGTTCTATTTAAAATAATTAAAGATTAAATTCTGAGCAGCGATGGAGTACATTTCTGCTCCGATTAAACCATAGATTGCCCAATTTCCAGCCTTAAATTTGAGTTGAAACCGGTCACTTAATTTATTAAGGCCATGCGCGGCTAACATCAAAATAGGCACAGTCAGCGAACTATGAATCAGATTGCCGATCAAAGGCCCATTCTGACGCATGAGCTCTCTTAGCAAAAGATTTCGTTCATTTTCTATTCCAATCTGGCTCACTAAGTAAATGGTAGAGCTCATATCGGCTATTCTGCCACCAAGAAAAAAAGGCAGCATTACTTTGGTTTCATTTATTCGATCAACAAGATCCTTTGTTTTCGGCTGGGCAACCTCTCTAGAGGGCATTGCTTGAAGAAGTAAAATGTAGTTTATAAAGCAATGGCAAAACTTTTGTGCAATCTTATTTGAGTTTATGGTTTCTATAGAAATAAATCAAAAGTCCAAAAACGAATAAAAGAACCAGTTCGCCCATCCTTACACATAGTGCCTATTCACCTGAGCAGTTTCTCGAATTCCTCTCTGAAAAGTCCAGCCTGTCTAATAATAGCTCGAAGAGTTCCTTTATCCAACTCTTTGTGATTAGGAATGGTTAGTCTTCTATGAGGAGGATCTTTATGGCGTAGAATCACATGACTTCCAGTTTGATGATCTGCTACATAACCTACTTTTGCCATGAGCTTTATCACTTCTTGACCAGAAAGAGTGGGTAGTTTAGGCATTGATCTCAACAGTATCTTCTTCTATAGGGGGAGGTATGGGTTCGTTGTGTTTCTTCAAGCTTTCCAGGTAGCCTTGCATCGCTTCTTGAATGTTTTTGAGAGCTTCTGGTCTGGTTTTTCCTTGCGATATGCAACCAGGTAAGGAGGGGCATTCCACTATGTACATGCCATCTTCACCAAGTTCAATGATTACTCTAAATTTCATAATTCTATGAACGAAACAAGGTTTAAATAGATTCTCCTTATTTTCGTCTTTTTAAGAGGTAGATGAGGGTTCCTATAACAATCAAAGCAATCAGTCCTCCGACCCAGTTCGCCCATCCTTGCGTCCAGGTGGAGTTCATCAATTGATCTCCAAGTTCCATCCAGAAGTCCATGCTCCATCCAATCCAGACAGGTAAATTGCGTTGAAAGAATTGAGTGCCTTGCTCGGTAATCATAATCAAACCCAACAAGAAAAGAATCACGGCAGAAATCAAGTTGTATCGCATGTATTTTTTGCCAAAGACCGTCACGGGTTTGCTTCTCCAGGTTCGAGCCCAGTCAAAGGCATCGGAGAAGTAAGACAGGATAATTAAGGGCAGGGTGGCTCCGAGTCCATAGGTTGCAAGGAGCAGTATGCTTTTGGCTAAACTCGCAGTGTTGGCCGCCATCAAGATAATCCCACTTAAGACCGGTCCTACGCAGGGTGTCCACCCAAAGGCAAACAGCATGCCTAAAGTAAACACTCCCCAGAATGTTTTGTTCTTGCCCGCGTCAAGTTTGAAGCTCATTCCCCCAAATCCTTTGCCATTCAACATAAGGTAAGCGAAACAGATCAATAAGAGGCCGGAGAAAAAAGCTAAATAAGCCTTGTAGGGGTTGAAAATGTCATGCAAAAATCCAGCAATCAATCCAACGATGGCAAACGCCAAAATCATTCCGGCGCTGAACACAATGCTCATCCAGAGTGCTTTTTTCCGTTCTTTGAAGGCATACGTAAAAAAGGCACTGATCAACACAAATCCACAAGGTGAAGTAAACGATAAAAATCCAATGACAAAGGCAATGAGAAACGTGACATTCTGCGCAAGGCTATTTTGATGGTCAATCATCATCTGGACATTAGGTGGGAGAGTAAGGGCTACTGCAAGAGAAGTAAACAGTAAAAAAAGTATAAAAAATAAAGAATAACGCATATTCGTTAGCAACCGCCGACCATGTCTGGCAGGTTTTGCAGGTTTTGAGGTACTGCAGCTTGTCCGCCTTGCGTGGGGGTATTGGTGCTACTGACTTGAATAGTTCCACCAGCAACTTGTTCTTTGATGTTCATCAATTGCATGGTTTGTACGCCATACACGACAACTAATACAACAAGGGCTATGGTTATTAGAGTTTGTGCTTTCATCTTAACATCCTCCTACCATTCCAGGTAAGTCTTTGAGTGTTGCAGGATCTCCGCCAGCTACTTTAAGGCTGAGGGCGACCATTTGTTTGGGGAAGAACAAGCTCTTCCATTTCAAAGCTTCTTGGACAATGCGTGCATCTGAGTAATCAGTGTTTTGAATGAGCCATTTGGTCAAGCCAAGCAAGGCAGGATTGTGTTTGCATCCGCATCGGCTTTTTCCATTCTCATCTGCTCCAGCAGGTCCTATGCCACAGCAATACTCGCAGCTAATGCCATACGGTTTACTGGCTAGAGAAGCATAACGAGCATGTTGCTCAGGTGTTAATTGAGTGCTGCGATCCAGTTGCACAAGGCGACTAAGGCCTGCAACAGGGTTATCATACGTAACGCCGGCAGCTTGTCCATATTCAGGCATTCCTTGAGGGATCATAGCTGCCATGGCGCTTTGAGCGTCTTTGATTTCTTCGACAGGCATCAACATTTGAATGGATTGAGCTGTTGAAGTGATTTTAGAAAGGTCAGCTGATTTAAGTTTGGAGTCATCTGAACGGTAGCTGGGCTTGGTTAAACCCGTAGCCACAGACAAACTATGAAGAGAATATTGATTGAAAAGTAGGAGCAATACGACAACAACGAGTAGGAACACGTTGAGTGAGCTGAATAAGTTTTGGGAGTCTTGGATGTTTTTTTTTCTGGATTTAGCCATTAAATCACCTCGCATTAAGCAAACGCTTCGTATATATAAACTTAACTAACTTGTAATCTAGGGTTCTACGACGAGTTGTCCTTTCATGGATCGGTGTCCGCTGCCGCAGGGTACAGAGCAGTAAAAGTCAAACGTTCCTACTTGGTCAGCTATAAATTCGATAACGCGTTCTTCACCGATTGGAAGGGTTTCGCGAATGTTATAAGCAGGTATGGCAATGCCATGCTCTACATCAACGCTTGTGATTTTAAGTCGGACTGGTTCTCCTTGTTTGACTCGGATCTCGCTGGGTTCGAATTCAAACATGCGGGCAACCATGGAGATCTCTAAAGGCGGACGGGTCTCTTCGCAAGAGTCGCATCCTCCATCGCAATCCACGCCTGTTTCTTGGCAATCTTTTTTTCCATTTTCGCAGTGCAAGTCGCTCTCACAAGCATTAACAGGGATAACTGCTTTCTCTTGAACAGGGGGAGATAGAGGGGTGGGAGTCGAAGCAGGTGAAGAGGAAGGAACTTGTTCTTTAGTTGGTGAGCTACAAGCAATTAGAAAAAGGGTAAGAAAGAAAAAAAGAAAGAGTTTTTTCATGGATTTTCTTCAACCTCTTCTTCCACGCACTTGGGCGGGGGTGAAGTGGCTGCAGGTCTCTGTAGGCCTTCACGAGCAGGGATGTGGTTTAGCCAGTATCCCTCTTCTCCGCCTACGCCACCATGACACATTTTGGGGTCTTTTTCAGCGCAATTGGCTAGGTAGAAGTGATCAAAAGTGGGGGGAAGTTGTTCAGCGTCTTCCATACAGAAATTGCCAGGTAGGGCAATGCCGTATTGGGTAAGTTCGTTTCCATCTTCATCCGTCTCTAAGAATAGGTAGCTTCCGTCACCAAGGTCAGCCCAGTAATGATCGGCCAAAGCAGGCTTCACAGGGCTGGCTTTGTAGGCTTGTAGGGTTTGATCCCAAAGCATGGAATTAGGCTTATGCAGGTCAACCTCGCTCTGAAGTTCATCTGTTTTTTTTTGCAAGTCCGCATTCTTAGTTTCAAGGCTGGCTTTGTCGCTTTTGAGCTTTTCCAGCTCTTCAGGGGTAATGAGTTGCTTGGTGCAGCTGCTAAGGAGTAGGACCAAAGCACAAATCGAGATGATCATAAATGTCTTCATAAAATACACCTCCAAATTGGAGTGGAGGATTGAAAACAGGTTTATATAACTTACGTTAGGCACCGTCTAGGAGAAAGGAAAAATAACGCTTTTTAATCACCAGAAAAAGATAAAATTTATATAGGTTTATTGGTTCCACGCGAGCATGAAACAGCTTCTTTTCTTAATCTTAGCCTTAGTCTTAATCTTAGTGAGTTGTGGCAAATCCGAGTCAACCGGTAACGTGACTGTGGAAGCCCCTAAGGTGGCGGAAGAGGTAACAGACCAGCCTTTACCAGAAACCACTCCTGTAGTGGAAGATCAACCAAAGGATACAGAGAAAGTGGGTCTTGAAGAGGCAGGTTTGTTCAAGGCCAAGTATTGCAATTATAAGTATGGTGCTTTATATTTACAGCTGCAGAGCAAGAAAGACAGCGTGAATCGACTGGAAGGAGACGGGAAAAAGGTGGAAGATTCAATGAAGCAAGAGCTTTCAACGTTAAAGTCTGAGGTTCAAGCATTGGATAAGGAAGTGAATGCTCTTCAAAGTGCCTGTAAGGAATCTAAGTTGGGTGATCAATGTAAAGTCTTTGAAAAAGACATCCAAGGTCGGTTGACTGAGTTGCAGGGAGAGTTGAAAGACGATCAAGAGTCGCTCCAAAAGTGGCAGGAAAAGTTGGCGCAAGCAAAGGAAGCAGGTCAGTTTACAGACCTAACCATTGCACAGGCAAAGGTAGATAAAATAACTCCAAGAGTATCTGGTGCTGAGAATCAAATAATGGCGTTCACCCAGATGTCAGAGGATCTAAAGGGGTTCTGCTAGATGAAATTTGGGCTTTGGCTTAGTGTTTTTTTGATTTTGCTTTCTTCTGTTTTCGCTTCTCACATGAGTTGGTATGAATACAACCCAAGTTATTATAATCTAAACAGGTACAATAACAACCAATATCCTTACAACCAGTATAACGCTCAATATAGCTCGAACAATAACCCGTATTGGTATCAGCAGACACCTTATTGGTCTCCTTACCAAGCCACCTATCCGCAGGGGCCGTACGCTTCTCAGTATGGTTCTTCGTATGGATACCCTTACAATAATAATAATTACAATACGAATAGTGGAAATTATCCCTACTGGTTTGGAGGCAATGCCCGGTATTATCCTTCAGTCTATCAAAAATACAATTATCCGTACTGTGGCAGTGGCTCATGCGCTAATTACAACGGGGAGGGTTACCGGTATGGCAGCAGTTATACTTGGTATCGGTAGTTCTTTATTTGTCAAGATCTATAGCAGAAGACATTAGTTTCTGTACATTTTTTCCTTCTGCTATCGACCAGCGATATAAACACTATTTGTTCAATTATTTATGTCGCTGAGTATAATTGAATCGGAAAAATTATAAGCTCCAGCCATATTAAGGGGTTAGATGAAGTCTTCATTGCCGAAAAAAGAGGAGTTGACGAGAAAATTATTGCATTTCTTATGGATCTTCTTAGCATTGGGGGCTTGGTGGGCTTTGTCCAGGTATGGAAAAGGAATGGTCTTGTTCTTCCTAGTTGAGGCCTTAGGGGCTTTGTTGTTGTTCGATTTTGTGAGGGTGGAGTGGAAGTGGCCGTGGTTGCAGGGTTTGATTCGTAAAGAAGAGCGTGGCATGTTTTGCGGTGCCACAACTGGGATGTTGGGGGTCGTTTTGGTCTTCGCATTGGTAAATCCCTTCATTGCTTGTCTAGCGACTTTGTTCATGGGAATAGGCGATCTTACAGCAGGTTGGGTGCGTCTATACGTTGGGAAGAATATCTTCTTGAAGAAGACTTGGGAGGACTTTCTAGTGGGATTCATCGCAAGCAGCGCATTGGGTCTTCTCTTGGCTCCCCTTCCTTTGCTGGTGATCCCGATGGCACTGATAGCGCAGCTAGTGGAGAATGCAATGGGAACATTAGATGATAACGTATTCATGGTACTTTCAGCAGCTTTGGTCGGCCAATTGGTCTTTGTACTAGTCTAGAAAGAAGAAAGAGAGGGTTCTTTGACGCGTAGTTCTCCTTTAAGTTTGATCTCTACATGAGGGTGTAAGTGTTCTCGGAGTTTGAGCAGTTGGTTTTTCAAAGGGTTCTCCAGCATTTTTTCTTCTTCACTGGGGAGGCTGCACAGAACGGTTTGTCCTTGATTGAATAAGTACCAGAGTCCGTTGCTTTTGACTCTGCCAGTCATTCCGTCGGAAGGGAAAAGGTAGCTTGCCGCTTTGCTTCGAAGCGTGCCTGTGCCAATGTCAGCGGCTTGCTGTTTAAATCTGAATTTTTGTGCAAGGTGTTCGCCCAGGAGTTTTTTCTCATGAGCAAGATGACTCAGGTCCACGCGGTAGCTCAAAAAGGCGTGTTGTAAAATTCCTTCGGAAGAGAGCATCATTCCACCATCCAGTTCCCATAAGCTCTTGCCATAACCCGGCAACTCTTGAGTCAGTAATTCAGGTAGATGGGGGGTAAGGACCGAGAAAGGTTTGATCGTTTCAGGGAAGGGGTCTTGATTTAAGTGTTCCACGTATCGTCCAAGCCAGCTGGGTTTGTAGCCCCAAGCGAATTGAGCGCTGAAATGAGGGATCGTGCGTCTTAATTGCTCGAGAGTCAGGCAGAAATAAGTAAGGGCATCATGATTTTGCAGTGCGTTTATTCGTTCGTGTTCCAGTTCCGTGTCGTTGAGCATCCACATCCTCTATAAGAAGTGTAGTATGAACTCATATAAAAAGGTTATTCTTATAATGCTTATAGCTTTCCTAGATAGCGAAGCATGTCTTTGGTTTTAATGGTCTTTATTGTTTTTTGCTGATCAAAGTCTTTGTCATCTGTCCAAATAGGACATTGAAAAGTAAGGGCTGCTGCAATAAAAACGATATCTCCTGGATCTATCTTACCGATAATGCGCTCAGCCTCCCCCATAGAAGGTTTTATAATTCCTAAAGGAACAATTTCAATATATTTCAGCAAGGTCTCTAACACAATATTAAACGATTCTGAGCTACAGCGTGATTTTCTCAAGATATACTCTTTATGCTTCTGTATTTCTTCTAGGGACATTTCTGGATAGAACAGCCGCAGTTTAGACTGAATAATAATACGTCGGACGATTGAATCTCGAATGAGGGCTGCGATTAATATATTTGAGTCTAGAATCATTTAATCAGTCCTAACTTTCTAGCCACACCAAGGTTGATCTTTTTGCCGATTTCGAGTGCATCTTTTTCCGTAAGCTTACTGTTACTGGTAAGCTTGTCCATAAGTTCAAGATCATGTATCCTATCTTGAATGGTTTTTCGTACCACTTCACTCCACCGTATTTCAGAGTGTTTTTTCATTTTTTCTTGGAGTTCTTCCGGTATGGCAAGGGTTAAGTTAGGCATATGTGTATACATGTGATTTCACATATATAAAGCTTACGGTTAAGCTAAAAAAGGAAAAATTAGGTTCTCGGCCAGCATTCTCTTCGCACAGTCGTTAGGTAGAACTCATATTCAGCCATTAAAACTCCTGTCAGGTCAATCGTCGGGGGGTGTTCCAGGTAGTAGCTGCTCGGACAAACCTCAGCAGGTTGGATGTTCTCCTTGGGTTCATTGCCATTTTTGTCAACAGGAGTTACATAAACTTGATAGAGAGATTCGACTGCTTTGGGGTCGTCGTGGATTTCTTCAGAGCCGCAGCCTTGCAGAGTGATCGTGTAACGATTTTCATCTCCGATGCGTTGAAGAACAGGTGTAGAAACCGTCTTTTCTCCTGTGTAATAATGGACGCTTTTGCGGTCATCAAACACCAGGGCATAGGTAGGAATTCTTTCATCAGAGAACTCTCCTTTAGAGCAGTAAATCAGGTAGTGGTCAATGTCCTCAACCATTCGGCTGTCCTCATACTGGGGTTGGTCCCATTGGATCAGAATGCCTTCGCTTAATTCACTTCCAGTGGGGGGACTTAGTTGAGGAAGGATGCTGGGTTTGTCTTTGGCCGAGTAATAGGGAAGTGCAGGAGTCAAGTCTTGTAGTTCCAGAGCGAATTGAATCACCACGTTTTTCCATTCAACGCTTCCGGGTTTAATGTAGGGCAGTTCATGGTTCGTTCGGGCGCAGAGCTTGCTGCGAGTCTTGTTGAAGGTGCACAAAGGAACAGGTTCTCCACTTGCATAGACAGGTTCTTGTAGAACAGTAATTTCTTCCTTTCCTTTGTACAGTAAGAGAGAAGGGTAGTTTTCGACTTTCTTAATCTCGAGAGTGTCTTTGTAGGCAGTGAGCGTTGTTTTTTCGCCGTCGTTTTCAAGCGTGTATCGGTTGGCAGGGTCTTGATTGCCTGCGTAGCTTCCGAGAGCAATAGGGGTTAATGCAGCGTATTCTTGGTAGTAGGGTTGTAGAAGGGTAATCCGATCACTCTTAAGTTCAATTTTCGTTTTTTGTTTTGTATCTAAAGGAATGCTGCATAAACAATCCGTCTGCGCTGTCCAGGCGCAGTCTTGGTAGCGCTCTGCAAAGTTGTCAAAGCTTTCCGGGCAATCCGTAGAGAGAGTAAACGCATCGGATTGAGTCACGTCTTCAGCTTCATTGTGTTCTTGCACAGCCTCATTCAAACATCTTTGTGGGTCATCATAGCAATGTTCAAGGGTTTCTTGCGCCCATTGTTTGACTCGTTCATATACATTCAATGTGTGAGGATAATTCACTCGATAAGAAGGTTTAACTAAATAGTCTGCAAAGTGCTTGCCATTGAATTCGCTTTGTGTGATGAGGTTATTCTTGGCTTTAGCCAGAACTTGAAGGCCTAGGTCATAAGAATAGGCATAGTTGTAGTTGTCTTTGGGGTAGGGATAAAGGGTTTGAGATAGGTAGCTCTCAAATAAAAGGGGGTAAATCGCTTCAAACGTTTTTTTCTCGTCTGGAAGGCAGTTTTGGGTCGGATCCGTTGTACTCCATAAATAATAGGAGTGTTGGCCGCAGCTTTCAGAGGGTTTGGCAAATCCTCCTTGCAAAGCCAGATCTCGCAGGGCATCGTGCAAAGAGTATCGCCCAGCTTGGTCGATGAAAAGAAGTTTTTCTTGGGCGTCGTAATGGGCATTAAGTAAGGTGATGGAAGTGGCTCCAGGATATTGATTGGTTATAAGAAATTGATATAAATGAGGGAGTAGAAAAATGACACTCATGATAAAAAAACCTACGCTCGTCCAGGTGAGAATCTGTCCTTTCATGTGACACGCTCTTTTTCTAAGGCTACAACAAGTTTTTTGTGGATAAGAGAAGGAATTTGGGCTTCGTAGCGGGTAGTTTTGGCATTGAGAGTTAAGGTTCCGTATTCATAAATGGTTTGAGTTCCGCTGATCAGAAGAATGTGGAAATCAGGAGCGTAACGTGCAAGGGCATTGTTGAGTTGATTCTCGTAGTGCGGGTCGATTTCTTGATAAGAAAAAAACTCAGCAAAAGTGAGTCGTTTTCCAGAAACAATTAAGGGTGTGTGCAAAAGTGTGAAGAGTTCCCGTTCGTGAATCATTTGCTGCGTGTCTTGCTCGCTGTATTCAAAGTGGATTTGTTGGGTTTCTGCACTTTGCGTGGCATACAAGTATAGGCTAAATAGGATGACAAGCGTCGCAATGATCCATTCAGTGCTTCCTAAATCCACGATGGCTTTGGAGTTCATATGAGTAAGTAAAGGGTGAGTTGGGCGGGTTGTATGTATTGGTCTTTGTAAACCAGTAAAGAGGCTGTACGGAAGCTCGAACTGGTTTTGAGAAGTATATAAGGTATCGAATCTGTAGGAGTTACCTGTATACCGCTAAAGGGGATTTGGTTGTCAAAACACAAATTCAAGTTTTTTTCGTCTAGTTTGGTTACATCAAGGATCGCCGGATAAACCCGTCCAGTTTGTGGGTCTTGATATGAAAAGCAAGTATTGATGAGGCGTTCAATCCAAAGCTGGTGGGTGAGTTCAGGATCGGCAGTGGCTTGGGTCTGGTAAAGATTTACAGGATAATATTCCCTAGCTAGGAATAGCATGGCCAGGATAAAAACGACGGAAATCATGAGTTCAAAGGTATCTTTGCTTTCTTCAAATCCTTCTCCTTTTTTATTCATGAATCCTCCCTAGGCAAGGAAGGGTTGATCTCTTGCTGTAGTTTTAGGTATCGGATCTGGTCTTGTTGGGTGATAAGGGTGGCGATATAGTTCTTATTCTCAGAGTAGTCTGCTTGTCCCTGTGTCATTTCTTTTTTGAATTGATACTGGACCGTACTCAGTCCTTTTTCTTGAGTTAATGTATAATCTTTAAAGTCATGAGGATAAGTTAAGGAAACATCAGTATCTATGGGCAAGCTGCGGAGGCTATCGGCAAGTAAAGCCGTATCTTTGGCGTAAAGGTCTGTTTTGATGAAATGGTTATTCACAACACGCACACCGTGATAGACAAACAGTCCTCCAAGAAGGCAACCCAAGACGGTGTAAACCAAGAAACGGGTGGTGGCCACAGAAGCCTTTGTGTTCATGGTTTTATCTCATTTTATACTGTATTTATGTCTTTTGGTTAAGAAGTATAAACAAAGCAGACTTGATCTTTTAGAGCTTGAATGGACTGTAAGGTTCCTTTTTCTGGAACAGTAAGCTTAAAGGTTTGGGGGTCATAAGTGATTGTAAAATCTAGTTGAGCAGGTTGAGCTGTGTCTGTAGTTAAGCAGATGGGAAAAGGAAGCTCATAATTCCAGTGTATTTCAGTGCTTTTTAGAGTGAGTGTTGTTTTTTCTTTAGGGTTAATCTGGATAATATACCTTTCATCTACAATTTTAGAGAGGTCTTGAAACGCAGCTTTGCACTGGATGTCATTGCCTTGATAGCAAGCTTGGAGGTGGTTTGCAAAGTCTTGGTCAAAGGCGTATAGATGGGCGAATTTGGCATTCCTGCAAGGCCCTTTGGGGCAGATCAACACCTTGTTTGGGTAGGGTTCTAAGTAGACCGTGGCCGCACTCTTTTCATTCCCCTTTGCAACATAGCCAAAGTTATGATATGGTTTATCGTAAAAACCTGCATCCATGAATTGGGTAGGGTAGTTTTTGCATAAGGTTTTTGTGCATTGGTATTGCTTGGTTTCTTCATTATGCGTTGGTTGAAAGCAATTACAAACACAGGAAGCCTGACAGATAGCGGGTTTGGCATAGGTATGTTGGGTCCCTTGTTCATCCCGGTCTGTAAGGGTTTGAGTATCCGCACTGAAGAACAGCACTACACTTCCTCCTTTGTCTTCAGGTTCAAAGGTAAGGTCGACGGATTGTCCCACTTGGCCGCGCATCGTATCCATCTTGTCTGTAAGGGACTTGAAGCTGTCCGTGCTGACAGGCTTTTCTTCATAATTGGACAAAAAAACAGACACCACAATCGCAATCAATCCCAAGGAAAAAATCAAACCCATCAAGAACTGAATAGACGATGTCTCTCCTTTCTTCATACAATCACATCTTTATACATATTTCATCGCAAATAATGCTTAGTTTAACCAAAAGAGGTTTTCAACATACTCTTCATATCCAGGGTTGCATTGAAAACCGCCTGGAGCAGTATTATAAATGAAGCAAAGTCTACGGGAATTCTCTCCTAGAGGATAAGAGTAAATATCTAAAAGACCAGTAGGAGGATTGCCAGCATATCCAATGGGAGTGCCTCCAGATTTAGCTTGTAAAAGTACGTCAAAATCAGTTTGTTTACATACTCTCTTCTTGGAACTTAACAAGCTCCCTTCCCAGCCAAAACATAGAGTGGTTGGTTGCAACAATTCGAATGAAGCCAGGTTATCTTTAAGAGGGTCATTTACATTCGATAAGACGACAGTCACAGAATTTTGTGATTTTTTATGAAATTGTATTCTGTGTCCAGGGTCTTTTTGTAGGATATCAGTCATACCAAAATATAAATCATAGCAGATTTTAGCACCTTGCGCTCCGGATAAGCATTCTTGAGCAGCGTGGCGTAGGCAATCCCACATATCATTCAAGGTTAGATCTTGCGTTTTTTTAAGTTTGGACAGGATTTGCATCAGTGCAGGATTATTCTGATCATACCCTCCAGGTTTCTTCATTTCAGTTTCTAAAAGTTTATTTTCTTCCTCTGAGAGCCCCCTTAAACAAGCTTTATAACGTTGGCTGGATTGCTCTGCTTTTTGCTCTCTTTCTTTTTCTTTCAATTCTTCCGCATTGCAACAGGAGTATCCTGACTGGCAGGATCCTGATTGGGCAGAGCAACTTACGCCTTGATTTTTAACCTCATCTTTAAGGCACCTATATTGAGAAGTGATACGAGGGTCTTGGCATAAGACAGGTGCTTGTGTAGCAAAGCACGGGCAAAACTCACAGGGAGGTACACATTGTGCGGCTCGATTGCAGACACCTTTGAATCCTGCAAAGGAAGGGTCAGGTTTTCCATCAGATGTTAGTATGTCGCAAGCCTGCCCGAATTGTTTTTCTTCCTCGCAGGCATCAGAGGGGGGTCGTCCAGGGACAGAGCATACTTCCGTTCCTTTCTCTCCCATGATGCATTTATCGTATCGTTCCGTTTCACAGTCTTTCGTAGATTTTGTGCATTTGTGTTTTGATCCGGAAAAAGGAGTCAATCGGTCCGCAATCCCTTGATCAACTTTCTCACAGGGGCATCCATCACCCATGCCGATCCAGTCTTCAGCAACGTCACGAGTGCCATCTTCGTCCGTGTCTTGGCTGAAACAGTTGAAGTTGAGTTTGACGAATTTTTTTAAGCCTGTACTGACATTGCTTAGTATAGCCACCACAACGCCAACAACCATGAGGGTAACGAGAAGTCCAAAGAGGAGGTTGGTTAAATTAGAGTCTCCTTTCTTGTGCATGTTCATCCCCATGAAGGTTTGTTTTTATAACTATCGGAAGTTTTTGGCGCGTTGGAGGATTCGTTCAACATAGTCAGTGTCCGCACCAGGAGGAACGCACCCAAACCCATTATAGTATCGTAATGTTTTTCTAACGATATCTCCTTTATAGGCTAAATAGTGTGTAAGGTATTCTGGATTCTTACAGATTTTTCTAACGCTATTCTCATAGGTTGTATCACTTTGCATAGTGTCCATTTTATCTTTAAATATGCGTATGCCACATCGTATATTGCCTTCAATTTGGCAGTAATCCAATCCTCTACAAGGACAAGGGTCGGAAGCGCAAGTCATGGAGTTATAACATTCAGTGCCGATTCCTTCGTATCCTGCTGGAGCGGGTTGTCCATAAGCTGTTTTGGCAGTAACTTGAAGGATTCCTTTGCTGCCTCCAAAGCCGCTATCTCGAATCTTTCCATCTACGCTATGTAAAAAACTGCTTTCTTGCTGGGCAAGAGCAACCATCAATAAGGGGGAAACTCCCTCTTCTTTAGCAAGATTAATGATTTTTTGAGCATTTATCTTTTTTTCTCCAGAGAGGCTGTCTAGTTTGGGTTCTTGATTCCAATCAATATTTCCGCTTGGAGGGATTATAGAAGGATTACCTGTTTCTGGTGGGGGGTTGCTATCTGGAAGTGTTGGATTATTAGAAGGATTATTTTCATGAGGCATATTTATAGGAGTGACAGGTGGGTCAATCACTTTCTGGGCATCTCTTACGCTGTCTTTGGTAGCTCGTAGAAGTCCTCCTTGGAGCTCGTAGATAAGTCCGACTAAAGCAAGAAACAGGAATAATCCCAAGATCAGTCCAAGAGCGCTAACCCCTTTTTTCATCCGAGTCCTCCGAACATTCTAGATAGGAATCCATCTGCCGTGCTTGCCGTGGTTTGCGTGCTGTAATAGATCAAGGCAGCAATGACAAAGAGCATAAGCAAGACGGCAATCCCAAATACCATCTCTTGGGTCATGGCTCTTCGGTTCATGCAATACCCTCTTCTTGAGTTCCATAATAAAGGCAAACATATTTGCCCGTAACACCCATACTTTTAACAGGGTAAGTGGCTTTGGAGATGAACCCCCCATAATCCACAGTTACTTGGGGTTTGGAGTCTTTATTAAAGAGAGTAAGATAATAGTCACAGACAGTGCACAGGGAGGAAACATGTCCAGGTTTATCTTTTCCTTCGCAGGTACGCAGAAGGAAGTCTTGCTTGAGTTTGCCGAGTTCCTCTTTTCCATTCAAAAGGACAATTTCGGAAGTATCTGTTTTACAATTTGCTTCTTCCAAACCTTTGTCACAGTCATTCGTGACTTTGATTTTCCTGTCCTTAATTAAGGCCAGTGCTTTATAGGCCTCAGGGCAGTCAGCCATTTTTTTTTCTTTGCAAGTCTTGAGTTGCCGGTTGAGTTCTTTGAGTTCACCAGGAACTGTGCAACTTTTGATTATATTTTTGAATATCGTGCAGAAAAAACTTTCGTGGCCTGCAACTTGTTTCGTGAAATTAGGAATGATATAACCAAAGGTAACCGTAAAGATGGCTATAATCGCAAGCAAAGCCGCAATCCATTTCACAGCGACTTCCAGTTCAAATTTCATGATAAGTACCTCTGAGCGTAGTAGACAATGCCAAGCAAAACAATGAACAAAATGAGTGTGTAGAGCATGAAAGTGGTATAGCTTTCCATGGCTTTTTGATTCATGTTAGGACACCAGAGCACCGTTAACAGAGGAGTAAGGGTTGAGGTAGGGGATCAAAATGGGTTGCCCATTATTTTGTGCCTTGTCTTGAGCGTACAGGCACACATAGCCGAGACCCTGTTGGCTAAGAGGGATGATCGTGGTCTCACTTACCTTGGACTGAACAGTAGTATAGCTCGAGCCGGAAGGTTTGCAGTCCGCATCCGTTACAGATTTGGCATAGAGTGTTCTAAAGATTTCATTCATGACTTTTCCGATGAGGTCGTCTTTGAGGGTGAAGTCTTGTAAGGGTGTAAAACTGTAATGATAACTGGAACAGCCACTTACATCTTGGCAAGCTCCTTTGGGGATAGATAAGTAGATGCTGCTTACAGTCAGCTTGGGATCGTACTTGCCGTTGGATCCAAACAAGTCTCCGCTGGGAGTTTGGTAATTGACTCGGATCAATTCACGAGTAAGAACGGGAGGTTGGGCATCTAGCAAGAGAGGTTTTTCAGTGGTTTTAGTGACGCTCTCTCCACGAAGAGTGTTTACCTGGAAGCAAGGGTATTCATTCTGGTACGTTTGGAGTGTAGTTCTGGTAAAGTCTGTTCGGAGGGTTTCAGCATCTACTGTGAACGTTTTTCCGAGTTTTCCATTGGGTTGTTTTTGAGGTTTTAAGCTAATCTCAACAGGAACAGTAATCAGACCAGAAGGACTTGCACCGAGAGGCAGGTTGTGAACAATTTTAGTGAACCGATTAGCAGGGGGGTTTTTTACAAGTTCGTCACACGCTTCTTGAGGAGTCCAAGTGGCTAAATCTTGCCCTTGCATTGGATATACGGTTCCAAACACGAGGTTGTCGCATAGAATGGTTTTGCAGGTAAGTTGAATCTCTGCTTTAGTGCTCCATGTATTGGGTTGTAGTGTAACAGTCACAGAGGGAGTTGTTTTAATGTTCACCTTGAGTTCAGCACTAGGAGTGTCGCGAATTCGTTGTTGCAATAGGCTATCTATATCCACAGCATCTTTCGTTTCATCATAGATCAGTTTGTCGCTATGGACTAAAACTTGCAATTGCAGAGTCTTAGAAGTATACTCTTCTATAATATAGAATTCCTGCGAAGTTTTTTCAAGAGAGCCACAGGGTAAGAAAGTGGGGCTTGGATCTTTGATGGGAACAATTTTAACAGCCTTTTCTTGAGGAGTTTCGAGATCGAAATAATATTCTTCTTTATTCGGAGTGTTAGGGTCTACAAAGTGAATCGTACAGTATCTGTTTTTCACTTCTCCCTCTATCTGGAGGTGTAATGTATAGGTCTGATAAGCATTCAAGGTGATGGTTTGGCCATTTTTCAGTGGGGTGATACTTGTGTCTAAGGTGGCAAGGATCTTAATCGTTTCCTTTGCGCTTCCAGTTGTACTTCCACTTCCAGACTCTACTCGTTCTCGCTGTTCTTTCTGCTCTTGGACTGATTTTTGTTTGGCTTGGGGTGTTTCTGGGATGCAGCACATGAGATGTTTTTGGTCTTCAGGAAGGAAAAAAGTAAAGATAGGTCCTCGAATGCAGTTCCAGTCTGTATCTGGATGATCTTGTACTTGTTGGAAATCATCTGGATTTACATTGACGCCTCCTCGGTCAAGGCAGCTAAGGGCTGATTTTTGAGAAGTGGCATAAGTATAGACTAATATAGCTGCTACAACAAGAACCATAATGAGAATGACCGCTTCCACAACTTTTTCCAGCTCGATAGCCATATATTTTTCTTCTGTGCTGAACTATTTAAAGGTTTAGAATTTAGGATGGATCTTGTCCGAAGATCGTCGCTTCTGGTATGCAGCATTTCGTGCCTTTCTCGCAGCCTTCTCCGCTTAATCCTAAAGCATATGCACTCTCGCCGGTTTCACAAGCGTCTTTGCAAGTTCCACCGCGATCTCCGCAGCTTGTTACACCAGTATAGAATCCCCCAGAGCCTTTGGTGAAGATCAAGATCAAGACAACTAAAATAACAAGGACTAAGACGGCAATGATGATGGCTTGTAGGCTCATCTCTACGCCTTTTTTAGAATGATTCGCTCTCATGTGAGGGGTACGCAGCATTTTTCATCTTCGGCGCAGCCGCCTTTGGTGCCGCCTTGAGTTAAGTGCGAGATGGTGCCGTCTTCGCATTCTTGCATGCAACTTCCGCCTACACCCACACATCCAGTACCTTCTCGGACATTGGCTCCGGATCGTAACACCAAAACCGTTAGAATCACTAAAATAAGGAGGGCAATCGCCGCTATGATAATAACGTTCATGCTGAGTTCAGCGCCTTTCTTTTGCATGTTTTTTCCTCGTCAGTGAGAGTATATAAATTTATCGGTGGTTTATGTGATGGCAGCACGGGCATAAGGATTGCTTCGGCAATGGTCAAAGATGCATACCTGTGCTCCAGTACAAGTTTGTACAATGCAGTTTCCGCCGCATCCATTGGGTTCTCCACATTGCTTAGCTTCGCAGTTGGCTATGCAGCCTGAATTGGTAAGGGGGATGCATTGTCCTTGATTGCAGAATTGGCCGCTAAGGCATTTCTGAGAAGCACCGTCACATATTCCGCCGCATCTATCGGGGAATCCACAGGGGCGGGGGTTTGTTCCATCCATACAGATAGGAGCACACTCATTGATCATGCATCGATTTTCAGTGCAGCTTTGTTCAGATGGACAGGCACAGTCAATAAGGCAGTTGCCGCAGTTTTCTTCGTCTTGACAGGTATCGTCTCCGCAGAAGTCAAGTTGATCAAGTACACAGATGCCTTCTTGACAGCTTTGTCCTACTTCGCAGCTTCCACAGCTTCCTTCACATCCATCATCTCCACAGGTGTGATCAAGAGTAAAGCAATCCGGAGAGCAGGCTTGGCAGATGCCGTCACGGCAGTGAAGGTTGTTTTGGCAGAGGTTTCCAGAGCAGCAAAGCGCACCAATATGGTCGCAAGTAGAGGGGGTTTGTTCTTCAAAGCCGTTACTTCGGGCAATTTCTGTATCGGTTCGTAGGGTGGGGGGTTGTTGAGGTGGTTGGGTTGTTTCTTTAAGGTGATCTAGAAGGTTGAGTTCACGGGTTTGAAGGGTGGTGGTAGTTTGGGTGAGGGTAGGTGCATTTTGGTAGATTTGTTGAAGGTCATCAAAGCGTCTTTGTAGGTTGTTATTGTCTGCGGGAAGTTGACTTTCAAGGTGGGCGAGGAGGTTGTCTTGAGCTGATTTTTCAGGTGTGTTCTGGAGTTGTGTAAATTGGGATTCCAGTGAAGCGCTTTGGGTGGAAGTAAATTCATTGGAGGAAAGTATCTTATTGGTGAGGTCTTCGGCTTTGTCTTCTTGTTTGGGGGTGAGGTAGCGGAGTTCTTGGGGGAGGGTTTGGGATGGAGTGGTTTCCCATTGGGGGTTAAGAGGATTGGAGTTATAGGTATACAAAAGAGAGGGGATTGTAAGAATATCTGTGTAATAAGTAACTTGTAAAGGAGTGGAATCAGTGGGGTGGTTGGCCGTAGCGACTGGGAGTGGGTTATGATCGGCATCATAAAGTTGGATGTGATAGCTGAGTTGAGAGGGGTGGTCGTTGGGGTTAGCAGAAGTTTGTGGGTGGTCTTCTAGGGTAATCCCAACTTGCGCGGGTGTAAGGGTATTGCCGGAAGCATCCATAAAGGTGGTGCCTGCTGCAATTTCAAGGCCCATTTTTCCGTTGGTGGCGAGAAGAGTGACGGTTTGAAGGGTTTGAGTGGGGTTTACAGGGTTATAAGGAATGCGTTGTTGTGTTTGAAGGGGTAGGCTGGTGGCAAAGTCACTCAAAGTAAGGGTTTCTTCTTGGTCTTTAAGCGTGAGGGGGTATTTGACTCGGACAATGATCACTTGGTTGTGTTTGACTTCCACTTGCACTTCAGGGGGTTTAGTTTGGATTTCAATCCCTCGTTCTTGGAAGGTTTGAAGATCGCAGGTTGTCTGAATCTGATTTTGGAGTTGGTTGGATAGTTTCTGTGCGTTAAGGCCGGATTGGTCTAGATTGTTCTTTAGGACATCGTTGACGCATCGACTCATGAAGTTATTAAGGGGGTTGATTTGAAGTTTAAGGCTGCTGAGTTTTTCCGTTTCAACGGTTACTTTGGCGCGTTTACTAATCCCGCTGTTGTACATGGCATAGCTGAGTCCAATAATGATTGTAATCCCGATGATAAGGAATAGGGTGACTTGCGCTTTTTTGTGCATGCCTTTTCTTTATCATTTGAGTTTAAAAAGCTTTCTTAACGTTTTTATTGAGAGGTGATTTCCAAAAAGCATGAAAGGCAGAATCTTGGTTTTGTTGTTGTTAGCCATTCCAATATGGTGGTTTTTTCTCCAGGCACAATCCGTAAATCTTCCGGGAAGCATTCCAAGCGAAAACGGTTCCGTTCAGGTTCTTTTCTGTCCACAGGACCAGTGCGAAGCAGCGCTCATGGATCTCTTAAAAAATGCAACTTCCATCCAATGCGCTTTATACAGCTTAAAGCTTCCCAATGTGACAGCCGTACTAAAAGAAAAAAACGCAGACTTACTTATAGATGAAGACAATTACGCAGGCTTCGGGAAGAAGATCGTCATGTCAGGGTTAATGCATGATAAATTCTGTGTATTGAATGATCAGACTATATGGTCAGGGAGTTTGAATCCAACGCCCAACGGAGCTTACAAAGAGAACAACAACCTAGTGATCATCAACTCAAGAATAGTAGCGGAGAATTACAAGGCTAAGTTCGACAACATAAAAAATGGGGTGAAAAAGAAAGTGAAGCATCCTAAAATCCTACTGAACGGCTTCCTCATCGAGAATTACTTCTGTCCAGAAGATGATTGCGAAAAGCATGTCCTAGATACATTGAAAGCAGCCAAGCAGAGTGTCTACTTCTTGACGTATAGTTTCACTTCAGATGAAATTGGAGAATTCTTGGTGCAGAACAAAGATCGTTTAGAGATTAGGGGTGTGATGGAAAAATCTCAGGCCAGTAAGTATTCTGAGTTCATGAAATTCAAGGCTTCCAACATGAGCGTTCACCTGGATAAAAACTCCGCCAACATGCACCATAATGTTAGTTCATCAAGGCTTTATTGTCCCAAGCTGGGAAACCTTCACCACAAGGTGTTCATTATCGACAATGAAACAGTGATTACCGGCTCCTACAATCCGACCGCAGGCGGTGACAGCAAGAACCGCGAAAACGTGCTGATCCTGCACAATGCAGACATTGCTCGGCAGTTCCTGGATGAGTTCGAGTGCATCTGGAATCGTGCAGCGGATTGACGCTTTAGGCATAGTTTACTTGGATGGGTCTCATTACCTGTCTACGTTCACCTCCATTTTGTTTTATCAATGGCTTAATAGCCTTGATTGTGCGGTTAATTTCTCTTCTTCTCATGTTAAAGTAAGATGCTAATTCCCGAATGCGAATGGGGTTAGTTCCTTTCTTAACAAGGTAAATGACTGCTGCAATAATAGAAAGAACACTTCTTGACTTATAGTAGTCATTAGAGCGTACCAAGCCACAGCTCCAAATTCCTTCTTGTTCCTCACTACTTGTAAGATGCAGATGGCTGGCGTATAGCTTAAAGGTACGCCTTATTGCAGTTAGGGATTTTT
>DATDWO010000014.1:0-4278 GCA_035289665.1 Candidatus Nanoarchaeia archaeon
CTTTGCAACCAAAGAACTCAACCAAGCACACAACCCCTTGACTGGAATTGGAGAAACCCCCTTACGCAAAAAAAGACCCAAATACATCCAACCCCCCTTCACTTACACTCCTCGCATTGCCGTTGGCTACGACGAAACGCAATGGGTCTACCAAAACACGCAACGCCTAAACGACCGAGTCATGCACCGCAACTACCGCTCGGATTACTATGGGGATGATAACTTATACGACATGCTCAACAACAACCGTGTGCGATACCAACCCTGGGGCGAACCAAAGTATTATGATTGAACAAAAACTTCTATCAGAGTTATAAATTGCCATAAATTCTCCCCCTAATGACAATAACACTTGAAGACTGCTTGGTTCGAACTAGACCTACAGGCTGGGGCGACTCTCGCCACATCGTATTTTCTTTACCCGGCACAATCGACCTTCGTGGGATAAAAGCTCGGATTGATAATTACCAAGTAGGACATGAGAGATTTAGTAACCGCTTTGGAACGTTATATGTCGCTTGTGATTTTTGTGTAAGATACTCGCCGAAGCAGGAATCTCAAATTTATTTTTACGGGTTCAAGAGCTTGCATGCCTGGCCGGAATTCAAAGGGAACGAATTTATGATCTCTGGTTTAAATATCCTTGAATCCGACGATAAACTCAAAATTGTTGCTAAGATAAAGCGGCACAAAAGCTTGAGACCCTATTTGAACAGTTTCTTTGACTGGTTAAATGACTCCATAAGAAAATACGGTGAAGCGCTCTACAAACCAATTAAAACCTAAATCCTCTATGAATTCTGCCCTCTGTAATCCTTGCTAAGAATTACGAAACCTTTAAATACTATAATTGCTATATATACTAAAAATAATAATAAAGGTGATTGCATGACAACTGTCTCCGTAGCCATTCCCGACGAACTTAAGCAAAGAATGCACCAGATGGACGAAGTGAACTGGTCAGCGGTAGCCAGAAAAGCCTTTGAAGAGAAGATCCACCAGATTGAATTCATGAAAAAACTAGCCCAGAAAAGCAAGCTCACCGAGAAAGACGCTGAAGCTATTAGCGATCGTATCAATTTAAATATGGCCAAGAAATTCCGAACCATGAAATGAAGCTTGTTATTGACGCGAATGTGATCATAGCCATGCTTATCAAACCAGGTAAACCAACTGACCTCTTCTTCCGTGACGAACTCGTTGTTTACGCTCCAGAACTCCTACTCAAAGAACTTGAAAACAACCGAAAAACCATTATTCAAAAATCAGCCTTTACCTCCATTGAAATAGACCTGCTCTTTAGGCTCTTAAAAGATAAGATCTTATTCGTTCCAGAAGCGGTATTCCTTGCGTTTCGAAAAGAAGCAGAAAGAATTTGCCCAGATCCAAAAGACATAACCTACTTTGCCCTTGCCTTATACCTTAAATGCCCGATCTGGACAAATGAGAAAAAAGAGAAAAAACTACAAAATCAAACTAAAGTCAAAATTTATGCTACACATGAACTGATTGCTTTATTCTCCTAAAATCCAAACCATACCAAAACTGCGTTTTTGAAGTTTGTGATCAAAAGCCAAATCCCCTGATGAACTCTACCATCTTGTAATACTCATTCACGAACTTATGGCCTTTATCTGTGAGGAGATACATCTTGCTACCCTCTTGCTGCTCTTCAGAAAGCATGCCCTTCTCCATCAAGTCTTTGACGAGCTCCTGCATACGCTTATACGAGAGGTTCGACTTATACAAGAGATGCGTTGGCTTAATTTTGCCACCCTTTTCCTGCACACTCCTCAGAATATCATAAATAATTTTTACCTTATCGCGCCTTTCTACCATAATCAACACCTACTTCCTAAACACCGAAATGAAATTCACCAATAAGACCATGTAACCCACCAACTGCAATAAATGCCCAACCGCGTAAATCTTATCGCTCCACAAGCTAAAGAAAAAACACAACTGGCTTAATGAAATGGCCAAGAAAGCCAAAAAAACCCTTTTCGTATTCGAAGTTCGATTCTCCCTACAATTCTTGAAGAAATAAGGCAAGATGTACAACACCATCAACAAGAATGAAATTAAATAGAATAGAATGAAGTTTTGCTCCGCCACCATGACCGCCAAAAGCACAAACAAGAACAATAAGCTCATCACCTTTTTGTCCTCAATCTTCAGACAAAGAATGATGAGTATCATGAAAGCCGAAAGATGCAAGAAGAAATGCAGCAAGAAACCAATCTTATAATATAACAAGTAATTATGCACCAAAACGTACAAGGCACTGTGCTTCAACCAATGAAAATAGAGTAAGTAGTTAATGACGGCTCCCAAACACAAAGCGAAACCCATCAAGAAAAACGACAACGAAAAATAAAGGTATTTCTTCTGGCCCACAAAACGATAAATATGAAAACTGTAAAAAGAGATGAGAAATGCGATGAGAACGGCAATAAACTCCAATGCAGAGTCAATCCCATAAAACCATGCCGGGCTTGGAAGGAAGTTTACCATACGCTATGTAGGCTTGCCCGGTTTAAATACGTTATGAAGTTCACTTCTCTTTCTCGACGACAGCGTCCGGGGGGTTTATAAAAGGGTATGGATTACAAATCCAGATCGATTCTTAACAACCCATTTATTAAAGAAAGCTATCCTAAGCTATAGATGTCAGAATGTGGCCTTAACTCATATGAGAATTGAGCCAACATTCTGAGCATGCTCAAACCACAGAAGCAAAGCTTCTGGGTCCCAAAATGCAAAGCATTTTGAGGAAACCTTAAAGGTTTTTGACACCTTACCGGAGGTGAGGCTCATGAAACAAGACTTGTTGCGACAAAAAGTACATTCCACGAATGGACGACCTAGGTCGTCCCAATCCATAGCACTTTTTGAGCGTGCTCAGAATTCCGATAGAATTCTGACACTGGAAGACGAAAAATGGTATGCCCCAGAAGACCTAGACCTTGAATACGGCGGAGAGCTACTACAAGAAGCTGCGCGCGAACTGCGAGAGCGAAAACGTTTCATTGACGAACAAGCCGAGGAGGCCGATGCTCCCAGCTAATCCCACTGTTCATGTAAACATTGAACGCACCTCACTAGCGGACCCCCCTGGAACTACCCCTTCCAGGAACCGCTTTTTTTTTCTTAGAGTTTATAATAACTCAAAACCTAAACCCTTGAAATATTCTACTAAACCAAACGTACCCCAATGACTTCCATTTCCCTCAACTTCGCTCACGTAATCTGCCTTATTTACCGTCTCTTCTAAGAGTATTCCTGGCTTTTCAGCCATTTTTGCTCTAATTCGCTCATGAAGCAGAGGATCGTACTTTGCTAATCTTTCATCTACATGTGCCTTTTGATCTTCTCCCTGAGTTTTATGAGCCATATGAGACCCGACCAGAATCCGAGCTGCGGTGGCATCCAATGTTCGATCTAATACCTCTGCACGCTGCTCGTAGAAACCCCTTCTTACATCCAACGAAGCATAGAGCGGCCTCATGACGGCAGTCGTTAAAAAAAACTCGCTGCGAACTTTTCCTAAATGAGGCACTAAATCATTCCACGTTGAACATTTATTTAATAGATCGATGTAAGATTGATATCCTGGCCAATACAGCATACGATTCACTAAAATATCCCCGACCAACCAAGGTTCATTGATTAATTCTACATTGCTTTGAGAATTAAAATAATTGTATTTGTTTAGCTTTTTAGCATAGGTTTGTTGTTAGCATTCGGTGGAGTTCTTGTTTGAGGTCTTTTTTCTGTATTTGCCATGTGGCGAAGAGGCTGGCTAAGGTCTCGTATATGTGGGTTCCTGTTTCGGAGCGGAACGCTCCGATGATTTTGCGTATGAGGACGGTTTCTCGGATGGCTTGTTCGGCGTAGTTGTTCGTGGGTTCTACGCCTGGTAGGCGTACGCAGGTGAACCATTGGTTGATACGGAAATTGATGTATTTGGTGACGGCAAGGCATTCTTCATGCTTGCCGTAGTATGTGGTTAGTTTCTTGAGTTTTTTTGTCATTTGTTCGTATTTTTTTAGGCGTTGTTTTTCGGTTTTTTCTTGGGTGTTGAACTCTTTGATTTGTTCGAATAGTTTGGCGAGTTTTTCGTGAAAGTGTGTGCCGGGTATGGTGGTGAGTTCTTTCGTTTTGCGTAGGAGGTGTGCCCAGCATCGTTGGATGCTAGCATTTTTGAGGAAGTCGTAGGCTCTCCAGCCATCGCAGACTACGATGCCTTTGTATGCTTGGGTGAGTATTTCTTCGAGT
>DATDWO010000015.1:0-18655 GCA_035289665.1 Candidatus Nanoarchaeia archaeon
ACTCGAAGAAATACTCACCCAAGCATACAAAGGCATCGTAGTCTGCGATGGCTGGAGAGCCTACGACTTCCTCAAAAATGCTAGCATCCAACGATGCTGGGCACACCTCCTACGCAAAACGAAAGAACTCACCACCATACCAGGAACACACCTCCACGAAAAAATAACTAAACTCTTTGACGAAATCAAAGACTTCAACACCCAAGAAAAAACCGAAAAACAACGCCTAAAAAAATACGAACAAATGACCAAGAAACTCAAGAAACTAACCACATACTACGGCAAATACGAAGAATGTCTTGCCGTCACCAAATACATCAACTTCCACCTCAACCAATGGCTCACCTGCATACGCCTACCAGGCGTACAACCCACGAACAACTACGCCGAACAAGCCATCCGAGAAACCGTCCTCATACGCAAAATCATCGGAGCATTCCGCTCCGAAACCGGAACCCACATATACGAGACCTTAGCCAGCCTCTTCACCACATGGCAAATACAGAAAAAAGACCTCAAACAAGAACTCCACAGAATGCTAACAACAAACCTATGCTAAAAAGCTAAACAAATACGATTAATCTAATATCCCCACCGAGATAACAACTCCAAAATCCTTCCCATTTACCTTTTAATTTATGCGCTTCTAAAGCCCTTCTTGGCTCTTGCTTTAGCTTTTCTAGTTTTTCTGCGATAGTAGGTCTCGAATTCAACATTTTATAGAATTCTTTCTCAACCCTTTTTGTAAGCACTGCAATTTCATACATTCAGACGCGTGACTTGCAATCTCTTTAAAAGAATGCTTTAGCAAAAATCGGAAAGCTTACGACTCAATTGCAAGCCTTTCGGAAAGGTTGTGGATCCTACAGAATTCACGAAAGAAACCCTTAAATAACTCCCTCTGACGAGAGCGCCATTTATATAAATCAAGTCTCCTTCTTAGAGTCATGTGCAGCATATGGGCTTTAACGACAAACTGGTCTTCTAGTAATCTATTACTTTTACATCTTTTATTCTCTTAAACTCCTTATCAAACGTGGCGATCTGATCGATGTGAAGCACGTTCATGAATGCAAGACACAGGCAGTCTGTAAAACTCAGCTTGAATGCCTGATCGAACAATCTCCAAGTAATCTCGAAAACCATTTTGTTTGTATACGCCATTGCAATCTCTGAATTGAGAAGATAATGGCCGAATTCTCTTGCGACTTTGCGATTCACTCTCCTTTCCATGACCGCCATGGTTTCGCCAAATACACCATCAACCGTTATCGCCACGCCGTACTGCTTCGACCGTACAGCCTCCATAATCCTCTTAGCTTTATCATGATGCACATCCTCTGTGTTGGCATACGCACAGAACACGTTGGTATCAATTAGAATGCTCATTGTAGAGAATCTCATCTATTTCTTCGCTGACATGCTCAGTCCCTTTCCCCCAACTTCGCGGCTTAAAGTCTAAAATACTCAACTTGGGCTTCTTCTCCCTGCTTTCGAGCCAGAACTGCATCGCCCAAGTCAATGCTTTACCCACTTTAAGGCCCTCCCTCACAGACTCAGCCTTGAATTCTCGAAACACCTGTTCGTCCACTTCTTTCACACTTAACTGCATATTTCCACCAAAGTAGGATTAGTATTACTTGTATTTAAAGTTTTTCTTTTTTAAGGTGGAATTCTTTTTAAACCAACCCTTCTTCTATTCCCTCATGTGCGGCATTGTAGGCTTTAACTGGAACGATGAGAAACTCGCCAAAAAGATGGCTGACTTGATTCAGCATCGGGGGCCGGATGATGAGGGGTTTTACTCAGATGAACACATCAGCCTAGGCAACCGAAGACTTGCTATCATTGACCTGAAAACTGGGAAGCAGCCCATCTACAGCAAAGACAACAACCTAGTGATTACCTACAACGGGGAGGTTTACAACTTCCCTGAACTCAAAACCAAACTGGAACGCAAAGGACATATTTTTTACACCCATACTGACACCGAAGTTATCCTACACCTATACCAACAATATGGCAAACAATGCGTCAAAATGCTCAATGGGATGTTCACCTTTGCCATTTGGGACTACAAGAAAAAAGAACTGTTTATTGCACGGGACCGCATGGGCGTTAAACCCCTGTACTATTACTGGAAGAATGGAAAATTCATCTTTGCCAGCGAAATCAAAGCGATCTTGGCTCACTCCTTTATTCACCGCATCCCTAACCCTGAAGCCCTCTCTGAATACCTAACTTTTGAAAACATCCTAGACAACAAAACCTTTTTTCAAGATATTAAGATATTGCTTCCAGGCCATTACCTGCGGTTGAAAGATAAAAAACTTATACATGGCAAGTACTGGGACGTCACATTTAAGTATAAAAAAAGGAGCCACGAACAAACCCTAAACGAGTTCCGACGCATTTTGAGAGAAAGCGTCAAACGACATATGATCAGCGACGTACCCTTAGGCTGCTATTTGAGCGGAGGATTTGACAGCGCGACCGTTACAACTACTGCGAGTGAACTTGTCAAAGACCACGTCGAGACTTTTACTGGAGCGTTTGACATCAGCGGTAAGTACGATGAACGAACCGGTTCTAGAGCCGTGGCCAAGAAAACCCATGCAAGCATGCATGAAGTGGTCATTCAGAAAGAAGACTTTGAAAAGAATATGGAAAAAATCGTTTACCACCTGGACGAACCTCGCGTAGGGATTCCAACGTTTTCCCAATATCATGTCTCCAAACTTGTTAGCGAACATGTTAAAGTTGTCTTGACCGGGCATGGCGGCGATGAATTATTTGCGGGATACGCCGTGTTTAAAGCATTGCACCATCGGGAGCAATTGAAGAAAAGCAAAAAACACTTGGTTAAACTGTTCAAAGACCTTCTTGTTGGAAAAAACAGGTTGAATATGCTCTATTACTTACTCATGCCCTACCTGAACTCTGAAGTGCAGTATGGATTGATCATTGTCTTCAGCGAAAAAGAAAAGAAAAACCTCCTCACCCATGAGTTTTTGAAAAAAACCAAGTTTTCCTCTGACCAAGCAATTGCGGCCGTACTTAAAGGGAAAAAATTCACAGACAGCGAACGCCTTCAATACCTGTACTTGAAAACCTATCTGCCCAGCCTCTTTGTTGTTGAAGACAAAGTTGGCATGGCACATAGCATTGAAGCTCGCGTACCCTTATGCGACAATGAAATGGTGGAATTTGCACTGAGCATTCCCCTTGAGCAAAAGCTACATCACGGGCAGCTTAAATCCATCATCAAAGAAGCTATGCGAGGAAAACTCCCCGACGTACTGTATCATCAAGAGAAGAAAGGCTTCCCCACCCCTCTAGGACCTTGGCTCGAGAAAGACTTGAAACAGTATTTTAAAAAAGTGTTGTTGTCCAAGAAGTGCCTGCAACGCAAGATCTTCAATGAAGACTACATTCGAAAATTGGTTGAGAAAAGCGACTTTCTTTCCTGCAATAAATTGTGGTGCTTGCTGAATGTGGAGCTTTGGTTTAGAGTATTCATTGACAAAGAGACGAGGTGGGTGTGAACTTCATCTGATATTCTTTTCTTCTTATCGTTCGTATCTCAAGCTCTTTTGTTATTTCTCCCTTCAGCCGCTGACAAGGCCTATACGTGTTTCCATGAGCGGCATAGGCATTCCATCCTTGAAAAACGTCCAGTACCATTTGATGGTCTACTTCTTTATGTTCGCAGCTTTCGAATAAATGACGGCACTTTTCCATTATCTTTCTTATGTTTCTTTGCCGTACTCGTTTGTAGTGATAGAATATACGGAATCCTAGAAGCGTTGTTCCTCTTTCCAACGGAATAATTTTGCACTTTGTAGGATGTAACTCTAGCTTAAGAGTATGCAGAAACTGGCTGACTCTTTGCTCATACTCCTGCAGCCTGACTCTGTTGTGGCGTAAAATAATGAAGTCATCTACATAGCGGATGTAGTACCTGGCTTTCAATTTATGTTTAACAAATTGATCTAATTCGTTCAAGTATATGTTAGCGAAGAACTGGCTGGTCCAGTTACCTAAAGGCATACCCTTGCCAGAAGTTCCTGTGTGATGATTGGCTAATATTTTTTGGATGAGCCATAAGATGTCTTCACCTTTAATCCTTCTCCTTATAATGCCTAACAAGACCTCATGGTCTATGGTGTCAAAATAGTGTTTGATGTCTGCTTTAAAAGCAAATCCTATGATTTGATTGTTATTTCTAGCATTGAAGACTAGACGCCCATTTTTACTCACCTTGTGAAGAAAACGATCAAATCGCTTTAATGCCGGCAAGTTTCCTTTGCCTTTTCGGCTGGCATAACTATCGTAGATAAACGTGGGTTCGAAAATAAGTTGTAAGATGTTTATAAGAGCATGATGCACCGCCCTGCTTCATAACTGCACGGAAATAGCGAGCTATGATGCTGACTTTGACGGACTGGAGATCAAAAGGATTACCTAGTGCTACATCCCTTACAAAAAAATGCGATCCAGAGAATCGAAACCTTTATATATTTACTAATATTTACTAATAGTAAATGGAGATTGTTATGGATAGCAGTTCAGTGATATTACTCGCGAAAACTACCACATTGGAAACGGCGATGAGAAAACACCAAATTGAGATAACAAACGAGGTGTTAAGCGAGATCATGCAAGGTAAAAAATTCATGTGTGAAGATGCCTTATTAGTGCAAAGATTGAACGAAAGCGGAACAATTAAAATCGCCAATCACAATGAGAAACTGACTCATAAATTAATGCAAAACTTTGGTATTGAAATCGGAGAAGCAAGCACTATCTCTGCAGCTATTGAGAAGAATAAAATCGTAGCCACAGATGACCGGCAAGGAAGAAAAACTGCGAAAATAAACGGATTGAAAGTCACCGGATCGATAGGTATCATAATCGGTTTATTCAAGGATAAAAAGATAAAATATGAGAAAGCAATGAGCGCATTAAATACTCTTACTAGAGAAGGGTATTTTAATCCTTACTTGATAGAAAAAGCAAAAGAGGAAATAACAAAATGAGCGAAACACGACATGTAGGAGCCAACCTTTCAGAAGACGTGGTAGGCATGATTGAATCCACCGCAAAAGAGTCTGGAGTAACTAAGACCGAAGCACTAAAAGAACTTGTAATTGCAGGCAGAAAAACAATACTTCTAGACAGATATTTGCAAAAGTATGCAAACGGTGAATGCGATATCGGAACAATAGCCAAGAAAACAGGCCTACCTTACACTAAAGTTATGGATGAATTAAGTAAAGCAGGCATACCCTTAAACAACATGACCCTTGAAGAATTAAAAGAAGAAATCGCTCTGCTATAGCTAATGACGTAATTTGTCAAAAACAGTCAATAACGTTATAATAGCGAATCTCGCAATAAGTTCATAAATTAACGAGATTCGCTATAAGAGCACGATCAAACCATGAAAATCCTCTACTTTAGCCAAGAATGGCCCTGCCCAGGACATGAAACCATGGGCCTCTTCATCCAAGACTCAGTCGAAGCCATGGCTCAGAAAGAAAAGGTGGAAGTGGTTTCACCCAAGGCCAAAGTTTTACCTTACACCTGGTTTCCGCACCATGAATTTTCGGCGCTGCCTGAAAAAGAGGAAGGCAAAGGATACACGATTCACTACCCTCGCTATTTTTACCCCGTCCCAAAAAAACTTTTCTATACTTTGACTCCGACCTTTTATGCAAAAAGTGTAACGAAGTACGTACTTCAACACATCCAAAAACCAGATTTAATTCATTGCCACAACCCCTACCCGGACGGACCAGGTGTGTTGCCACTTGTGGAGTATTGGAAAGTTCCCTTTGTGATGCACCTGCGCGGCAGCATGGATTATTACTTAGATTACGCGAGCATGCAACGACTGTTGAGTGCACTCCACAAAGCAAACGCCATCATTGCGGTTAGTGAAAAAGATAAAGAGATCTTTACCCGAAAAGGCATCCATCCCGACAAGATTCAGGTCATTCCGAATGGGGTTGATATGGAACTGTTCAAACCAAGGCCGAAAGCACCTCTACGAAAGAAACTTAAACTCCCTTCTGGAAAGATCATCTTATTTGTTGGAAGCCTGGTTCCTGTCAAAGGCCTCGATGACTTTGTTCATGCTGTGAAAAATCTGGACGCCACCCTTATCATTGTAGGAGATGGACCCCTGCGCAAAGACCTACACGAAAAACTTCCCCATGCCTATTTTAAAGGGATGTTAAGTCGTGAGAAGACGGCCGAATACATGAGTGCAGCGGATATTATGATCATTAGCAGCCACAGCGAAGGACGGCCGAATACACTCTATGAAGCGCTTGCCAGCGAGCTGCCAGTGATTGCAACGGAAGTAGGCGGGATTCCTGAACTGATTAAAAATGGCGAGAATGGAATATTGGTACCGCCCAAAAGTCCCTTGATGCTCCGCGATATGGTCAAAGAACTATTAAAAAACGACCAACTTCTCAAAAGAATAAGCTCTCAAGGAAGGAAAACCATTGAGACACATAAGTTGACCTGGGAAGAACATGCACGGCGATTGATTGAGGTGTATAAGAAAGCGTTGAAGAAAAAACCTGCAAAAACCATATAAACTCCGCTTCTTCTCCATATATAGATAACTGCGTAGCTTATGCTACTCTATTGTACGCAGCTATCTATATGTGAACTGCGCTAATCATGTTCTCTAAGTCGCGCAGTTCACTATATTAAATGAAAAAGTTTGTTTGGGTTGCCTTTATCCTTGCTCTTCTTCTAGGTTGTAGCAACGAAAAAATAACTGAGAATACTATCAACATCGGGGCAGTACTACCTCTTACTGGGAGTGCAGCAGTGTATGGACAGAATGCCCAGCATGGGATTGATTTGGCTGTGAAAGAAATCAATGTTGCTGGCGGCATCAATGGTAAGCCCATCCGAGTGATCTATGAGGATGATGGCACTGAGGCAGTCAAAAGCGTTACGGCCATTCAGAAACTTATTGATATAGACGGTGTTCATGTTATCATCGGCGGCGTATGGGACTTCTTAGCCAATGCGGACATTCCAGTTATAGACCAGCAAAAAGTGCTCCTCCTATCCCCTTCCGCATTGCCCGATACAGTTACTCAAACCAGCTCTTACTTCTTCGTCTTCCACAGCCCTGTTGCTAGCAACCAAGTTGTATTTGAGAAATGGCTCAAACTGCTTCCTAGCAAAAGAGTCGGAGCTATTGTCATCAGCAACCCCTGGGGCCTCGCCCATCTAGATACGTTCAAAAAAGCTGTTCAAGCTACTGGCGCTACTTTGATCGAGGAAAGAATCCTTCCTAATTTCGACAATAACGACATCTCAACCGAACTTACTAAGTTCCAAAGCGAAAACCTCGATGGCCTATTTGCAGCCATTAATTTTAACGACTTCCTCATGCTAGACCGAAAACGAAAAGAACTCGATTTTCAAAGCTCCCTTTTAGCCCATGAAAACTTTGCCGATCACGTTAAATCCGGACGATTGGATGCTTCGAATGCCGAAGGCGTCTACGTGTTTGGATTCAGCGAGCCTACCCCTGAATTTGTGACTAAATTCATCAACGCTTATGGAGAGTCTCCTGTCTTCGTCGGAGACATTGCTTACGATATCGTCTATGCCCTTAAAATGGCTATGGAAGGTTCCGGAGAAAATACGGATCAAATTATTCAGGTACTGCAAAAAATAGACTTTCAAGGCGCCTCCGGACGCATCTATCTAGGTGACAAAAATTATCCTCTCAACAAAAAACCTATTCTGGAAAAAATTGTAAATGGAAAATTCATAACTGTTTATTAAGACAAACATTTAAAAATTTCTAAGACCGTAATCCTTACGATTTATCCGGAAAAAACATACAAAACTATTTATACAAGATCGTCTTCTCTCTGTACATGGCTCAAACCGTATCTATACCTAAAAAGGAATACGAGATCCTTATCAAGTGCCGAAAGATTGTCCACTCTGAATTCGAAGAGCGCTTCTCTAAGAAATTCATAAAAGAAGTAGAAGCAAGCGAAGAATCCTATAAAAAAGGAAAATTCTTACGATTTGACCATGTTAAAGATGCTAAAAAATACTTTGACAAAATCTTCTAATGTATCGTCCCGTATTTCCCAAACCGTTTCAAAATGACATGAAAGACGTCAAAAAAGACAACGTTCTTTACGAAAGGCTCTGGGACAAGATTAGAGAAATCCTACAAAACCCAGAACATTACCCTATGAAGAAATATAACCTTAAAGGTAAGCGTGCTGCTCATGTAGGTTCCTATGTAATCGTATTTGAGATCCAAGATCAAGACGTTGTTTTCCTACGATTCAAACACCACGACTATGCTTACGATTGAACTCAAGAAATTCATAAACTTTAAATACAAAACAAACCTACCCTATTCTCATGAAACAAGAAAGCGTTCAAATAGCCAAAAAAAAATCCGAAAGACTTACGGAAGAAGAGCAGTTTCTCCGGAAACCTGAGACCTTGGCTGCTCTTAAAGAATATAAAGAAGCTAAGAAGAAGGGTGTAAAAACCTGGGAATTGAAATATTAATAAACCTTGTGCGATCCTGCTGAGAAGACTACAATTTCCATTTTTTCTTCATCTATCTCGTAGATCAGACGAATATCCCCACCGAGATAATAGCGAATCTCACAATTTGTGCAATTATTTATGAGATTCGCTAGTATGCTCAGAAACATAAGTTTCTGGCATGCCAGCAGCTTCGCTGCTGAGCATAGCAAATCTACCTTTCTTGTTCCAAAATTAAGGAGATTTGCTATAACAACTCCAAAATCCTTCCCATTTACCCTTTAATTTATGCGCTTCTAATGCTTTTCTTGGATCTTGTTTTAATCGCTCTAATTTTTCTGTAATAGAAGACCTTAAAAGCAATACTTTCTCAAACTCTCTTTGCGCCCTCTTTGTACATATAGTAATTCTATACATTCCAATACGCAGCTGTGATTCCTTTAAAAGAATGAACCAACGAAAATCGGAAAATTTCCGCCCTGCCCGGAAATATTTTTGGCTAAGCGAATTATTTAGACAAAAAAGAAAAGATTTACGACTTTTTTAACTATTCAACAGGCTTTCCAACTCCTCCACTGAATTTACGATATGGTCTGGACGAGCATTTAACAATTTTTTTCTTGAATCATACCCCCAAGATACTGCTACGGTAATAACCCCCGCTTGCCTTCCTACCTCGATGTCATGAACCATATCTCCTACATAAGCCACTTCTTGAGGCATCAACCGGCGGCGATCCATTATTTCAGCTAACGCTTCTGTTTTATCATGAACCCCCCCATTTAATTCTTCAAAGTGATCCAAAAATCCATACTGGCTTGCCTCGCTCAATAACTCAATTTGATGGACTGAACTTAACACCGCCAAGCGCTTTTCCTGCTCCCTCAAACTCCACAGCAACCGATCTATCCCTGCAAAGGGGACTGGCTCTCCTACTTTCTGAATGGCTTCTAAAAACCAACGATCTCGATCCGCTTTTTTCATACGGGGAAAATACTTCCGATAGAAATCCATATATGGAATTACCAGCTCCTGTTTAAACTCGGCAAAAGAAGGATGTTTTCTGTGCAGACGATCAAAAATGTGCATGGCTGCTTCATAAACCAATCTAAGGTCATCGCTTAACGTACCTGACCAGTCAAAGACAACTCCTTTAATTTGCATTTACAATGAATCTGCGCCTAATTTAAAAACATAACTCTTCAAAAACTGCAAAAAACAGTTTTTGAGAGCCCAGAATCTGCCCTATTAGCTTTAAAAGGCAGAATCCTGTTGCTTAAATAACCCCCTTTTGTCGAGCGCCACTTATTTAAAGACGAATCATTTCTAAATCACCATGTGTGGCATTGTAGGCTTTAACTGGGAAGACAAAGTCCTTACTAGAAAGATGTGCGACTCAATTGTGCACAGAGGACCGGACGATCGGGCGTACTACCATGACAAAGGCGTCAGTCTGGGAATGGATCGCCTGGCCATCATTGACTTGAAAAAAGGACTGTATCCCGTTACGAACGAAGACCAAGATGTATTTGTCATGTTTAACGGAGAGATTTATAATTTTAAGGAAGTGCGTAGTGAATTGGAGAAGAAAGGACACCGATTTGTCACGAATACAGACGCTGAAGTTATCACATACGGCTACGAAGAATGGGGAACGGACTGTGTCAAGAAGTTCAACGGCATGTTTGCCATTGCCTTGTGGGATGCTCGGAAAAAACTTTTGTTCCTTGCACGGGACCGAATGGGCGTTAAACCTCTGTACTATTACTGGAAGAATGGAAAATTCATCTTTGCCAGCGAAATCAAAGCCATCCTTGAACATCCTGTTGCTCGCAACGTTAACTTGCAAGGCCTTAGCTGGTTCCTAAGCTTTCGATGCAACCCTTCCCTTGAAACCATGTTTGAAGGTATCTTCAAACTAGCACCCGGACACACGCTGATTTTACAAAACAAGAAATTAACGATCAAACCTTACTGGAAACAAGTCATTGACCCTGATACAGATGGAAAACTAGTTTCTTACTATGCTAAACAGCTTCATGACTTGCTACTTAAGTCTGTTGAGCGACGCATGATGAGCGATGTACCCCTAGGTGTTTACTTAAGCAGTGGGATTGATTCCAGCGGCATCGTTGGCCTTATGAGCGAGCTCGGCATTGAGAATGTTAAGACGTTTACTGTTGGATTTGGAGAAAAACACTACACCGATGAACTTAGTATGGCGAAGTTCACTGCTGATCACTTTAATACCGATCATCATGAAATTTGGGTTCATGCAGACACCACCAAGATCTTACCTAAGATTGTATACCATATGGACGAACCCATGGCCGACCCTACAAGCATTCCCACGTATCTGCTTTCTAAAGAAGCTAAGAAGAAAGTAACCGTGGTATTGACCGGAGAAGGAGCAGATGAACAATTTGCCGGCTATCCTCAATACAAGTTTATGATGATGAAAGGAAAATATTTCCGACACCCGATTGTCCGCAGTGCATTGAAATTAGGCGTTCAGCTAGCCCCATCCTGGGCATTGGATAAGGCCTTTCGATACGCTTCTTCGCTCGGCAAAGCTGGTATCGAGCGAGTCTCAAATTTCTTGCAAAACCCCTCTGATCTTCAAGCCTACACTCAAGTCATCGGTCACTTCAACGAAGAAGAAAAACAACAAGTCCTCAGCGAACGTGTAAAGAAAAAACTTGGAACCTTTACTCCCGAACAGATCCTCTCCAAACAACACTTCCAACACAAAGACTTACTGGCCAATATGCTCTACTTTGACAATCAAGTCATGCTAACTGAAAATTTACTCATGAAAGTGGACAAGAGCACAATGGCTGCGAGCATTGAAGCTCGAGAACCATACTTAGATTACAACGTTGTTGAGTTCGCTGGACGCATTCCTTCTTCCTACAAGCTCCATGGCATGACGGAAAAATGGATCCAACGCAAAGCCTTATCTAACACCCTCCCTAAAGAAGTATTGCAACGCAAAAAAACACACTTCTTTGTACCGATTGACAGCTGGATGGACGATGGCCTTAAAGAATACGCTCACAGTATTTTGGATGAAAAAACCCTCAAAAAACAAGGCTATTTTGAACCCAAGTACATTGAAAAAGTCTTTGATCGCCTGAATGATAGCAAACTGTTCTATACTCGACAGCTATGGTGCTTGTTGAACTTCCAATTATGGCATGAACGATATATTGAAAAACAACCTTAAAGGGCCTTTTTAAGGCTTTCCATCTTACCATAAACTATTAAAACTGCCTCGACCTCTTGCAGAGGATGCCTAAAGCAAAGCAAACCGTACTCTTACTCAACCCGCCTGGACGCAAGATGTACATCCGGGACTACTACTGCAGCAAGGTTTCTAAGGCCAATTACTATCCCCAGCCTGTTGATTTGCTCACACAAAGCGGGTGGCTTTCTACGAAGTACGATGTAAAACTCATCGACTGCATCGTAGATGAGATTAGCGAGGCTGAATGCCTGAAGCAGATTAAAGCCACTAATCCCTACGCCATCCTCTTCCTCACAGGCTCTGTATCTTGGGATGAGGATCTACCTTTTTTAGAGAAAGTAACTAAGCTGAAGAAAGGCCTGGTAATGATTGGAAGCGCCGACCTCTTCAAAGAAAACGGACATGAAAAAATCCAACAACACAAATGGCTCAATGCCGTTGTGCTCAACTTCTCAACCGACGGGGTCTTGAATTACTTACAAGGCAACGAAGATAAGATTACGGATTTGATTTACCGCAATAAGAAAGGAGAGATCAAGACTGCGCCGGAAAGCAGTAAACGAGGAGACTGGAACTTACCCATGCCCCGACAAGACCTGTTTATTGGGAAGAACTATCGCTACCCATTTGCAACGGGCTACCCCATGGCAACCATGCTAACCAACTATGGCTGTCCCTACAAGTGCACCTTCTGCATCATGAGCACCCTAGGTTACACGTTCCGTAGAGTTTCTGAGATCATCTCCGAAATGCGTGTGTTGAAGAAAATGGGCGTGAGGTACATTTACTTTAGCGACCAGACGTTTGGCGTCCATAAACCCATCAATCAGGAGTTGTGTAAGGCCATGATCAAAGAAAAATTCGACTTCCAATGGGTCTGTTTCAGTCGAGTGGATGTCATGGACGAACTTACCCTGAAACTCATGAAACAAGCCGGCTGTGACACCATCATGTTCGGCGTTGAGTTTGCCGACAATAAATTGCTCGACATCTACATCAAAGAATTCCATACAGATCAAGTCCGGAAAACCTTTGCGATCACTCGAAAAGTCGGCATCAAAACCATGGGCACCTTCTTGCTTGGCGTACCTGAAATGAACGAAGAAGATTGTTTGAAAACGATTGAATTCGCCAAGGAATTGAAATGCGACTATGCCAGCTTCAACTTTGCCGTTCCTAGGATGGGAACTGGATTACGGCAGAAAGCACTGGAAGAGAAGCTGATTACTAAAGATGTTCAGATCATGGACCAAGCAGGCACTTTCGTAGCCATGGGCAGCAAGTACCTGACCAAGAAACAAGTTTCTAAACTACGGCGAAGAGCGATCATCACCTTCTATTTTAGACCCTGGTATGTTTGGAATCGCTTCCGAAACTTGAGAAGCTGGCCTGAATTTAAGACGCAGTTCTTAGAAGCATATCATTTGACGTTGAATTTGATCCATCCGAAGTAGCTAGTGACAAATGATTTATGATTTAATAGTAAATCTATCGTTTTATCCGAAAAGATTCCGTTTTCTCCGAAAAAACACCGAAAAACAAGTGAGCACCTTTATAATAAATGGCAGATCCGAAAAGAAGAGGTAAAAGCTGCGGCAAGGGGGATTGGCGACCCTCACTCGTCTGAAAAACGAGGTCCGTCCCGGATTGTGGGTTCGATTCCCGCCCGCAGCGACCAAATCCCTGAAAACAAGGATTTATAACTGGTAATCAGTTGGAACTTAAATAGTTTTCGGCAATCAGTATGTATTAAGTTCCGTCGATAGCTATTTTTTGCCGACCGTAAAATCAGGAAAAAAAGCGCGTTTTTTGTGCTGTAGGGCTGTATATAATTCTTGGTAGGATGGTTGATGATGAAAAATCTATTGAATATCGAGGAATACAGTTAAGGACATAAAATCTAGCGAAAATCAGCTCATTGAACTCTTAGAGCTAGTAACCACCAAAACGATATCTGATACAACCGCTCATAAGCTTATGGAACGCTTCGTGGAAAAGTCCTTTTCCCCTACTGAGTACGTTAAAACTCATAATCTAGGTCAAGTTACCTCACAAGATGAAATAAGAATTGTTGTTAAACAAGTGCTAAAAGAATACAAGAAAGCCGTTGCGGACTATTTGAAAGGAGAAGAAAAGGCCTACCATTACTTACTCGGACAGATCATGAAATTAATGAAAGGAAAAGCAGAGCCAGAGCTCACCAACCAGATTCTAAAAAAGGAGATCCATTCTCTAAAAGAAAGATAGATGAAAAGAAAGATCTTACATAAGAGTCGTAAACGTTATAAAAGCCCGCCTTATACATTCCATATGCATATCAACGCGATCCGGTTCTTAGACCGTAAAGTGGGAATTCCGATCTGCCGCTTTCTACAGTTCGTGAAGTGGGCGAAGCGCAAGAAGTTTGATGCCAAAAAACTCGACGTCAAGAAGATTCTTATCATCAAGATGTGGGGCTTAGGCACCATCACACTCTGTAGCCCTACCTTTCGGGCGCTACGCAAGAAACACCCCCATGCGAAGATTTACTTTCTGACCATGAGCTCCAATAAAGGGCTGTATGATGGCAACGACTTTTTCGATGAAATCATCTACTTCCCCATCCAAAACCTCTTCCAGATGGCCCTTGATGGATTAAAATTGCTTTACCGCCTTCGAAAAGAAAAACTAGACCTTGTAATTGACCTGGAAATCATTGCCCGATTTACCGCCTTACTCAGCTACTTCAGCGGCGCTAAAGCCACTATTGGCTTTGACCCTAAAGGACAAGGACGCAGCGGACTGTTTGACATCCGAGTCCCTTATCATGAATATGGCCATATTACCGAAAGTTTTCTTGAAGTGTTGAAACCCCTGGGCATTGCTAAGCCCAGCTTAACCCTTGAAAAGCCATTTATTCCCTCGCCTGATAAGAAAATGGTTGAAGAACTCCTCCAAAAACACAAGATTAAAACCTATTGTGTTGTGAATGTCAATACGAGCAACTTGGCCCTGGAACGAAGATGGGGGTCTGAAAAGTTTGCATTTGTTATGGACCATATCGTACAAAAACACAAACTCTCCGTTGTTATGATTGGCGGACCCCTGGAAAAACATTATACAGAACAGTGCCGCCAACTCGCAAAGAACAAGAGTAAAATCCTCAACTTTGCTGGAGAGACTAAGAACGTCAAACAACTCTGCTATTTACTGGAAAAGGCACGGTTTGTCCTCAGCAATGATTCTGGACCGGTTCATATGGCAAATGCTATGGGCGTACCTGTATTGGCGTTCTTCGGCCCTGAAACTCCTAAACTGTATGGACCTCTAAGGCCTAAAAACCAAGTATTCTATAAGAACTTACCCTGCAGCCCGTGCATTTCGATCCATAACGCTAAAGTGGTGGATTGCCACATTGGCGTGCAATGCATGAAAAAGATACACAGTGAAGAAGTGATTGCACAACTGGATCGGATGCTCTAAGTATTATAGATTAGCTGAGATGAAAAAATACAACAAATCTACAACCCAGATTGTCATAAATGAAACACCCGCGTCCCGTAAGGCATTCTGGTAATCTTTTCCCCTCAAAAATAACAATAACATACATCCAATCATAATGATGATAAACTCGCCTATAAAAAGAGCCGTTCTCCAAAAAATAAGCGGCACTAAGCTCATTCCCATTATGAAGAGCAGTGTTTTCTCTTTTCCAAGAAATGCCGCAACCGAATTCATCTTTGCTTTTCGATCACAATCAAGGTCCACTAACGTCGTTAGCGCATGAAATCCTGCTACCGGAAGTATTAATACCATATTGGCTGGAGTCAAATTTGACAAGGAATGCTGCAACGTGAAGGCTAGAAGAGCCGGACAAAAATAACCCACACTGCTCGTCACTACATCCAGAAAAGGAACCTCCTTCCACTTTAAGCTTGGATGCGAATAAGCGAAAGCAAGCACCACAAACAACAACCCAACTAAAAAGTGCTCCAAGTTCTTACTCAGCCCTGCTATTCCTAAAAACAAGACCGGAGGGACAAAAACGTACTTTTTTAGCTCTATTGCTTCTTTCATATCAAGTAACGCTCCATGAACCCCTCCTTTCCTAGGATTGATTTGATCACTTTTTCTATCGTGTATGTCATTCAACCCATACAAGTAAAAATTAAGCGGAAACAGGAAGAACAAGAATTCGACAAAAGATAATGCAGAGAAGTTTTTTACATTCCCTATTCCGATTAAATACATTAACCCCGTTACCAACCAAAGCAAAGGGCGACTGATTACGAGCATCCGACTGAACTTCATCCTGGTTCTTGATTGTGGAGGCTTAAATAATTATCTAGAAATTATCCTTTCTGAGTCATATCATAAATGAACTGCAAACCAGCCCCTAGCTTTCTATCTTCCAACAACCTTGCTTCATTGCCCAACCTGAATGCAACACCTCTTGTCTTTCTTCCTTGTACCAGGTCAGGTAACTTCTTACACACCCACAATCGCCGGTCATCTCCTTTGTCCAATGTTCCATACGAATGACAGCGATCCAAATACATAGCAGCCACGGCGTCTGCCGCTAATTCTGCATTTTTCAACACCCTGCGCCAAGGCAATAAGTCGTGCCCCAACTTTGAAATAATGGCACGATCTAAATACCCCCTCTCCTCCAAACACCCTTCTACCACTTGAACTGCATTCAAATCATCTACATACCTAGCTGAAACCCTAAGCTGACGTTCTCCACATACCAAAAAGGATCTGAAAAATCATCTGGCCTGCGATGCGCTTCCCCAATCACCACCATGGACTCCACCACGTCATCCAACACTCTTGCCTTTTTTAGAGAAGACAAGTGTTGCGTAAAAACACCCACTAAAGAAAGAACTCTCGCCTGCAAAACGGGGACAGGAACTTCCACTCTTGCACACCTCAGAAAAGCCAACTCAACTGCCATAACTTCTGCATGCGCATCAAATCCCCCGTACGGGTAAGTCATGAAATCGTCCGACATACCTCCTTGAAAAAAGACTTTCTTTAAATACTTACACCTCAAACAAAGATTATTTAAAAAGAACTTTCCCGTAAGCATTCATGATCCACATCCGCAAGCTCAATGGCCAAATCGAAGAATTTGAGGAAGCCAAAATCCGGCGAAGCCTGCTCAACGCCGGAGCGGGCCATAACATTGCACATGAAATCCTTGGAAAATTGCGAAGGAAGCTGTATGACGGCATTACTACCAAAGAGGTCTTCCGATTTGTTTTTCACGAACTCAGACGCTATACTCCAACGCTTGCTGACAAGTTCGACCTTAAAAATGCGATTCTACGCATGGGCCCGGCAGGATTTGCCTTTGAAGAGTATATAGCACAGATCCTCAAAAGCAAAGGCTACACGACCCTGACTGACCAACAAGTCCGAGGAATCTACATTAGCCATGAAATTGATGTTGTGGCTGAAAAACCGGGAGAGAAACTTATGGTGGAATGTAAACACCACCTACAACCTTGGAATGGCTGCCACATCCAAACAGCACTTTACGTATGGGCCCGATTTCTAGAAGTCAAAAAATATTTTACCCAACCCATGCTGGTCACCAATACTACGTTTTCTGAGAGCATCATCCGATACGCTCGCGGAGTGGGCTTGCGACTCATGGGATGGAAGTACCCCAAAGGAGACAGCCTTGAAGAAAACATTGAACGCTATAAACTATACCCTATTACGTTATTACGAAGCCTAGAACCCGAAACCCTCTCTATTCTCTTAGACCGCAAAGTGGTCCTGCTCAAAACCCTCGCACAACTATCCCTGCCCGAACTCAGCCAAATCCTCCAACTGCCACCCGCCAAAGTGAAAACCATCAGCGAAGAAGCCCAAGAATTATGTGGGATTAATCAGATACCTATTTAATTAATTATTTGACTCCTTCTCGCACCCTTTTCTCAGCAATGATCGCCTCAAACCGACAGACATATGGACGAACCTGCTCTGCACCGTAGATATCCTGTACCACATTCATCATATCAAAAAGATGCCGCGTGTCTCTACTAAAATCCCCGAACTGTCCTAGACAAGTGTTGTTGATACCGTCGACAACGCCTGTGCTTAATTTGGATAGTTTCGACAATACCGTCGAATAAGACAAGAGATAAACAACACTAAAGTGTTACACTTCGAAATCCCCATCATTTCTGTCTACATTGCTCAGTAGATTCTCTAATAAATTTCCAACTGAAACCAAAGATAAATCTTCCTCATTTTCATCCATACAACTGAAAAGAAAAACAAATTATTAACTCTTTAGCAAGGCTTAAAAGAACCCCTTAACCCAACGTAACTCCAACAGAACCTGAGTTTATAGAGGACTTTGAATAACCCCATAAAATAGTTCAAATGCTCGGAAATGTCCAAAACATTTCCGGCATGATCAAGAACTGCTTATGCCATCCAAGATTGGCGGTTCTTGACAGTCCTAATAGAGTGCTTTGAAATGTCATAATTTCACAATATGGATCGTAACTTGCGTGAAATTCTGATCATGCTCAAGAACCACTTATTCAACAAGCTTTTGACTGGTAGGTTCTTGACAAAGGACACAAAAAGAAGGATATTCAAAGCCTTCTATGAAATAAGGGGGTCTTTGCGCCCCCCTTATAATCCCCCTGGCCGCCGCGCTCACTCGTCAAGCCCTCTTGGCTCGGGCTTGCCGTATCTCGCGCGGCGATAAACAGCAAAAACATCCACTGAGATCGTTCAACTCGCCGTGCAGTCTGAACTTGTTAAGGCTTATTTCAGAAAAAGCCTTGGGGGCCTTTCACCGTCAGGTCTTCGCTTCGCTCAGACCTGACGTACTCTCGGCCCCTGCAT
>DATDWO010000016.1:0-5311 GCA_035289665.1 Candidatus Nanoarchaeia archaeon
AGCGCATAATGCCCCCCTAATATTTTATGCGAGTGCACATCCACTAAAATGACACCTTCTCCTGAGTTGAAGATCGCGTGCGGAGTTATCGAACGCGTTCTTCCCCGAACCACATCACTAATAAATATGCCCTCTCTGCTCGCCTCAACCGTGAATCCATATTCGCGAACCCTTTGATAGGAGCCATACGTTTCTAGATCCTCAAAGGTACGGCTTCGAATCTCTCCTACTCGAGCTCTAAAATAAGTCGATTCTATAATATCCTTCAATGTCGGTTTTTCCAACTCTAAACGAGGCATATCCAGTTGAACAAGTCTCTTCTTTAAATACTTATAATCATTGAAACCTTAGAGCATCCTTAATTTTATAAAGAAAACTCAAGTTCTTAACTCATGCTTGAACGAGACAAAGCAGAAATATTTTCTTACCTATACCGAAAAGCACGCTCTCAACTTATTCAACACAACCTTGAAAAACACGCTTTATGTGGAGAGCCACCTGACCTAGAAGAAGTGATTGAAACGGGAGACCGTCTCCTCAAAAAACTCCCCCGATGGACGTATCGCTTCTCCATCCCTCAAGGAATTGGCGTTCAACTTTACGATCTTCATTTTCCCAGCCCACTAACCCTAGCATCGTTCAAAAGCGACATGAACGTGATTGATCTATGGATGCAATTGGGCCTTGGAGGAGGGTGCGTAAAAACACTCTGGGAAGAAGCTCGTTCAGGAAATCCTCGTCCCAGAATCCAAGAAATTCAAATTGATGGGCATTCTGCATTGATCAATGCCATGCGCTTTCCAGGCCCAGGCCTTGGCAAAAGTCTGGATGAACTCGACCAAGCTGACCTTTACCGTCACCACAAACCGATTGGTATCAGCCTAGGCGGCAATAACCCGGAAGAATACAGGCGTGTGTTTCTCAAAATCATTTCTACACTAACCCCCGCGCAAATCGCTCTTACTTATTTTGAATTGGACATCAGCAGTCCTGCCACTCCTGAAGTTTGGGCTATGGCTCATGACCCTTCTCGATTGTATGGCCTTTTGCATTTTATGCGCGAGCACAGCTCTTCTGCCATTGGCGTGAAACTCTCTCCTGATATGGAGGATAAGCAGCTACTGGCCTTTGCAAACGAGCTTCAAGTCATTCCTAAAACTTACTTAAACTTAGGCAATACTGCCAAACGAAGATGTGAAGAAGCAGGCATCCCCCGATCTTGGATTCATGTAGGTAGTGGAGGAATCAGCGGCCCTCCCATTTATGCTAGAACGCGAGAAATGGTGAATCTAGTTGCTCCCACCGGAATTCACCTTATGGCCACTGGAGGAATTGACTCTGCTGAAAAAGTCGAAGAACTCACTGACTTAATTGAGAGGCACCAAGGACACCGAAATCTTGTTGTTGGAATGGCCACTGCCATTGTACAAGACATGTATTGCATTCCTCGAATTAATTATAAATTGGCTGAACGGAAATCGACGTGACACTATGTTCATCAACCCCCATGTACACTGTCGCGATGAGGAACAATCCCCTAAAGAAACGATTGAACATGCTTTACGCGTTGCAGAACGAGCAGGGTTTACCGCGATCTTTGATATGCCCAATACAGCGCGACCTGTCACTACGCAAGAACGTGTCTTAGAACGGCTTGCCCTCGCGCAACGAGCCAATTCCCCTGTTCAATATGGAATTTACATGGCCCTTACGGCCAATCCGGAACAAGTCAAGCGAGCCGTACAAACCTTTCGCAAACATTCAGAAGTAGTTGGTTTCAAACTCTACGCTGGTCACAGCGTTGGTAACATCGGCGTGATTACGGAAGAAGACCAAGGCCGAATTTATGAGACCCTTTCTCATGAAGGCTATGATCGAGTTATAGTGGTACACTGTGAAAAAGAAAGTTTGATTCGAAAGAAACCAGATGGTAGCCAGGATTGGAATCCTACAGACCCTATCACGCATGCTTATGCTCGTCCACCTGAAGCTGAAGTGGAATCAGTCAAAGATCAGATACGAATAGCCAAACAAGCCAGATATCGTGGCATTCTGCATATTGCCCATGTCTCTGTTCCTGAGTCTGTTCACATTGCTTACGCGGAGACTGAGCTAAACGTTACTTGTGGCGTTACCCCCCACCACCTCCTATTAGACTACACTGCAATGGCATCTCACTATGGACTGATCCTCAAAATGAATCCACCTCTACGACCACGGGGCATGAACACTGAACTGCTTGAACTCTTACGACAAGGAAAAATCAACTGGATTGAAACCGACCATGCCCCCCACACATTGGAAGAGAAAGTAGGAACCCCCTACATGTCTGGCATTACTAATTTGCAGAAGTATCCTAAATTCATTCGCTGGCTGAAGAGGCAAGGATTCGATGATAATAAGATCCAGGCCATCACTTACCAAAACATCGTAGACACCTTTGGATTGAAGATTGAACCTCGAACGTGTACGCCCGAATATGACTTAGAAGGAGAATATCCTTTCGACCCCTACCAAGGATTAGGAGTTCTCGATTAAAAAAACCAACTTAAGAACCACTCGCTCTTCCATAGCGTTAAGATATAAGCAATGAAGAAGCTGGGCACAAAGGGAACGCCTTCCTTGACCCAGACTTGCTTTGCCTTTAATTTTTTCAAGGTTGCGATCTGCTCCAAGGTTATACCCAGATCTTTCGGGCCACACACCCTCTTACCTCGAATGATTACCTCCTTGAAAATCCAATCCCCCTCTGTGAGCTTGAAAACAGGGTACTGTTTTACCATGCAGGTCTTTTCCAAAACTTTCATCATCAAAACTAAATAATAACCGATCAAACCCAAGATCACCAACGTCCAGACCAAGAAACGGAAAGGAAAAGGCAACCAAAGACCAAAGACTACTAAGAACAACGAGGCCATTACGACCAACTTTCTTACTGCCATCACCTTGGGCAGGGCCACGAACTCCTTCAAACTTTTCTTAAACACCACCCAGTTTCGAATGGCCAGGAAGAAACCAAACAAAACACCGTAAACCGCTCCAACGACCATGGTCAACATCAAGAAAACCACCAAGAGCGGGAAATGATGCCAAGACAAGCCAAACACCGCACCCAGACCCATCACCAATTTCGCATCTCCGCCCCCCCACTGCCCTGTATAAAACATGACCAAACCAAAAACGACACCTGCCAAGAAACCCAAGACTGAATACAAGAAACGACTCCATTCCCCTAAGAGTAATGCATAGCTCAACGAACCCCCCAGACCCAAGATGATCAGCGAAAAACTCAACCAATCCGGAACCTCACGAGACTTCAGATCCGACCAAGAAGCGAAGAATAAGAAAACCCCTGCCAAAACCAACAATACATCCATTTTGAGACTGCCAAGTGAGCATTTATATATTTAACTCCATTCACCCCATTATACCTTCACACTCATGAAACTCCTACACTTGGCACTGCATCCTGGGACTATCCACTTAGAGCCTCAAGATATGGAACGCCATAAACACATTCTGGACACCCTATATCAGTACCAGATCAAGAATGACATTCCGGTTCTCACCATTAACTTAACCCCCTACGAAAAACACTTACTGTTCCTAAAAAACTATGTGGCAGGGCTGCTACGAAATCCGTTGATTGCCCAAACCAAAACCCGCATTTTTATCTTAGGCAACTGGTACGACTCAGACCCGGACTTAGTGGACCTATTAAAACAATGCCTGGACAAAACCAAAGACTATGACGGACATTTTTTGAATTTGTGCTTCCATTACAGCGGGCAAGAAGAGATCTTAACGGCCCTTAAGATTTTAGGCAAGAAAATAGAAGCGGAAAAACTAGACCCTGCCCGGTTAACGCCACAAATGGTCAAAGAGAACTTGCCAACGAGCTACTTTCCACCACCCAACGTTATTTTACACTACGGCGAAGACAAGTATTCTGGATTGCTGCTCTGGGACAGCGCAGGCTCTAGGATTGTTTATACCGAGAAAGCCTGGAAAAACTTTGATGAGAAAGATCTAGAGGAGCTGCAAGATGAGTGAATGGAAAGAAGAAGATACACTTACCAAGGAATTTAGCTTTCTTACCTTTGTAGCGGCCGTGGAATTTGTCAACAAAATCACTCCTTTAGCTGAACAGATGAACCACCACCCTGATGTGTTGGTTCACTCTTATAATAAAGTTAAGATCACCTTAAGCACACACAGCGAACATAAAGTTACGGAAAAAGACTGGGAACTGGTCAGAAAAATTGATGCACTCTTTGCCTGATCTGTATATCAAGTCACAAAACTACCCTTTTGAACCTCGATTCTGTCGAACCAAAGCTACAAGACTGACGTCTTGAACTTCGCTTTCACCAAAGAGAAGCTTTATAAATAAGCTCCGGATCTCAAGAGATACCCATGATTAATGATGCCTGAATGATTCAAGGCTGAATGAGGTAAGTGATTCTTACCGGAGGATTCCTATGAGCGAAAAGATATACGAAGCTGTTGAACTAGCCAAGAAAACCGGCGCGATCAGCAAAGGCACCAACGAAGCCACCAAAGCCATTGAGCGAGGCACTGCTAAATTGGTTGTTATTGCCAAAGACGTAACCCCGCCTGAAATCACCATGCACATCCCCTTACTCTGCAAAGAAAAAGGCATCCCATGCGTTGAAGCACCCAGCCGAGAAGAACTTGGCGCTGCTGCTGGCCTAGGCGTGCCCACTGCGGCCATTGCCATCACCAAAGAAGGCGAAGCCAAAGACCTCGTTAAAGAATTATCTGCAAAATGAGCGAAAACCAAAAACCCAAGGAAGAAAAGAAAGCATCCCCTGAAGCTGTTGCTCCTGCCAAACAGCTTACTCAAAAAGCAGCTCCTAAAGAAGCTGCTCCCAGCAATAAAGAGGGAGCTCCAGCCCATCCTAAAGAAGGTGCTGCTGTCCAGGCTGCGCCTAACAAACCTGCCCCGGATAAAGCCAGTGGAAAACCTGGAGAGAAAACAGGCGCTCCTGCCGAACGAAAAAATCCTAACCTCTTTAGCATTGCTTGGCCTGCCCGAGTCGAAGAAGTGGTTGGACGCACGGGAACGAGAGGAGAAGCCATTCAAATCCGCTGCCGCATTCTAGATGGCCGAGATAAAAACAAGATCATCCGGCGCAATGTCAAAGGCCCCATCAAAGTAGGAGACCACTTAATGCTACGAGAAACTGAATTCGAAGCTAGAGACCTCGCCAAGAGCGGACGAGGACAAAACTAGGTGACTTATGGCAAGATGCGATTTCTGTACCCGAGTCATTGAACGAGGAACCGG
>DATDWO010000017.1:0-22217 GCA_035289665.1 Candidatus Nanoarchaeia archaeon
CGTGCGATGAACTTTCTAGGCTCATCTTGGTCGAGGGCTTGTTTTAAGGAAGTGTCCAGCTCTTGTTTTGTAGTCTGGCCACGTACATAGATATAGGTGCCTATGAAGAAGAGGAGGAGTATTCCTAAGATAACATACAACGTAACTTGACCTTTTATTCCCCGAATAGTTCCACCCTTTATTCTCGAGAGTTCTTCTTTTATAAAGCTTGTGTGGGAAAGATTTATATATCGTCATTTTAAAGGAAGAGAAAAGGGGTTGAGCATGGTTTTAGAGCACTTATTCCCAGAATCTTGGTTGGAGCAGAAGGCGCGCTATGGTTTTCTTTTAGGTGCAGGCTACACTGTTTTTGGCTTGGTAATCGCTCAGCTCTTATTCCCTGCAGATCCCGCCTTGGTAGCCGTCGCAGTAACGTCCATGATGCTTCTCCCGGAATTATACAAAATCTTCTCTATCGAGGAGCGTCAGGAGCGTTCAGAAAAGCGATTTAAGCTGTGGAAGCTCATTTCAGATAATTTTGATTTTATGAAGGTATACTTATTTATTTTATTAGGGGTTTTCGTGGTGTATGCCTTGGCAGCAATCATGCTTCCGAGCTTACAAGTGAATGACTTGTTCCGGGAGCAGTTAGAGATGCGAGGAGCTTCAGGGAAGGCTATCTTGTCTTCAAGTTCTGCAGGGTTGTTTGAGAGTATTTTCTTCAATAACCTATGGGTCTTGATCGCCTGCTTTTTGATTTCCTTGTTAGCAGGAGACGGAGCGATCTTCCTCTTGGTTTGGAACGCAAGTGTTTGGGGAACGATTTTTGGGGTGATGGCAAGAAATGCGGCGTATTACGCCCACACCAACCCATTTTATTATCTTGGGCTTATTCTGTTGATTGTGCTTCCGCATGCAATCCTGGAGATCTTCTCCTATATTTTAGCGGCAATCAGTGGGGGAGTCATTTCAAAGGATGTGTTATTGGAAAAGTTTGAGAGCGTTCGTTTCAATCAAGTCTTTGCGTATAACTTCATTCTATTTTTGATTGCCTTATTGGTTTTGGTGGTTGGGGCGGGGGTTGAAACTTGGGTTTTAGAGAATATTAAAACATACGCGGAAATCATCGCTCAGAGTTATGCAGCAGGATAATATTCATAAAGGAGCGTTTCTCAAATCTCAAAAGTCATAGAGGTGCTTATCATGGATGAAAAAGGTACTAATTTTGCATTACTAGCCATTGTTGCTATTGTGGCGATTGGTAGCGTTGGTGATCTTGTTGAAAGCCCCTAAAACCATTCCAGTCGTAACCCAGGAAGGAAATGTGGCTGGAAGGCTGAGTGAATCAGGCGTTATATACGCTAACAGAGGAATTGTAGGTTCTCATAATGATAATATGAACACAGCAAGGCAGGCTGTTGCTCAAGGTTCAAGCAGTAGCGGACAAGCATCTTTTGAGTATATTTATTGGTGAGAAAAGGCTGATTTATTTTTTTATTCTTTCATTATCTTCGCCACGGCCTTTACCGCATCGCCTGCTTCCAACTTCATGATGCGAACGCCTTGAGTATTTCTTCCAATGACAGAAACCCCGCTCACCGGTACTCGGATGATGATGCCGTTTTTGCTGATGAGGATGATTTCATCGTTGTCTTCGACGGTGTTGATGCTAACCACTTTTCCATTTTTGTCAGTGCATAAAATGTTTCTCACGCCAGATCCGCCGCGGTTGATTTCTCGGTATTCTTCCACACTTGTTCGCTTCCCATAGCCTTTCTCAGTCACAGTAAGCAAGGTCTTATTGGAAGGGGCAGGCACAAGTCCGATCACGTAGTCCTGTCCTTTTATTTTGATGCCTCGTACCCCACTCGCAGTTCGTCCCATGGGTCTAACATCTTTTTCGTTGAATCGTACAGCAATTCCTTCTCGAGTCGCCATGAGTATTTCTTGGTTTCCGTCGGTTAGGATGACATTGACTAGTTTATCTCCATCTTCAAGGCCTAGAGCGATGATCCCTCCTTTTCTAGGGTTTGCATATAAGGATAGGTTGGTTTTTTTAACTGTGCCTTTCCGGGTAGCCATAAACAAGTAATGGGAGTCGTCAAATGTTTTGACAGGAATGAGGGTGGTGATTTTTTCGTTGCTTAAATCCAATAGGTTTGCAATGGCGCGTCCTTTAGCTTGTCGACTGGCTTCGGGAATTTGGTGGACTTTAAGCCAGTGCACACTGCCATGGTCGGTAAAGACTAAGAGATAAGAGTGGCTATGGGCAATAAAAAGATGCTCAACAATATCTTCTTCTCCTACACTCGCACCAATAACGCCTTTTCCTCCTCGATTCTGGAGTTTATACGCTTCAAGAGGCAATCGCTTGGCGTAGCCAGATTGGGTGATGGTGAGGACTACTTCCTCAGGAGCAATTAGGTCTTCAACGTCAAGGTCAGGGTCTTCTCCATCTTGAATTTGGGTTCTGCGCTCATCTCCATAGGTTTCGATGAGTTCTTGCAGTTCTTGTTTGATGATGTCCAGTATTTTTTGTTCACTGGCTAAAATCGTTTGCAATTTTTTTATTTTCTCAAGGAGTTGTTTGTGTTCTTCTCGGATCTTTTTCTGTTCCAGCGCAGCCAATCGCTGGAGTTTCATGTCTAAGATTGCGCCGGCTTGTATCTCCGTAAGTTTATATTCTCTAACGATTTGTATCCTGGCTTCCGCAGCTCCAGGGCTTTTTCGAATGAGTTGAATCACAAGGTCTAAGTGGTCTAAGGCAACAATCAGACCCTCAAGTAGGTGTGCTTTTTCCTGGGTTTGTTTTAAGTCATATTCAGTGCGTTTGCGAACGACCTGTCGACGGAATTGGAGGTAATGTTGAAGAAGGCTGGAAAGTGGTAGGATGGTGGGTTGATTGTCAACAAGTGCAAGCATGATGATGCCGAAGGTTACAGAGCAATTGGTGCGGTTATTGAGTTGGTTCTCAATGATCTGAGGTTCTGCCCCTTTTTTTAATTCAATGACCACGCGCATGCCTTCTCGGTCGCTTTCGTCGCGTATGTCAGAAATGCCGTCAATGTGTTTGTTGCGTACTTGGTCGGCAATTTGTTCAAGGAGAGTGGATTTGTTGACCATGTAAGGAATCTCTTTAATAATAATGCTGGTGCGTTCTTTTTTGGTCTCGGTTTCCATTCTGCTTTTAACATGGATTTTTCCTCTTCCAGTGCGGTAGGCTTCAATCAAGCCTTGGCGTCCTAGGATGATGCCTCCAGTAGGAAAGTCCGGTCCTTGGATGTGTTGCATGATCTCAGAGAGGTTGGCTTCAGGGTGGTCAATGAGATGAATTCCTGCTTGACAAACCTCTTTGAGGTTATGGGGGGGGATGTTCGTGGCCATACCCACCGCAATTCCAGAGCTGCCGTTGATGAGTAAATTGGGGATTTTAGCCGGCATAACTAAGGGTTCTTGTAGGCTTCCATCAAAATTGGCAGTAAAGGCCACAGTTTCGTGATCGAGGTCTTGAAGTATTTCTTCAGAGATCTTGGCCAATTTTGCCTCGGTGTAACGCATGTGGGCAGCATTGTCTCCATCCACTGAATTATGAACGAAAACGCCTGCTGCAAGTAAGAAATTATGGGTCTTCTCGATCGTAAGGTCATAGACGTCTGCCGTCTCAGTTAAATTTTCCACTTTGATAACTTTATGATTCCGGCAAACAGCAGCATAGACAATTTGAGAGTCATTTTCGAAGTATTTCTTTAGGCCTTTTTCCCACGTCGTGAATCCTTTTCCGAATTGATTTTGACGAACAGTTTCATAAAGAGTAGGATTTAAGGTTTGATAGTAAGCAAGTGTCTCATGGCAGATTCTAAGGAATTTTGCTTTGCCGGTATAATTTGTCAGTCGCTTCTTATTGGCTGCTACGATTTTTTCATGAAATAACGCGCGATATTTAGATTCTTTCCATAGGCGTTTGAGAGTAACAGAGGCTCGCTTGCTAAACTCTTTCCTAAGTTCGGGATGTTCTTTTAGGTGTTTTTTATTCACTGAACTTAGGAATTGACGCTTCTTATCTCGATAAAGAGGATCTCGCCATTGCTGTCTGTTGCGTTCAGATAAACGTTTGGCATATTCATCGCGAATATGCGGGTCCTTCCAGTAGAGCTTACGGCCTTGTGCAATTTTAGCCCTATATTCCTCAGATTGGTGCAGTTGTGCAGCGTGTTTCGAGTGGAGTTTAAGGTGGTCTCCCCAGTGCATGCGCAGAATGTTAGTTGGATTATTATTGCATTTGTTAAAGTCAAGATGGTGTCTTACCCTTCCAGCACTTCGTGAATAGACGCTATGTTTTAGATTCCAAATATCAGCAAGATGATGGCAATATTCCCAGGTTTTCTTTACAGGTTGAAAAACAGACGAGTACCCAGCTAAGTGGGGATTCTCTTCTTTTTGTGTGATGCGAAAGTAACCAGGCATGAGTGATGTTCCAGGAATAAGATCTTCGGCTCGACAATAAGAACCATCCAAGAGCATAAAGCGATGATCGGGAGTGCATTTGATTTCTTGACCGTTATCTAGAATCACTTTTGTAAGCGGAGCTCCCTGTTTAGTCATTCGGGGATACTTGATCTCAGCAAGAATGATTTCCCTATTCTCGGTGACTGTGAACGTAAAGTTCTTTTTTCCAAGTTTATCCTCTTCGACTAGCTCTCCAAATGTAAGTTCCCTTCCATCAGCAAGTCGGACTTTTGTATCTTTAGTAAAACAGCCAAAATTGCCCTGTCCTTTTACCAAAGGATATCTCAAAGAAAAGTCTTGGGCCATGCGTACAAGGGTATCGTAAACTGCAAGGTCTCCGTGGGGGTGATATTTACCCAAACAGTCTCCAACAATGCGAGCTGATTTTTTAGTGGCTGTGTTGGGTCTTAACCCTAATTCATGCATGGTAAACAGAACCCTACGATGAACGGGTTTGAGGCCGTCTCGTACGTCTGGAAGGGCTCGGCCAACAATGACACTCATAGCATAGTCTAAGTAAGACGCTTTCATTTCGTCTTCAATGACTTGGGGGATGATTTTTTCGTGGGTTTCCGCCATAGAGCTGCCTCAAAAAAAAGGTAAGTAGAAAGTTAAGTACCGGAGTAACCTATATAAGAGTTATGGTTTAAGATAGGTTTATACGGCCTAATTCTCGCGTTTTAGATGGTTTAAGGCTTTAGAGCAGGTAAGTCGTGACAAAGGTTTTTATAGGGCAGATGCCAAAAGAAAACAGATGATTCAGCGAAAGAAGAAAAAGCACCGTTTTCAATTCTTTGTGGGTTGTGTGTGTTTGGTTATCGGAGTGGCTCTGGTGGGGGCTAATTTATCCGTGAGCAAGTTAAATCGGGTGGACCTAATGGAAGGGATTGTTTTGATCCTAGTCGGTGGATATATGCTAGGAAACCTAGTTTGGTCTTCTTAAGAAAAAGTTATAGCAAATCTCCCTATTTTGTTCGAGTATTAAGGGGATTTGCTATGCTCAGCAGCGCAAAGCTGCTGGCATGCCAGAAAGCCGCACAATCGTTTGATCAATATTGTGGCTTTCTGAGCAGACTAGCGAATCTCGCAATAACATCAGAAATCTATATTTCTGAGTGTGCTCAAAACTCGCTATTCCTTTCTAATTGGCGATTTTTGACAGTTCATAAATTAACGAGACTCGCTATTATTTGCGAATGTCCCGGCCGACAATTCGGCTTTTTTCTAAGGTAGCATGAATCTTAAAGTATCTTCCGCAGTAAACACAGCGTTTGATGGCTTTAGTGATGTCAATGCGAGGATCACATCGCATGCTTTTTTTACATTGAGGACAACGCACAACCAGAGCCATAGTAAAGAAGGTTCTGTATATAATTTATATAGTTTGTGTAAGTGCAGGGACAACGGATGGAAATCTAAAAACCTAAAGTAAAAACCAGTTCATCGGATCGGTGTTACGATAATTCGATCTAAATCCTTGACAAGAATTTCCATTTCACTTCCGACAAGGCCGTATTTCTGAGCGTCTGCAATAACATAACTCGCACCAAGGGTTTCCAAGGAATCATACCCGGCAATGAGGAGCGCCCATTTATCACCGGTTTCGATGAGTTTGATGAAGGCTTTTTCTTTTTCAAATCCTTTGCCGCAAGGTTGAGGTTTATTGAGCAGCTCTGCCGAGATTCGATTGGCGCAAGGTCCTCCAACGACAATCATGTTTTCGGTTCCAACACGTGGAGCGTCCGTGTCTAAGACACTGAATCCGACAGGGATGGGATTCACTTTTTTTGTTGAAAGGCTGTTAGCTTGTAGGGTTTTTTTCTTCTGTCCACCTGTGATGAGAACTTGCCCTCCTCGCTGGTATTCAGGGAAGTCGATGATGAGTTCTCGCGCAGCAACGTCATTGCCAGGCGTATATTGATCTACAATGGCGCCAAAATCAGTAGCGGCTGTAGAGTGTTCTTTTTGGTCTGTTCCACGGTAGAGTTTGAAGCGACGAAAATCTCCAGAGGCGAGTGTATTGTAGTTAACTCCATTTCTAAAGTAAGTAATGCTTTGCATGTCGATTTCATTAAGCCCTGCTTTAGTAGTGAGATTGACATGAAGGTATTCTCCTCCACGCAAACCTCCGCTGTTAAGTATAGAAGAGTCTACCGTCACATTGACAACGATCCCATTACCAGCAGTGATATTTGACCGATTGACCCAGTTATGAAGTGTAAAGTCTATGCCAGTGAGATCAATTACTCCTCGACCATAAGTAGTAATCTGGGCTTTGTCTCCTCCAATGATAGAATCTCCATCAACGTCAATTGCAAGAGGGTATTGGATGGTACTATTGCTAAAATTGGCAATGTAGAAATTGTGAGGAACTCCACTAACTATAACGCTTCCAGTCCCTAAGACGAAAGAATCAGTATTACCTGATTCTGAATAAGAAAGAGTTATAGATCCTTCACTAAGGTCATTGAAAGTAATCCGTTTGTTGCCTGTATCTATGCTTTCATAACTGAAGGCGCGAGTAATTCCATTCGGATCAAAGCCTGTCGCTCGTTGATTGGTGATAAGGAAATAATCTTTTCGATTAACTGGGAAAACACTAATTTCAAGATGATCGCCAGAAGCAGTGTAGTTGGTTGTAAAGTCAAAAGGTTCTACGAAGACTAATTTTTGGGTGTCACCTCTTCCAAATCTAAAGCCGGTAGTCTCGCTCACTTCAGCTAATGGAACACTATACTGTAGGTTTTGTGAATTCGTAAACGTAAGTCGGTATTCATTATCTCCTGCAGGACTGATGCGAATGGGTTGAGATTTAGCAGGGTACAATCCTGTGTACTTAATGTCCCAATTAGGATTAAGCATGCCTTGGGGTTTGTCGAGGAATTCTCGGATGCCATGTCCAGGCGGCACGTAGATATTGGTCGTGCCCCGAATGGCTTTGGACAGGAAGCGGTATTGGATGTAGTCGATACGCAGGGATTGTCCAGCTTGTACAGCAGCATTAGCGCCTTGGTTATCAAGCATGTCTCCTAGGATGCGCACCCATCCCCCATCAATGCGTTCAGACCCAGCGCGAACATTTTGGGAGAAGTTAGCATCTTGTATATTCGTGTCTTTGAAGGATAGCTTGTTAACGCCTAGGAAGAAGGTGACAAGTCCGCCAGTCCCACTCACTAATACATCTTGTACGCCGATCTGTATGCCTTGGCTGAGTACATCTACATCTCCAGGCTGTAGTTGTTGGGTGAGTTCTCCGTTGATCGAGAATTTAATGCTAGGGGCATCTCCACCTCTAGGGTCTGCAATGAAGAGAGCAGTAATTTCGTAATCCACTCCATCAATCGTGTAGACTTTAGTGTCTCCTTGTTCGATTTGATCTACAACATCTCCTCCCATAAAGTTAAGGGTAACATCCGTGGCGTTGGTACTGCCTTGAACAGTAGTATCAACAAGTGAAAAATCAGTCCCAAAAATGTTGAAAACTTTTTGTTCGACGCTTTTTAGAACCAGTTTACTTCGCTTGCTTTTGATGCTACTTCGAAGGCCATCTTGGAATTCGAGCTCGTATTCAAAGAGAGCATTTTGGCTGAGGTTGGAGAAGGCACCTGTTAGTTGTAATTCAGGTACAAGGAGGTGGTCTCCTACTTTTTCGTTGGGATCATCATTAGGCCCAAAATAGAGGGTCCAGTTGCTAAGAGAGTCTCCATTCGCCCCACTTCCAAATCGTAGATATTGATTGTATTGTGTGTTGCCTTGATCGCTGTTGATCGTGCCAGATTTGAGGCTATCCAGTTGGTCATTCCCAAGGGTGCCTCCGACTAGAACGTCTCGAATGCCTTCTCGGAACTCAAATAAGTTGCTTTTGGTAGTGAGCTCATACGCATCTCCTTGGGGAATGTCTGGAGGCAAAGGAATAGGAATCTCTTCAATGGCTTGGCCTTGTAGACTAGCAGCAATGTCTACGGCACCGATTACATCACTGGCAGCTGCATTTTTTCCGACAACAATTTTACCATCAAACTGTCCTTGGCTGATAAAAGGGTAAGGATAATCTGAGAGGGTGATCTGTTTGGTATCCGCTAAAATAGCAGTGGTAGAGAGCAGCAGGCTGGTGCCAAGAGCAAAGATCTTCTTAATGAATCGGCAGGTTTTCATGGGTTATTCCCTGCATCCGTATCCCGCCCAGAATGTATCTGAGGGTAAGATGAAGGCATTTTTAAACTTTCTCGTATGGTAAAGGGCCCTTTACCATTTACTATGCCAGAGGGAAAGCTTGTTTTTTCTTTCCCACTGTGTAGGGGCCGATGGGCTAAAGACATGAGTATCCTATTCAGACAGAGATTTATAAATCTTTGGTTCAAATAACCAAAGATCAGGACGAGAGTCCTGTAGGTTTGGCTTCAGCAGAAGGCAAACTTCAGGACGGAAGTCCTGTATTCTTGCTCTTCTTCTTAGGTTGGTTGCTTTTTTGGATTAAGTATTTGCGTTTGGCGTATTGAGCTGGGTTTTTAATCTTGGCGCAGAGGTTATCCGGCTTGCAAACCCCGATTTCTACGTAGTAGGCTTTGTTCGCACAATTCGGCGGTAGGACTTTTTGTTTTCGCTCTAAATGATATCGTAAGTGTCCTTGAATGTCGACTTCTTTGAGAGGTTCTCGATTTTTGGGGTTCCATTCTCGGATGAGTTTTTCGATCTGTTCTTTTCCCCAACCGCAGCTAGAGAGGAAGTTGGTGAGGATAAAAAGTCCACGTTTGCGGCCATCTTCTAAACCATTCAGAATGAGTTGGATGCAGGGTGGAAAGGTCTCAATCGGTAAGGCTTCATGGGCGTATTCATAGAAGTCGCTATGGTTTTCTTTTTTCTCTTCTAAGGCAATTTTAGGTTGGTAATCATACGCTTTTCTAAGGAGTTGCTCAGCGTTTCCAGCTCGCACCTCCCGTCGCAAAAAAGGGTGTTGTACCGTTACTTTTTCAGGTTCAGCATCTGGTTTTTCAAAGGTCATGATCTGATCGGGAGGAATGGGTACAGACACCAGCCAACTTTTTTCGTGGAAGGAATAAGGCATCCGGTACAAATGTCTAGGAGAAATCAAGATGGTGTCAATAACCAGAAAGGGTTCTATGTCTAGTTGAATTTCTCCTTTTTCGTTTTTGATAATAATCTCCTCTCGTTTTTTTCCTGTTTTTTCAGATATGGTATCTGGGTTTTGTTGTTCAAGTTGTAGGATCTTGTCAGCGGCAGGTTTGTGGATGAGGAATTTAATGTATTCTGCGATTCGTTTAGGGGCCTCTGGAAACAGTTTGGAGACGGGCGTTCCATCTAAGATTTCAGGGAAGGCTTCCCAAGGTACGGCAATGTGAAAGCCTTTGTTGCCAGAGAATTTTACAGTCACACTTTCTACTTTACAATATCGAAGGGCTTCAATGGTGTAGTGGGCGGCAATCTTGCTGTATTCAAATACTCCACAGTCGATGTCAAGGATCAGGTCCCATCCAGTCCTCATCTCGTCCAGTTCTTCTTTGCGTAAGTTAGTCGCAAGCAGTAAAGGGTTTCTCCAGAGCTCTTCAGAGCAGTGGAAGCTAGTGGCTTTTTGCTTGGCGGATTCCATGATATCGTCAGGGTACCGAAGGGTTTGGGGTCTCTGGCCAAAGTAGTCAAAGAACTTGACGGCTACTTCTTTGTTGGAGGCTTGGTCGATCAGGGCTTTTTGGATATCGGGGCGTTTGTAAAAGCTTAAGGTCTTGGCTAAATACATGAAGTAAGGGAGTGAAGCAGATTATATAAATGGTATCCTATCTTTACTCTTAACGCCGTATACGAACAGGTATTTCCAGAAGGTTCCTTTGTAAATCTCGATTTGAACAGAAAACCCCGCTTCAGTGAAGAGTTCTTTAAGGCGAACATGGTTCGTAATCCAGGAGGGGTTGGGTAAAAAATAAAAAAAGTCTATGTATTCAACAAAGCAGATTTTAGCGCCTTCAGGCATAACTCGGTTGAGGTCTTTAAGGAAGCGAGAGGGGTCTTGGAGATAACTGAGGTTTCCAACGGAAAAAGCCATGTCTACTTTTTTTATAGAGGGGTGTATCCTTGCGATAAGGTGAGGGTCGTGAATGGCTGAGACGTGATGATGTCCATGCTCTTTCATACGTTTCTCAAGAAGTTTGATGTTTTTCTCTCCGAGGTCTAGAGCATACACTTTTCCTTGGGTTCCCACTTGCTCAGCGAGGGGTTTGGTTAATGTTCCGACACCCGCTCCAAGTTCAAGAATGGTTTTGCCTTCATAGTCGGTAAAGAAGTTTAAAATCTTTTTTCGCACGTGTGGGGGAAGGAGGAATCCTTCAAGCCAGAGGTTGAGGAGGGCAAAGCTATTGATCATACGGATAAGGAAGTCAGGGTTGTAGAAGAGAGCGAGAAGGATGAAGATGGGAATGCCGAAGAAGATAAAAGTGAGGATGAGTCTAAATTGAGACCACGCAGCAGGCTCTTGGATCAGCCAAGTGATGAGAATTCCAAGGTATAAAATGGCGACGAGTGCAGGGCCAATTTTCCCAAACGGGACTCGAAACGGCCGAGGTAGCTCTGGTTTTTTAATGCGCAATAGGGGAATGACCAGGAGGATGGAGAGGTACATGATTAAAGCTAAAGGTACGAGTAGGCTAAGAAGGGTCTTGTACCTTCCAAAGGTTCCCAGAAGGATGAGGAGGGTAATAGTAGTCTGGAAGAGGATGGCTTTGTGAGGGGTGCCGTACTTGGGGTGCAGTTGTCCGAATTGCTCAATAAAGAGCTTATCTTGTGACATGGCACGTAAGAGACGAGGGCTGCCAACGATGGCACTCGACGCCGCTCCAAGAAGGGTTAAGAAGATGCCGACGTTAATCAGTTGGGCACCAAATGCACCGTAGATGATTTCAGCAACCGTGAGAAGGGGAGCGGGGGTTGTGATGATTTGTTGCCAGGGGATGATTCCTAGAGTTACAAAGACCAATGTGGTGGTAAGGAGGGTCGCTAAGACAGAAGCAATAAGAAGAGAGCGGGGGATAACTCGCTCAGCGTTCTGCGTCTCTTCGGCTAAGAAGCTGGCAGCTTCCCATCCAAAAAAGGTTTCAAGGATGAAGAATAAGGTAAGAAGAAGGGAGGTATAAGAATGGGTCAAAAAAGGGCGGTAGTTGTTAGGATCAATGTAAAATAAGCCAGGGATGATTAAGCTTAATAGAGTAAGAAGGGTGATGATCGCAAACGCAATGAGTAGGAAACTGCTGGCTTCAATGCCTCGGTAGGTGATGGCGTTAAAAAGAAGAATGACTCCCATTGAAAGGATAACTTTAAGGAACATCTGTTCAGGCCCGGGGAATAGGTAGTCCATGGCAGCAATAATGATAACGGCCGTTCCGATGTTGGCAACTAGCCAACTGATCCATCCGATGAGAAAGCTAGGGAAAAAACCATAAGCCTGCTTTGTGTACTCATAGATTCCTCCATTTTTGGGGAACATGGCAACGAGTTCTCCAAAGCAGGCGGCAACATAAATGGTGACAAAAGAAAGTAAAATCCAAGCGATAAGGCTGGCATTACCTGAATAAGTGGCGGCAATTTGTGTTCCAAAGAAGGTTCCAGTCCCTATTAACGCAGTAAGAGTAAGGGCAATAATGCCTAGGTAGCCAGTTGTTTTTTTTAGTGTTTCGGGCATCTCTCTTTTTTTGATAAGTGGGGCTTAAAAAGATTATCATAAAACCTTAGAAGTGGGGGGATAAATAAATTCTTTTTTCTTAAGAATCTTATATATCATGTATAAATTAAACAAGGCTTTGTAGGGGTGGAGTGCTAAAAAGGGATGGAAAAATCAACGATAATTGGCAGCTCGCTGTTTTAAATTTTCTCCACAGGCTGAGCAATAAGCGTCGCTGGATTCACAAACATAGCCGCATAAGCCACAGTGTTTCTCAAGGCCAAAAAGTTGCATATCTATCATAAAGGGCTCTGAGGGGAGCTTGTTTATATGCCTTATGTCTATACAACCTATAGAATAAAATGAGAAAGCGCAGATCTAAATCGTTGGTTTAAAGGAAAGCGGAGTAAATCCGAGGGTATTTCGCACGTCGGGACGAGTGAGGAGTTTTTTTAGTTCTTCATCTGTGAGGGTGATGGTCCACACCGTTCTCTTCTGTAAGGGGTGATACAGGGTTTCTCGGTGTTGGCGAACCCATTCAATTTCATGGGCAGGTATCTTATCAATAGGATATTTAAGGTGTTGTAGGACGAGTCGATGAACATCGTTCTGGATCTCTGTAGTGGTGCGATAAATAATAGGGGAAGGTCTAAATTGTGCGGAGCGCTCATAGGTACTGGAAAGGACATATCGTTCGGAAATCATCTGTTTTTGAGGGTTAGAATAGTAGTCTTTTAATGTGAGAGCAATGGAAAAGGGGAGTAATAAGATAAGAAAGAACGCAAAGAAGGTTTGGTGCATGGAAGAATAGAGATGCGGTTTCTTATATAGTTTCTTAATGGCAAATGAAGGTAAGTGAGAGTAAGGTTTTTAAATCAGAAAGCACCAATCAACGTATGTTCTATAACCAGCTAAAGACTGTGCTTCTGCTAGGGCTGCTCTCAGCATTGGTGTTAGGAGTCGGAAGTCTTTTCGGACAAAGTGGCTTAACGACTGCGTTAGTTTTGGTATTAGGAATGAACTTGGTTTCTTACTTCTGGTCGCATAAGATTGTCTTAATGATGTATCAAGCCAAGCCCATGAAACCAACAGACCATCCTTGGCTGCACAGCATGATCAAGGATCTTTGTCAAAAAGCAGGGTTGCCTTTGCCTAAGTTGTATTTAATCCCTTCAGAGCAACCAAATGCGTTTGCCACAGGAAGAAATCCAAAAAATGGGGTGGTGGCTTGCACGGCAGGAATATTAAAATTACTTTCACGAGAAGAGTTAAAGGGAGTTTTGGGGCATGAGTTGTGTCACATCAAGAACAGGGATATTTTAGTGGGCACGATTGCAGCAACAATTGCAGGAGTGATTTCCTACATCGGAAACATGGTTCAATGGGGTGCAATGTTTGGGGGGAACCGAGATGAGCGAGGGGGAGGCTTGTTGCAGTTGTTGGTATTAGGGATTTTAACTCCTTTGCTAGCGATGTTATTGCAGATGGCCATTTCAAGGAGCAGAGAGTACCTAGCAGATGAATCCGGTGCCAAGTTACTTAAGGATGGTAAGCCATTGGCAAGTGCTTTATTAAAGCTGGAAAGCAGCACGCGTCATATTCCGATGCGTCTAGGCAACCAAGCGACTGCAGCGTTATTCATTGCCAACCCTTTTTCAGGGCGACAGGTATTGAGTTGGCTTTCAACCCATCCCCCTATTCCAGAGAGGGTTAAACGATTAAATAGTTTGAAGTTTTAATTTCGTCCTAGGTTCATGACACCCATTTTTCGAAAATTATATAAAGAGATTCAGTGTGAGAAGGAGTATGGATGCGAAGCACTTGTCTTATGCAGGCTTGTTAACGACAGGTTTGGTTCTTTTGCCCATCATTCCAGCAGCTTTAATTCTTTTAAAGGAAATATTGGCCATTGTGACGATCGTCTTGGGTATTATGGCCCGTAAAAAGGGAGACAAGCATGGTGGCTTGCTAATCTTAGTAGTAGGAATCTATCTAGTTGTAATGACGTTAGTGTGGGATTACATTGCCTACATCTTACAATCTGTTGCGTAAGTTCTATTCCCATGATTATAGCATACATGTTAGTTTCAACTCGTCAAGGCAAGCTTAAATTAGTGAGTACAGCTTTGCGAAAGTTAGAGCCCATCAAGGAGTTGCATGAAGTCTATGGTCGATTTGACATCGTTTTGAAAGTGGAGTTTGAGGACCTCTCAAAATTGAAAGAGTTCATTCAGAATAAGATTCAGATTGTGGAGGGTATTGCGAAAACAGAGACGTTGTTAGTAAACGATTTAGACGATGCTTCTCCAATGCCAGAAGAAAGTTAGTCTTCGTACCTTTTGTCTAAAACGTCGGATATTTTCTTGGCCTTTCCTTTCCCGATCAAGGGAACGTCTTGGAGTTCTTGCTCGCTAGCCCGGAAAACCTTCCGAACCGTTTCAAAGTGGGCGAGGAGGGGTTTTGCTACTTGGAGCCCAATGCCTGGCAAACTAGATACGATGTACTCTTGAAGTTCTTTATCAGTAAGGGGTTTGCTAATGTGATGTGTGAAGGTGGTAGGTTGTTTTTCTTGTTCGCGTTTGGCAATGATCGCAAAGAGGGCTGCGGTTTCTTTTTGATTTTTGGTTTGGAGGAGGGGGATCTTATAGTTCACAGTAATAGTTGCCAGCATCCCTCGAATGGCATTGGGGTGTATATTGCGTTGGCTGTAGAGGTCTTCAGTGCCCTGGATAACGAGTAAGGGCCGCTCGTATCGGGCAAGTTCCTTAAGCTGTTCTAGTAGTCGACCATCAATGATGCTATTGACAAAGTCTCCCACTTCTTTAAATTCTACAGCGACACGCTCACTGAGTAGATAATCAGCCACGTCCAGTTTCTCAAGTTTGAGGTGGACTCCTAGGTCAATGAGTTCTTTGAGCAAGGCAGAATCTTTTTCTCGATGGTCTGCATAGATCTGGATGTCTTCACCTTCAGGGATGAATCGCTCTAAACTTTCTTCTTTAGGGGTTGGTTTTTGAAACTGGTGTTTGAAGCTTTGTAGCACTCGGTGCATGCGTTTTTCTTTGTGATGAGCCGTCCAGTGGTAACTCTCATCTCGGGTGTCCTGTGTAGTCAAAAGAATCACTCTTCCTTTTTCTCCTCGCGCCGTACGTCCTTTGCGTTGGATGCTTCGAATGGCGGAAGGAATAGATTCGTAAAAAATGACTAAGTCAACAACTGGAATATCCAACCCTTCTTCTCCAACGGAAGTGCTGAGTAAAATGTTGAATTCTCCATTGCGAAACCGATCGATAACTTGTTTTTGTTCTTTCTGGCTTAAACCAGTGTCCTTTTTTTTGGCTTGTCCGACAAAGATCTCACTATTCAATCCGAGTTGATCAAATTCTTTTTTCATATGTTGGATTTGGTCGCGGTATTGGTTAAAAACAATGATCTTAGCAGATGGGTTTTTCTGGACTTCTTCTTGAAGAATCTTCTTAAGGAGGGTGAGTTTAGGATGTTCTTGTTTTTCAGAGAGGGCTTTTTCCATCTGAAGAATAGCCGTTTTGAAATGTAGGTCTTGAACTAGGTTTTGTACGGCTTTGCTTTTGCCAGCCTGTGCTTGGGTTTGGATTTGGGCGAGGTATTGTTGTAAAGGCTCCAGTCCTTGTGTTTCTAAGAGTTCAAGGCCATGCTGGATTTTGATGGCTTCCGCTGCAATGGAGAGGCTTTTGAAAAGGTCTGGATCTTTATGTCCTTGGGCGATTTGGCCTTGAAGTTGGCCTTGGAGGGCTAAAAGTTGGGTTTTAGTGTAATATTGGAGGTTAGTAAGGGGACTATATCGCTTGAGAGTTTGAAGCTTGGCAGAGTAGCAATCTTTTAGGGTTTTCTGGATTTGTTTCAGGATAGGGGGCAATTGGACGTGTATGCGTTGTATGTCCAATTCTTGGACATATGGTTTGACATCCAGGTCTTCATTCGTTCTTACTTCAATCGCTTCAATGTTCAGATTCTGAATAATTTCTTGGATGGTTTCTTGGTCGCTTCCAGGACTGGCCGTCAAAGCCAAGATACGCTCATGAGTTGCTTTTTGTTGGTATTGCTTGGCAATCCATACATAGCTATAATCTTTAACAGCCCTGTGGGCTTCATCAATAACCAAGAGACTGGTTTCAGCAAGAGGATAGCGGCGATTGATGAGGTCGTGTTCAATGGTTTGAGGGGTGCTAATGATGACTTGTGCCATTTCATAGATCTCTTTTCTTTTCTCCGGTGCAACGGTACCAGTCACCAGCACCACTTTGTCTTCATCAATCTGTAAGTGCTTCTTGCAGGTTTCATAATGCTGGTCACAAAGAGGTCGTGTGGGGCTCAGGAGCAGAACTTTACTTAAAGGGTAGTTCTGCAATCGATGTGCAATCAACATCAACGCAATAAGGGTCTTTCCCATCCCTGTCGGTAGCACGACTAAAGTGTTTTTCTGAGCGCATGTTCCAAAGATGGTTTGCTGGTAAAGATAAGGCTGGATATGGCGGAGCATGTAAATGGAACCCTCCCGTGTCTTAAAATGGTTTCCAAAAAGGGGAAAACTATTTAAATACACATACATACACAGATTTTATGGCAACAAAGACCATTAGTATTACAGAGGAGGCGTATGAGCGACTTGCAGCGAGAAAAGAATCGAAAGAAAGTTTCAGCGATGTAGTCAACCGGCTAGCGGGAAAGGATTCTTGGTCAGATCTTATCGGAATACTCTCTCATAAAGAAGCAGAGGAGCTAAGAAAGAGTGTCCGAGAAACCCGAAAGCAAATGAATGATGAAGTGGAGCGTAGAACTACGAGGCTGCAATGATTCTGGACACGGATTTCATGATTGACTTGATGGATAAACAACCAGCAGCGGTGGATAAATATAAAGAATGTTTGGTACGCGATGAACCGATTCATACAACTGCCTTAACTATTTTTGAGCTTTTTACTGGGGTGTTCAGAAGCAATAGATCGATAGAAGAAAAGGAAAAAGTAGCCAAGATTTTGCAGGGAAAACCCATTCTTCATCTCGATGCCAAAGCAGGTGAAAGAGCGGGCGAATGGCATGGAACCCTTATGAAGAAGGGAGAAATGATAAACGTTATTGACACCCTCATTGCAGGCATTGCCCTGACAAAAAAAGAGAAGGTATTAACGCGCAACACAAAAGACTTCTCGAAGATTAAAGGATTAATGGTGGAGACGTACTGACAATCATGTTTTCAGGCCTAAAAGGAAAAGTATTCACGCCAGAAGAGTTTGGGAAGCAGATGAAATAAGAGTTTTCTGACTGCACGTACCAAAGATGGTTTGTTGATAGAGATAGGGCTGGATGTAACGAAGCATGTGGAAGGGTATTCTTAACTGGTTAAAAAGAGTTTGCTTACGAACGTTCATTACGACGATCCCATCAGAACCTATCAAATTCATTGAACTGGTAGATGGACGTTCGCTTTTGAAATCAAAAAATTACGGAAAACGTGGAAGATCTGGCCCAGAGTCTAAAAATTCTTTTAGCTGTTGGCTAACGGTCAGCTCTAACTGAATCCACTCCCTAGCCTGCTTTAACAATCTTACCGCTTCTACGGCATTATGGTACTGCATCTTAAAACCTTCTCCATCCTTTTTGACGGTACCCAACAAAGTAGCAAGGGGTTCTACAGAAGCGGATATAGTGAGGTGGAGTCTTTGCATTTCACGAATTCTCTCTATGGGATCAAAATCCTTATTGCTAAATAGTATATAGTTGTCTGTCATTCTATCACCTCACTACAGCCTTCCAAAAAAAATCAAAAAAATAAAATAAATTTATCTTCCCCCTCTTGCCATCTTGGCTCGGGAAATGTCACCTTGCTTATCAACAAAGTATAGGTAGCCCGATTCTTTTTTGACGCCGACTCTTGCTACTTTTTCGGCTTTGGCTTTTCCTTTTTTTCGTCCGCCGCGGCTCATGGCTGCGCGGGAAATGTCACCTTGCTTGTCAACAAAGTACAAGTATCCATCTTCTTTTTTAACGCCGGCTTTTGCTACTTTTTGTGCCATATGTAGTTCACCTCGAATCAGAAAGGTTTACTCCCTTCTCGTCGATTCTCGAGAGGGCGTGCTATTTAAATTTTGTGTTTTTCTCGTGCATTCTCAGTCGGGAAAAAGTCACCTTTTCGTCGGCAAAGAGTTACAAAAACGACTCAACCTGCTTTCTCGACGAGGTAATAGTAGAAAAGGGCCGTAATGATGGATAAAATGAAGCAGAGGATTAAAGCGAACGTCTGGGTGAGGAGGATCAGGAGGCTGTAGAAGAGGACAAGGCTAAAGGTGAGGACAAAGAAGCTACGGTTATGCATGAAGACGTGTAGGCCAGCAGGGCCTCCTTCTTGTATGCGAAGGAGAAAAGTTCCCCAGCGGTTGCTTTTGGAAACAATGAGGTCAACGGGGTTGAGTTTTTGAAATTGAGGAAAGGGGATCATGGAGTAAGCTGCGATAAATAAGTTAATGGAGATTAGGGTGAAGATCCATCCCCAGGAAAAGACTTGGTAGAAAACACCTAAGATCAGGGCAATAAGGATGTTGGTGAGGGGGCCGCTAAAGCTTACTAAGCTAGCCTCCCAAAGAGTCTGTCCTTGTCTAAGCTTGCCAAGACGCATATTCTTTTCAATAGTGTATACCAAGCAACCTGGGATGAAGAAGGGGATGTATCCGTCTGTTAAGAAGGCTAGGACAATTCCAAAGACAAGCATGCTAGGGTAAGCGCGGTAAGTAGGAAAATACCCTACTTTTAAGCCGGCCAGTTTTTGTACAAAAGTGTGAAGGTATAAACTAAGGATAAATACAATAAAGACAAAGACCAAGTTGAGAAAGCCAAGTAAAAAGTTGAATTCTTCTCCCCCCCATTTTCGAAAGCTAAGGATGAAAGCAGCTGCAATGGAGGTAAGAAGGAGTTGTTTGTATTCATAGAGAGTAAAAGATAGGCTGTGGTGGTAACGATAAGGTAAGGTATGCATGGCTTCTTTCAGGGTTTGGTGCTTATATAATTTGTTGTTAGGGGTTTAGCTGATGAATTTAACGCCAGAGGGTGGCAGAAAAGCGTTTCGAATCTCTTCTTCATGGCCTGCCCCTACAACGACTAATATTTTTTTATCAGGATGGTGATCTTGGATGGATTGTAATTGACGAATCATGTATTGGTTTCTTTCATGAACCAGTATTCTATGAAGATGTGGATAGTATCGTTTGAGATGTGTAAGAACGTTTCGGATGAGTTCTTGGGAGGGGACGGTTCTGAGGTTTTGTTTAAGGAGTTGGGATTCTTTTGAAGGATGAAACAAATCTTTGAGGAATTGAAATTTTTCTTTCCAGGGCAATTGTTGGGATATTTTGCGCAGAGTAATCTGAATGTCTTGGTCGATGAGGAAGATGGGAATTTTTTTGTGTCGGGCAATGCGTATGGCAGTAAGTAGGTCAATTCCAGGTTGCATGCCGATGGCTTTGCCGAGTTTTTGCTGGACAAGCTTGCCAAGCTGTGCAAAGAGATATCCTTTGATTCCAATAGCACGTATAAGTTCCCAAGTAGGAGTCTTTTGATGGGGGTGAAGGAGGGCATAAAGTCGATTGGGGTCAAGTTCAAGAGCAACAAAATCTGGAGAGAACGTCTTAAAGGCATGTTGAATCTGAGTTACAGATTCATGAGCAATGTGGGAGGTCCCAAGAATGTGGAAAGGCATATCTTGTAGAAAAAGAGGATATGTTTAAAGGTTGTGGACTGAAAAGGTTTAACTGGAAAGGTCAGTGTCTTTCTTGGTGAATTCTTTTCGTTTGTTTCGGATAAAGATCATGATTTCTTTGAAGAGGGCATCACTGCCATTGTAGTGGCCAAGATTTTCTCCAAACTCAGACCATTTTTCGTAGTTGGCAGGGTTTTCTTTTAAATCATCGATTTGGGCTTGGACAAGTTGTTGGGCGCTAGGGTCTAATTCTTGTCGCTGTCCGGCAAATCCAGAAAGAAAATGCTTACAGAATAGGTTTTCTGCTTTGAAGGGGTTGAATTCATAGTAGTTTTCGCCATCAAAGCTCACTACCGTCGCTTCTATGAGGGGATTGTTTTTGATACTGCCTAAATTGAATATGTCCAAGGCAAAGTTAAGATCCTCTACCTTCCCAGATTCAATGGCTTTGAACAAGGCATTCAAGGCAATATCAAGCTGGACCTCTAGGCTTTTTCGACTGTATTGATTGATCCCCATAGGGGGATGGAGAGCCAGGCTCTTTATTAAGCTTTTGATTTATATGAGGTCGTATGATTATTTATTATCTATATAGAAAATAATTTGGTCGAAAAATGTTTAAAGAAGCAAAAAGAGTAGGTAAAATGCACCAAATCCCAGGAGAGCTTTGCAATTTCACAGCAAGTGATGGAATTTTGTTAACTGGTTTTTTATATAATCCCACACACTCAAAGAAAGGGATCATCTATCTACATGGTTTAGGGAGTTCCATGGTGGGAGGACCTATATGGAGTTTATATGCTATTGCAAAAAAGGCACGAATTGCTTTGCTCACATTCAATAACCGTGGCATGGGTTTGGTCAATGGATTCAAAAAGGTAAACGGAAAGAGGTTACTGGCTGGAGCAAGTTGCGAGCGATTTGTAGATTGTATAAAAGATGTAGATGGAGCCATTCAGTACATGAAAAAGCAAGGTTTTAGAAAAGTTGTTTTATTAGGGCATGGTACTGGCTGTCAGAAAACAGCTTATTATCTATTAAAAAAAAAGAATAAATTAGTCAAGGGACTGATTCTGTTGGCTCCAGTCGACGACTTAAACTGCGATAAAAAGCTCTATAAAAAAAGATATGCGATTTTAGTCAAATTGTGTAAAAATCGAGTTAAAAAAGGGAAAGGAAACTTCCCTCTTTTAGACCCACGTTTCAAGCCTAGTAAGTGGTATAGCCCGAATAGGCTTCTAAGTGTAATCAGCGAATCAGGAGTTGAAGCAAATCTATTTAATTATGCTAAACCCCTCAAAGTCATCCGAAAGATCCACTTACCCATATTGGCTATTTTTGGTAAGAAAGAAGAATATGCAGCGATCCCTCCAAAAGACATGCTTCGAATGATAAAAAAAGAGTTCAAAAACAAAAATTCGAACACCAAATTAACACCCGGCACCAATAATTTTAAGGGGGGAGAAAAAGAATTGGTTAAGGTTATGGTGGATTGGTTAAAGAAAGTGTATCATTTAGCTTAAGGTTAGCCGCCCTTTAATTTACGTTCAAGGTCGTTTTGTTGTTTGAGATGCTGTTGTCTAAGGGTGTCTGTAATGCCTTGGCGGGCGGCGTTATACAAGGAAGTTGCTTGTTGGCAAAGGGCATTTTTTCGCTGTTCATCCAACGTGTTGTCAGCAGTTTTATAGCAGCGAATGGTTTCATCTCCAATGACTATAATCTCAACCGTCGCGTTTGAAGGGGTGGGTTGGTCTTTCCAAGACAACTCATTTTGCTGGTCATTATCAATAAGCACAACTTGAGCCGCCCCAAATAAATATTCGGTCGCTTTTTCAGGGGGAAGTTGAAAAGTGGCTTGGTTTCGGATGCCAGGTGGGAAAACGCTTGGGAGGCTCTCTTCATATTTAATTTTAGAGTAATTTTTTCCGTCCGACAAGCGAAGGGGCCCATCGTAAACAGTTTGGGACATTCCATGAAAGGCGATAAGATAGGCCGCTCCAGCAAGGGTAATACCTAAGAGAGATGCAGCACATCCCGTAAGGCATCCCTTGGGTTTGAGGCTAATCTTAGGAGGGTTTGGCATGCCGTGTGAAACAAAGAGGTGTTTATATACTTAAGGGGAAATAAAAACCCAGCAAAACCAGAGAAGGGGTGTGGTGGTTTTGCTGGGAAAGAGGTGAGCATGACAAAAATTTTGTATTAAAGCCCGAGGCTTTAAACCCTTGAAATTTTTGGAAGTAATTAACTAATAATAGTCTTTACATCTTTCATGTCTTTCCAAGCCAATTCGAATAATTGAGTCAATGCGTTAGCAAAGAAAGGGGTGTTGACCCAAAC
>DATDWO010000018.1:0-18840 GCA_035289665.1 Candidatus Nanoarchaeia archaeon
CTGAATGTCTCTTTTTTGAATTCGAAACGCCTCATATTAGTATATAATAGTATATACTAAGTATATAAAGATTTCGCTACTACAGGCCCCACAATTTTATCGACGAGAACTAATTATTCATCGACGAAGCTTTCCACGTACGGATTTTTTACTCTTTATAAACCCCAAAAGCTTAAATAACGCTTCGCGTTTCCGTGTTGAATGAGGGGAATGAATTGAGCGCACCACCAACGTCTGAACTTGCTTCTTTTGAACGACTTGGCGAACGAATGGTTGAAGGTCACTTAAGTTATGCCGATCTTGAAGCACGATTGCGCGAAGGAAGTGAACGATTTTCTCAACCTCAACGACAAGCCCTTGTTACAGGATTTATACGGGGTGCGGTAAAACCAGACAGCCTCTTATCTGCCCAAGACGCTTATGAAGTTGCTTATCAAGTAGGACCGATTGTGTTTAATGGTAATTTTACCGCTGAAGTTCGAGAGCCTCTCCTTAGAAAACTAGCTGCAGAAGCAGGAGGATATAGAGGAGAACGTATAGATGGTTTCTTGAAGGGGAAAAAAGATGAAGCCGCCCTCACACGTATAGCGGAATTGGTTGTGGAGAGAAACCCTAAACTTGCCCTTGACTTGTACTGCGGCACAGATCGTGCTGGATTTATGAGACATGCTATCGAACTGCATGGCAACAATCCTGAATATCGTGACCTTATTGTGCACTGCATGACTGCCTTAGAAGACACAACCGGTCTTGCCAACCTAGCTCGAACGCAACTTCTAGAAAATCATGGATTTGCTATTCCAATATTATATAAACATGGCACAACTGAGGATTTACGGCTTATAGCTACTACATTAGCAGATAAATCCATCCGTGAAGCATATCAAGCTGGTAAGCGCTTGATTGCACAAAAGGAACCTTCTGCAGAAGACCTTACACTCTTTGCTCAACTTCGAACTCGACTTATCCAAGAAAATCCGCACGCAGCAGAAGAAGAGTTCAGAAAATGGGAGGAACGAGGATATTCTAAACGCTGGGTCTACACAGATGTCTCAGGAATGGTTGATGTAGGACGTAGTTATTTAGCTAAAGGCGACCCTTTGAGTGCCGCTGAAGCTTTTGCTAAAGCTGAATATGACGGCCCTGAAATTGAACAAGCCGGCCTACTCTTACTAAAGCAAAAAATAGATCCTTGGCGGTTAGGAACTGAAAGCGATCGAAGTCGAACGACCCTAGCACAAAATGCTATGAAGCGAGCTGCACCGACCTATTTCCGAAGAGGGGGAGATGTCACTCAAGCTCATGTTTACCTACCCGAGGACGTACCTGATGCCACAAAGCGAAAGCTTGGACTTAAATTAATTGAAGCGTCAAGTCAATCTCGCGAAGAAAATGCTAGAGAATACCGATTGCAAGCTGCCTATGGAAGATTTATGGCAATTGGAAAGAAAAGTCGAAAAGATAGACAAGCTTTGGAACAACTCCGAACTCAGCTTATCGATTTAGACAAGCATGGCTTTTCTGGCAGTCATTTTGCACGGCATCAAGATGAAGAAGGTATGCGACTCTACCTCAAGCGCAAAGCACAATGCCATCCTAATCAAGCGTACGAAGTCGCCCAACACCTAGGAAACTTAGAGGTTATGCAAGCCATGCGTGAGAACCTTATTGCAAGAAGAGAATTACATGAAGCGGCAAAAACCTTTAGTGAAGCCCAAGATGCAGTTGGACTGCAATTGGTTCGCGAACGACGCACCCCTCCAGGAATTGATGTGTCCCTAGCCGATTACTTCTTGGGCCCTCTTGAAGTGAAAGCAGACGATAAACGACGTTAAATATTCTAAATTTTCATGGCAAACCTTTAAATACTACCGTCCTCATACAGCGTAGCATGGTCGACCCTAGGACGATGGAAAGCGTACGCAACATCGAGCGCCTGAAAGAAACCTTCTTGAACATTCAACGCGAAATGGGCAAAGTGGTCATCGGCCAAGAAGAGATTATCCAACAACTTCTGGTTGCCATCCTAACGGACTCCAACGCCTTGCTGGAAAGCTACCCTGGCCTTGGAAAAACGACCATGATTCGTACCTTGGCGCAGATCATGGAACTGCAATTCAGCCGTATTCAATCAACCCCAGACCTTATGCCCTCGGACATTACCGGTACGTACGTGATTGAAGAAGACCGAGGCAAGAAGGTGTTCAAATTCCAAAAGGGACCTATTTTCGCAAACATTGTTCTGGCAGACGAAATCAACCGAGCCACTCCTAAAACGCAGTCTGCTTTGTTGGAAGCTATGCAGGAGAAACAAGTTACTGTAGGCAATCAAACTTTTGCCTTGGATAGGCCATTCTTTGTTTTAGCAACGCAAAACCCCATTGATCAAGAAGGAACGTATCCCTTACCTGAAGCTCAAACCGACCGATTCTTACTTAAAATTTTAATTAGCTACCCAAAGTTTGAAGATGAATTAGAGATTGTCAACCGATACACTCGAAACATTCAAGACCCCGGCGTACGTGTATTGCTCAGCAAAGAATCTTTGAAATTATTACAACAATTAACCCGACAAGTACCCATTGCAGATGACATCAAAAAACGAGCCGTAGAAGTTGTGACCAAGACGAGAAAAATGAAAGACTTGATCGAATACGGGGCTTCGCCCAGAGCGAGCATCGGTATTATTTTAGCGGCTAAAGCCAAAGCCCTGATTGATGGCCGCAAATTTGTCAGCGCCAAAGACATTGAAGACATGGCTTATCCGGTCTTGAGACACCGCCTAGTCCTTAGCTTTAAAGCAGAACGAGAAGGCAAAACATCAGATGACGTTGTCCGCGAAGTTCTAAAAAGTACTTAAGTCATTCGAGCGCTGAACCGATTAAATATTACTTCATCATACTAATACGCTGCTTATAAAACTTATAAGCTCAGTACGACGCAAACTTTAAATAATAGTTCTAACTCAACCAAACTAACATCAGTGAGGTGATGTACATATGGCTAAAAACGAAGATCAGCTCAGTAAGTGGTCCTTTTTGTTAGGTTGCGTCCTATCTCTCATAGTAGGATTTGTAGCCGTACCCTACAGTCCCAGCATCTTAGTAATACTTGGACTTATCGTAGGCTTCATGGGACTTAGCACAAGAGACACTAGTACCTATCTACTGGCCGTTATCGCCCTTGCGGTAATCGGAACCTCGTGGTTAGCGAACGTTCAATTGCTCAGCCCAGTGAGTATCTACATCAAAAACATCTTAGCTAGCTTCACCACCTTTGTGGGCGTAGCCGGTTTGGTTGTCGCGATTAAATCCATCTGGACCATGGGACACAAATAAGTGTTCTATTTTTTCTTATTTTTTTATGTTTTTCTACACCCTCTAGGAACTACTCCCTAAGCTCTATGTGATACTGGATACCAGAACCTTCCCTGACTATGGAAATTTAAAGTGAAATTCGGAACGTTTAAAAAACACCCCTCCTTTGATCTTGTATGGCCATCGATGTCAACTTCTTCCGCATGCTGGACCGGTTTCAGCTGGCCATTAAGAAGAAGGTCCACAGCAACTATCAAGGTTTACGGGAAAGCAGCCAATTCGGACAAGGACTTGTCTTTAAAGACTATCGAGAATACGTTCCTGGAGATGATACCCGTTACTTAGACTGGAAAGTTTACGCCCGAACGGGAAAGTTCTTCATCAAGCGCTTCGAAGAAGAACGCAACCTTATGCTACACATCATTGTAGATGCCAGCGGCAGCATGAACTACGGGGAGAACGTAACCAAATTTGACTATGCCAGCATGGTCGGCCTCGGGTTTGCCTATATGGCCATGAGCAACAATGAAAAGTTTATTTTTAACACCTTCACGGAAACCATGCAGCCTTTCCGCAGCCGCAAAGGCGTCAACCAGCTCATGAACATCGTGGACTACCTCAACAAATTGGATATCAGTGGAAAAAGCAAATTCAAAGAAAGCCTGGAAAGCTACAAGAACTACATCACCAGCAAAAGCCTTATTGTAATCATATCTGACTTTTTGTACGACCCAGAAGAACTCAAAGAGGCCCTTGGACGGTATAGAAAAAGCCAACTCTTTATCATCCAAGTTTTAGACCCAGGAGAGCGCAAACTCAACCTTCACGGAGACCTTATGCTCGAAGATGCCGAGTTGGGCGTCAAATTAAGGACGTTCATCAGTCGCAGGCTGGCACAGAAATACAATGACAAACTTGAAACCCACATTGCCAAGATCAAAGAACTCGCTGAAAGCCTCGGAGGAGACTTCCTTGCCGTAACCACAGACACACCCATCTACGATACGTTCTATCAAATACTCAAACCCGGAAGATTCTGATGAAGCTTCTCCAAATCCTACGAGAACGATACCAAGACTATCTCGAACGAGACAAAGAAAGCGCTAAAAAACGTCTGGCAAGCGCTTTCCAAGAATATCTGCACGACTTCCCCGAGAAAGACCGCCTCATCCACCAATTACAACTAGGAACCCAACTTAAAGAGCAAGTTCAAGAACTTAAACACCATTTAGGCATCGAACTTCAACATCTCGACGAAGAACAAAAAAGCGGTCAAGAGATCATCGATGATTTGAAACGCATTCGCCAAGAGCTCACCACCCCCTACCAAAAAGCCGAACACCTCCTTCAAAGGCTAAACGACATTCTTAGTAACCAAGTTCTGACGCTCAACAATCTAGTCTCCAAATACCCTGACCTTCCTAAAACACACTTGATCCAACACTTGCATGAAAGCCTATGGGTTGAGAAAGAACTTAATCAGCGCATTAAAGAATTGAATGAGACTGAACCTCTATTCTAAAAGAAAACATAAAAAAAGAAAAGAAAAAAATCAGCTCCACTCAATCTTATCGATGGAGCTTAGGTCTTCATCTAAGGTGTCTAGGTACTGTGCGCTTAGTTCTTTGTCCAAGTCATCTACTTCAGCTACCGAAGTCTCAAGGACCTTTGCTTCTGCATCCACAGAACCTAAAGGGGTTGCTTCAGATGCAGTAGAGGGCTTTGCCGACTCCTGTTGCGTCTCACACGCTACTAAAAACACCAATACTAAGCACAAAGCAACTATTGCTATAGGTCTTTTCACACTTTCGCCTCCTTACGACGAAGCACTTGCGGCCGCAGAAGCACTTACTTCTGCACTTACGGAAGCCAATGCCTCGCTACCACCCTTCAAGGCTTTCAAATCCTGAAGGATTCCTTTTAGCAAGCCATGTGCTTCTTTTAAAGTTTTCTGGCTTTCCCGCATCTTATCGGTAGCTTGTTTCATCAGCTCATCTTTTTCACCGGCCTGGGCTGAACGAGCCTTTTCAAACAAAGCTACGGCTTCCATGTGTAATTTTGCTGCCGCATCTACTTTTGCCTTAAAAGCAGCTGTATCCACACTGGAGGTATCGACGCTTTTTGCCTTCAATCTATCCAAGGTTTTCTCTAGACGAACCACTAGGGTTTCGGATCTCTCTACCACGTTCCCTAGCTTCTTTGCCACCAGAAGATGGACGCTTTTTCTCAAGCTAAACTTGGACTCTTGAATGGCCTTTCGAAGGCTCTTTGTAGCTGCTCGAATCTCTTCCTTTGAGCTTGCTTCTGTCAATGCTTCGACCTTTACCTTTGCATCCGTCACTGCTTTGATTCTCGCATCGATTTCGGCTGTGATTTCTGCCTTTGCATCTAATTTAGACTCTGCTATACGGGCCTTGGACGCTTCCAAGAACTTCAAAGCTTCTTCAGCAGACACTAACAATTGGCTTTTAACGGCCAACTTAGCTTCTACTCGCTTCTCGCTGCACTCATCGGACTCTTGGCCCTTACAAGCCTTTAAATCTTCTTTCATGCCTTTCAAATCGCTTCGTAATTCTTCCCGCGTTTGCTTCAATTCAGCTCGAGTCGATTTTCGAAGCTCAAGAATATTCTTAACGACCACTCGAACTTCTTGTCGTTTTTCCTTCATGTCAGTGCGTTGCTCTTTTCGCTGATCCGCTCGCGTTTTTGTTTCTGCTTGTACAGAAGCATCTGTACTCGCGCTCGTTTCTGTGCTGGTCTCTGTACTTGTCTGGGTGGAACTATCTCCAGACGTCTCTGCTGATGCTCGCGTATTTACGTCAATCGAACCCTCTATTTGGGCCGAAAGCGGCATCAGGCTAATCAATAAAATGGCTAGCCATACTATGGTTTTCATATTTTCACCTCACGATCATCCTATCGCTACTCATAATGACGTTTTTGTTTAAAAACATGCTTTCCAAAAAACGGAAAAAAAGCTCTTTAAAACCGCTTAACCCTTTACAAAAGTTCATATTGCCTTTTGTCTTTTTATATCGTTCAATTTATCCTTTATTTAACCTATAAATCCCATTAATTACTATTTCTATACCCATAATGTTTATATATAAACCTCCCTTGACCCTTTTATGCACAAAATTCTCCTCGTCTTTCTCGCTCTACTCCCTCTCAGCTCCGCCCTCACCATCCAAGGCGTTGTATACAACTTTGAGCTAAACCCTACCCATGCCATCGTTGAAATCAACACTACCCCCCACCAAGTGATGGTCGCAAAAAACGGCACCTATCGCTTCAATGTCCCCCCAGGCTCTTACCATCTTCACGCTCGACACGCTCAAAACTCTGCTGAAGCTGAAGAGGAGATCCTCACCCAACAAGAAGGAAAGTACACAGTAGACCTTATTCTCTTCCCCCAAGTCGATGAAGACCTGGTGTTAGAAGAAAACGATGACCTTAATGACCTAGAAAATGTATTACCCGACGCTTCAAAACCCACCTGGCCGTATTGGTTGATTGGCCTTGCCCTTCTTTTATTCCTCCTCTACTTTATACGAAAACCTAAAACCTCCAAAGAGATTCAACACCTACCCATCTCTGAAGAGCTTCATGCTTTCCTAACCTTTATTGAACAACAAGGCGGACGCACCACGCAGAAAAACATCCGAAAACAGTTTAATTACAGTGAAGCCAAGATTAGCCTGATGCTAGATGAGTTGGAAGCTAAACGAATGATTCAGCGCATTAAGAAAGGACGAGGGAATATTATTGTGAAGAAGTAACTTCAGCTTCACTTTTTTTTAAGGCTCTCTCCAAGAAATAAAGCCCGGAACGTGCCCATGCTAAAGCATACACCAATCTACCAATATCCCTATCCTCCTTTGCCAATTCTTCTCCCGCCTCATTCATATGTCTCATACAAAAACTCAGATCTGCTGCAACACCTGCAACATCCGATGGAGCTTGAAACATGCGTTCACTCTGCTGAGCACAAGTCTCATAAACTGCTCTTATCCCGCCATACATCTCTCTCCCCCAATCCAAGCCCTGCTCAGTCCAAGACCGATGAAACTCTTCTTCTATACTCGAGGCTAAGAACCCTAAGTGCACCATATCACATTTGTAACTACCACCCATACTAACCAAGAATTATAGAAATATTATAAACGTTTCCCATCGAAATCTTTATAAGAACCACTATTGAAAGGAGTGTATGCGTATCTCTCTTTTTGTCTGGGGCATCTTTTTCGTCTTATTGGCATTACCCGCTCTCGCCGACGTCGCCACTTTATCCTTTTCAGAGAAAACCCTGCTTCAAGGCACACCCCAAACCGTCACTGTCAAAGTTGATAAACTCCTGTTTGAAATGACTGACGTTGAACTACAGCTTACCATCCAAGGCCCGGCCTATTTTGAACCCAAAAGCAAAACCGCCACTATCCGCCACGACAAAATAACGAATGAACAAACCGACTCCATCACCCTTTACCTAGATGATAAATTTGATGGAGTAACTGGCGATGTGAACATCAGCTACAAATTAACTTACGACACTCGTACCGGACCCCACATTGAAAAAGGACAAGGAAGCTTCCAAGGTGTCTGGAGCGAGCAAGGTGACTGCGTTGCGAAGCTGAACCTTTGTCGAGCCGCATTAAATAGCAAAGAAAACGAATTTGATCTCCAAAACCAAGGCGACCCCCCCAACCCAGGCATCAGCACGATTGCCGTCCTCATCCTATGCATTCTCTGCTTGGTCCTAGGTGGATTCTTAGGATATAAGATTACACACCACTTCTATCCACCGAAACAACAGGGATGAATAGGTAAATGTATATAAATCATTTAGACGTCCTTTCCTAAATGAGTGAAGAAGTTAAATCTGGAGATTTGGGAAATGCTTTTGCAAACCTTACTATCGAAGGTATTCTTTCTTTCCGAACTAATTGCCTTAGTCAAGTTTTAACTACCCTCGGTCAAGAGAGAGGGCTTGTTTTATCTATGCAGGAAAAAGCCATTTGTATCACTGGAAGATTTGAGGATGGTGTTTTCAGCACTAGATCTCCTATAGGAGCAATTGTAAATGGAGAAGTTATCCGCCAGAATCCTACTGAAGCTTACTTAGTTACCTTTCAAAAAAATCCTGCAAAAGGCAATTATACTGGACCCAAATTGCCTCAGCTTCTTCGCGAGTACTTATAAACACCACGGCGCGCTTGGAGCGCGAGGCTTGCTTTCGCATAATGTTTATATAACACGCCTTGTTCTACTGTTTTATGAAAGTTAACGCTTATGCGGCTATGGCGGCTGGTCAACCATTAGAGCCGTTTTCTTACGAAGCGAAACCTTTAAAAAGTAGAATATTCTACTAGTAGAAAAGTGGTAAAAATGGACGTATCGGCCAAGATCCCGGAAGAAGACATGATCCTCATCGGTAGCTTACAGACCCAACTTGCTAGGCGAGGAATCCGGGTATCTAAAAAAGACGTGGTAGACGCCGCCCTGAAACTGGCAGATCCTGAAAAAATACAACAATATGTCAGTAAGAAAAAAAAAGACAATACCAAAGAGCTGATTGAAAGGTTTTTGAACTACCCCATACAACCTTTTGAAGGAGATCTCATCGAAGAGCATGACACCACTTTCTGACCATGGAAAAAGCCATCATAGATACGGGCATCTGGATCGGAGCTCATTGGAAAACAGACCAATACAATGCTCCCAGCAAAGAAATCATGCAAGCCTTTGCCGAAGGGAAAATTCACCATTTTTACTTGACTGACTTTGTCCTGATAGAGACCATCAACTTTCTTTTGCGAAAAAGGAATTATGAAACAGCGAAAATAGCCTTAGAAGCTTTTAACTCGGAACGCATTACTGTATATCATGTCGATGCACTGCTTTTCAAAAAAACTCAAGCAATCTTTAACCAATATAAGGCATTATCCCTTACCGATGCTTCCCTTATTGCACTGGCTGAAGAGCTAAACATAAAAACGATCTTCTCTTTTGACACACTATTCGACCGAGTCAAAGGCATACAACGCCTGGAAAGCTTTTCTGAATAAAACTCCGCAAGCCATATAAAGAAACCCCTTCTTTACTTTTTTCTATTACGTTCGGGGTTGTAGGTGCTCAAAAGCTACGCTTTTGGCCCACTACAACACCCTCAGTCGCTCACGCTCCTTCGGGGTTGTAGTGTAATCAAAAACTATGGTTTTTGGAACACTAAACCCCTCGTCGTTCCACTCCTCGGGGTTGTAGTGTAACTTGGTATCACACAAGGTTCGGGGCCTTGTAATCCCGGTTCGAATGCGCCCTTTAACAAGGTCGCGTCCAGGTCGGACGATCTCGCCTTCGAGCTCGATCGGCCTATGCGAAAGGGTGGCGAAAGTCCGGGCAATCCCATTTTGGACTGGCCAAGCAGTCCAACTTTCTTTTTTGAGGGCAATCCCACTTTTCTAAAAAGGCTTAAATCAGCGTTTAGAAGGCTGGAAAACCCAATTTAGCTTTAGAACGATAACTTTATCAAGGCCAAAAGACTACTCGGAATTGCCATGGTTGTATTCTTTTCCCTTCAAAAACCCTTGAGGTTTTTGAGGCACAAAGGAACGAAGTTCCTTGTGCCAGAAATCCTATGGATTTCTGTGCACCAGAATTCCTAGAATTCTGAGTGCTTCTCCAAAGAGGGAAAAGAGCAACCTTGCTTTTTCTTGAGAAAGTATAAAAAAGAGCCAAACCTGACAAAAAAACATGCCTGATCCACCCGATCATTGTCCGATCTGCCAGACGGCGCTGGTCAAGAACAAATGCAAAGAACTCTGCTTTAATTGTGGATATAAAAAAGATTGTAGCGATCCGTTTTGACTACCTCAATTTTTTCACTTCTTTATGCCGAAAGCAGGTCGTTAAGTGGTCGTTCACCATGCCTGCGGCCTGCATGAAAGCATAACAGATTGTGCTGCCGACAAATTTGAAGCCTTGCTCTTTCAAAGATTCGCTCATTTGGTCGGATTCCTCTGTTCTGGCGGGCAACTGTTTTAATGACTTCCACGAGTTCTGAATGGGTTTATGATTTACAAACTGCCAGATGAACTTGTCGAAACCGCCGAACTCTTTCTGCACTCTTAAGAACTGCTTGGCGTTTTCAACTGTAGCCAACACTTTTAGACGGTTGCGGATGATACCCGCATCTTGCAAGAGCTTCTTGGTTTTTTGGTCATTATATTTAACGATTTTTACTGCATTGAACCTATCAAAGGCTTTTTCGAAATTTTTTCTTTTGTTTAAAATCGTGGACCAGCTAAGACCTGCCTGAAAAGCGTCCAGCACCATGAACTCGAACAACTTTCGATCGTCGTGCAGTGGGACACCCCACTCTATATCATGGTATTTTATCATCAATTCGCTTCCCAAACACCAATCACAACGTTTCATTCTTGCGCTTCCTTCCAAGTTTTGCTAGAGACTTTCCCCTGCTTGAAATCTTCTTTGCGTACTTATCCATATCCTTCAAAAACGCGTCGATCGGGATCATCCCAGTCTTCTGAACATGACTTAAGTGTTCCTCCTTCTTCTTCAACTCGGCAATGTGTTCCACCTTTGATTTAATGACTGAATTGAGGTCTTTGCTCAAGTCCTCCACAACCACACCGATTTGCTTTTCGCTCAAGTAATTAGGCAAAACCACATAATCTGCCCCTTCTTCATATAATTTTAAGGAATCCTTCACTCGACTGGCCGCTACGATGATAACGGCCCTACTGCCTAACTTTCTAAAATGCTCGATGACCGAAAGATTCTCTCGCAACTCCAACGAGGTTGAAATCAAAAGTTCGGTTTTACTCGGTTCCAGGCGCTCTAAAAGCCCTGAATCGCTCAACTCCCCATAGACACAATTTACCCCTTTCTGCCGCAAGTGCTTCACCAGATCAGGGTTCTTATCCACCACCAACACTGATTTTTTAACACTATTAAACCGATCCAATAAACCCTGATCCAGGTCCTCGTACCCATACAAAACTACGGCTGGAGGCTCTTTCAAGACTATATTAGACTCCTTAGGTTTTTTAAAGATGCAATCTAGGTTGCGCAACCAAGGCTCTAAGACATAGTAGATCCTTGTGTCATATTTGATTAAATACGAGGAAAACGTCATGGACAAGATAATGAGCAGAATCGTGAGGGATAACATATCCGCACCTACATGACCCAAGATCATTCCCTGCGCCACTACGATCAAACCAAACTCTGAAGCCTGGCCTAAATATATTCCCGATAAGAATGAAGTCTTCTTGTCATACTTCAAAAACAAACACAAAAAGAAAACAATAACTGGCTTTACCAACAAGATAATTGCTAACAATATCACTGTGGGTAAAATCAACTTACCTAAAGATGGCAAAGCAATCTGCATGCCCAAGGCCACGAAAAACAGTGTGTTAAAGAAATTAGCCAAGGCTTTAATCCGAGTATGAAGGTCTGCCGAATAAGGTATATTTGCGATCGTGACTCCTGCCACAAATGCCCCAATCGAAATGGAAAAGCCCAGCTTCAAGGCTAAGAAAGCAAAACCAAAACACAACGCCAAACTCGCGACGAAAAGAAGCTCAGGATAACGCGCTGCAAAATGAAACAAACCCGGCAAGGCATACCGACTCAAGATGAAACCGGTCGCCAAAAGAATCAATCCTTTCAACAAAGATAAACCCAATAGAGTGAACGAAAAATGATCGGCATTGAACAAGAACGACAAAGCCAAGATGACCAAAACATCCTGCAATACCAAGATACCCACTGTAATCCTACCCTCTAATGTTTCCAAGATCTTCTTGTCCGCCAACCATGAAACGACGAGCAAGGTACTGCTAAACGCAACTACAATACCGGCATAAATGGAAGGCATAACCTCAAATTGCAGAAATTTAGCCGCAACGAACGCCACCAAAAACGACAAAGCAACCTGCAAAATTCCCCCAACCACCACGACTTTACCCACTTCCTTGATCTTGCCAAAATTCATCTCCAAACCGACTACGAAGAGCAAAAAGGTAATGCCCAACTCGGCAATGATCTCTATGGTCCTCTCCTCTCCGATCAGATGGAAACCATAAGGTCCGATTAAAAGCCCTGCAAGAATATACGCTAAAATGATGGGCTGCTTAAGACCCTTGATGATAAAACCAACTATGGCTGCAAAGATGATGATGATACCAATATCTGCAATCAATTGCTCCATACGAGAACCTCTCCTATTTTTTAGTCAATGAATGTTTATAAATCTTACTAGAAAGGAACTTCACCATTCGGATCCCAGGATCTTCTCATGCTTTCTTGAAACAACATTAAATACAACGCTTCTTCGGTTACTAAGTCATATAGATTATGCTGAATGACTCGCAAAAGGCAAGTTGGATCGGCCTGTTCTGTAAACTCTTTCCAGGCCTCTGGAATATCCTGTCCGGCAATGTCCTCTACCCGGTTGAATGATGGGAAAAATGTTCTCTCAAAAGCCTTGTAACGATCGACCCCAGTGATCTTTCTTAAATTGTCTAAAGTATGCAATGGGAGAACCCCGTTTACTCCCGCTTCAACGAGATCCGGCCTCCAAAGTGTCCTCAAAATTCCTTGTAATTGAGAAAGATCCAACGGACTTTGAGAATGGATGGCTGCATCTGCTCGGCGCAAAGGAAAGTCGATGACAACAGCACTTTCTAAATCTGAAGTCCTAGAAGAAACAACAGCACTCTGGGACACGTAATCTACGACATCTGGTACTGCTATTAGCGCCCCTGTTGCCAATACAAACACCTAAATGTAATCCTTACTTTTCACAACTCTCTTATTAATGGATTTCGCTCCTGAAACATGCCCATCTAACCACTATATGAGATCATATTACTTTTACAGTGGAGAAAACAAGAAACCATTAAAAACCCTAAGAGCCCTTTCTTCTCTATGCGCATCCTTATGCTTTTTCTCGTCCTACTCCTCCTGGCCGGCTGTGAAAGCGTAGAAGAGATGCAGAAAAAGGTTGAAAACAACACCCCCAACAACGAAAGCCAAAAAAACAACCTGAACCCCCCACCTCCTTCTACGCAGCCTTTTCAGTCGAGTGATGAAGAAATCCTACAACCTGAAATTCAAGAAGTCCAAATCGCCACCCCTCCTAAAAATGAAACAAACACCACCCCCCAAATTACACCTGAGGTAACTCAAACACCCACGTTTGTACCCCAACGCCAACAGAACACCTGCGCCAACCTTCAAAAAATCTTATGCAACCAGCAAAAAGAATGTGAATTCACTCGAGACTTAAGCACCGGAAAACAATACTGCCGCCAACGCTGCAAACTGTACCCTCTTGAAGAATGCACGGGTGCAGGTGGGTGTGTTGTGAAACAAGACCGAAGAAACAACAGTGTTTGCCTCACCAACTGCATCGCCTTTGAGAATGCTGACCTCTGCGACATGCACGGTGACTGCGGCTGGAGCGAAGGGAATTGCACGAGTCTAGGATATAAGTAAGGCACTAAAGAATACAATTGGCTAACCTTACTTATATACGGAGACTATCTTTGCCTCCGTTATATAGATAAAACCTTCTTCTTAGGCTTCTTTACTTTTTTTGACTTATCCGCCTTCTCCTTAGGCTTATCATCTTTGCTCTCAGAGATCTTCTTCGGTTTGAACTCCCTCCCTGCCGTCAAATCACCCACGACTTTCACAAATACCTCTTTTTGCTTATCTGACAAAGAGCCGTATTGAAGATAAGCCTCCTTGATGTTTCTTAAAAAAGAAGACCTTTCGTACAACTCAGGCTTGATGTCAAAGAGAGCCTTGAACTCCTTGTCTTCAATGGGCTTGTTAATCACCCTCATCTGACACGGCACGCAAATCGGCTTCTGGCGATAACTTGTGATGAGCGCCATATTCTTCTTACAAATAATGCAACGCTGCTTATAGGATGGACGCCAACCTGCCATACCCCATAGAAAGAACTTGGATTTATAAAGGTACAGGGATTTCCCCAAAAGAATGACTTTAACTGTAGAACCGGGATATCCTAGATTGCATGATGAACTGCGAAGAAGAGTCCCCCCATACGTTGAAAGCCCGCATTTAGATTACTTTTGCGGCAAATATCCCTGGGGCGAATCTTTTGCCACCGAGCACCAAGTCGTTGGATTTGACCCTCGCTTAGACACGGAAGTGTGGCGGACCATCATCCATCGAAAGTTCAGTCTAATTGCAGCTAAATTGGAAGCCGCGGATTGTGTGAAAACTCTCCGAGGAGGTTACACTTTTACAACAAACCGTAGAATGGTAGAGCAACAGGCTCCTTTTAGAAGTGCGAGTGCCTTCTTCAAATTCAATTTCCAAGGAACAGAACTGTTTAGCGACATTAGACCTCTTCTTTCGGACATCGCCCCGCTTGTTGTGGTTGATTATGATATGGTTGGGATGACACAAGAAGAGTTTTTTGCACGATTCCGAGCCCAAGCCGAGATCGCTGAAATCCGTATGTTGGGAATGGATGAAGCCTATCAAACCTATACTCATGTGGGTCTGGAAAATTGCGTTGGTATTGCCGATGATGCCGGATTTGCTACACTTGAAGCGGAACGTTTCCTTGGTCAATATTTCATCTGGGTAGGGGTTAAGCAGTAAAAATAGTTTCGATAGAAATAAGTACGGCAGCCGGGACTTTCGCCCAAAAAAAGGGGTTCGAACCCGGATTACAAGCTGTTTCCAATCCATTTGGGAAGCTCGTGTCCTAACCGTTGGACGACTGCCGTATACGACGAGAGAAAGAAGACCTGTTTAAAATAATTACGATACACCCAATAACATCTTTACTTCATCGCTCGGCTTCCAGGGCGGATCGAAAACAACGTCCAGCTCTACTTTTGAAATCTTTAACTGCGTGGAAAGCTTGTGTTTAATCTCTTCTAGAAGATAAGGTCCATAGGGACAGGCCGGTGTAGTGAACGTCATGCTGATCTCGACTCCTTTCGGAACCAGATGAATATCATAGATAAGTCCCAAAGTATAGACATCTAAGCCCAACTCTGGATCCATGCACTGCTTTAAGACGGCAACGACATGATTCTTGGTCAAAGCTCCTTTCAGTTTAGGAGTTGTTGAAAGTTTTACAAGTTTTTTAGAAGATTTTACTTGCTTTTTTACAGGCTTCTTAGGAGCCTTTGCCTTCTTTTTAACTGCTTTCTTAGCCATAATCTTAAGAAAGCGAACAGGCAATAAAAAGGTTTCGAACTTACCTTCTAAACTCATCTAGAGAAATGCACTCAAGACCGAACAAGAGATTCTTCAAATCCTTAAATGTGAACTCATCTGTTTCTTTTGAATCCGTACTGCAACAGTCCTTGACAAGTGTAACCTTGAAGTTACGCGAAGAGGCATCGATGGCCGTGGTACGAACACAACCATTGGTCATGATGCCTGAAAGAATGAGCTCATCCACTTTCATCTTCTTCAGAAGCTCATCTAGATTTGTATCTAAGAAACAGCTCAACTTGTTTTTCCTTAGGATTGTTTCGGATGGCAAGGGCTTGAGCTCAGACATGATTTGTGCCCCTTTTGTTCCTTCCACCATGAAATTCATGTCTTTGGGTTGGAAGCGCTCTCGATCAGAACCATCAGCATTGAGAACATGCCGAACCCAGATGACAGGAATGCCTTTTTTGCGCGAAACCTCCACCAACTCCTTGACCTTTGCAACCAACTCCTTGAAATCACCTAAGTACAGAGGAGAGTCAGGGGTGCGCCACTCTTCCTGGACGTCGATGACGAGCATAGCTTGGGACATAAAAGAAGAGAATCCCTATCCTTTAAAAAACTTCTCGGCGCCGTTGAAAAATTCATGACCGCCTGGATTCAATAACTCATAATGATCCCCTTGAACCAGAATGCCCTGAGCGTCTGTAATAGCCACGACCGGGAGCGAAGTTCTATCCGCTCCAGCTTCCACGTCCGATCTGAATTTATCCTCAAAATGAGCCGATATCAAAAATGGAACTAAATTCAAACCCGTTAAGTCCTCCACCCCATATCTATTAATATCTGGGTGCTTCCAACCAGCCATTTCAACTGAAGGACATGCTACATAAGCTCCTGCACTTGGCCCTATATAAACTAAATCTTCATCTACAAGAGGGCCTATTAATTCGCCAAAGCCACTCTTACGCATATGATCTAGTAAGTAAAACGTTTGCCCCCCAACGACATACAAAACATCTTTTTGTTCTAATGTAGTTTCTAAAGAACTCTTAGAACGCCCTTTCAAATCCACGTCTTCTACCAAAAATCCGAGGCTTTCCAAACGCGCCCGCGTAGCTCTCGCATACTCCTGCCTCGGCATAACATCTACCCCAGTCGTTACAAAAGCCAAATGTAAACCCCTTGGACTCGGAAAAAGCCGGCTAAAATTAGGCCCTAAAGCAGCTGGCTGCTCCAAATCGGGGGGCAATCCTTTCGATGTCAATAAAATGGTGCGAGGCATACAGAGCAAAATAGTACTCCATTTAAAAACGTAACCCTCAAAAGTATTTGTCCGCACCGTTGAAAAATAAGGGCTTTCCTTTGCCGACGAGCTGGTATTTTCCTTTCTGAACGACAATAGCTTGTTGATCGGTTAAGGCGACGAGCGGCTCCTTAAGTTTTTTTGACTCGAACCCCACCATGGATTTCCATTTTTCGTCTAGATGCGCAAAGATAGAGAAAGGGACCAAATCCAAGCCAGATAGGTCTTTTAGATAAACTTCATTCTTATCATACCCCTTCCAACTTGCGACTTCAATCGTTGGACCTGCGATGATGCTTCCTGCACTCACTCCAACATAGATCTTGCCCATATTCAGCAAAGGCTCAATGAAGCGATCAAAACCAGACTTGCGAACCCAATCTAACAAGTAGAAGGTATTGCCACCATTTACATATATAATGTCACAGAACGAAAGACGGCCGAACAATTCCTCCAACTGACAAGATTTTAGATCGACTTCCTCTACTTGAAAACCTAGTTCTTTAAGCTCTTGGATCATCACTTGAGTATACGCTTGATCTTCTTCTGGATCGGCTGCGGTGGGGATGAAGGCGACCTTGCAGTCCTTAGGCTTCTTGGGCAAGAGCTTTATGAAAGACGCTCTTGTTTCTGGCGGAAGACCGGCGGACGTGAGGAAAAGGGTGTAAGACATACAAGAAGAGATCCCTTATTCTTTAAAAAGATTCACTGCACTAATTGAAGCTCTCCTTCCTTGAACACCACCGGATATAAAGGCATCTCTACTTTACGGCCTTTCAAGTTGTATTCACCTGCAGCCCCCTTGAAAACACCATAGCTTGAGAAGGTTTTGACAAAGTCCTTCGCATTGGGATTTTTCTTTAACACGGCAGCGATGGCATATAGGCTGTCATATCCTAATGCATTATACGCTAAGGTGTTCTTCTCTAGAGGAATACTGCCTTGGATCTTACTGTGAAAATTGGTGTTTTCTATTGAAGCCGGAACTGAGACAGGAGGGGCTGTGAGATGAACTCCCTCAAATACGTCGCTTTGATAGATCAGGTTACCTCCGATCGATACTATATTCGCATACGCGATGAGTTTGCTGTCTGTAGACTTAAGATGCTGCAAAATAGGAACTGTGTTGATGGCAATGATATAAACCGCTTGAGGGTTTTCTTTTTCTATTTTCAAAATGGGGGTTGAATAATCGGTGAGGTCTCCATCAAACACTTCCACGGCTGAGATCGTTATTCCTCTTGACTTGGCTTCGGCTACAAAGCCTTCCATACTTGCCTTTCCATATTCTGAATTAATATAGATCACACCCACTTTATTGATGTTGTTTTTTTTCATATCATCTACGGCAAGCTTTGCCTCTTGTTTAGCAGATGAGAAAAAGACTACTGCATTATCGTTCACAGAAGTTAAGTCAGCATAAATCATGGAAGCGAACACAGGAATTCCGGCCTCCTTTGCAAGAGGAGCCATACTCATGGTGGCCGTGGACATCGTAGAAAGGATCAAATCCGGGTGCCTTAACTCTAATGCATGAAATACTGAAACTCCTTCTTTAGGCGAATTTTGATTGTCCTCCACAAATAACTCAAGTTTTTTGCCATTGATGCCCCCTGCAGCATTTATTTCTTTATAGGCAAACTCTACCCCTTGAAAGTACGGTTCACCTAGATGAGCACCTGATCCGGTCAACGGAACCGAGACGCCTATTTTTATGGTCTCTTGCGTTGCTTTATCACTGCAAGAAATGAGTAAAATAATGAGAACCATCCAACAAATAGTAAATTTCATGATCCAGAAAGAAAGAGGCTTTTTTTATATACATTACCTCCCTTCAAGTGGGCAGACTTCCCCGAAGTGGTTTAGAAAGCTTTAAAAGCCTGAATTCGTAAGAATAAAGCCGGGGGTGATTAGTCCCCCGGCTTTGTCGATAAACCATGCAACGGCATATCGACAACCATGTACAAGTGTTCTTTAAGAAAA
>DATDWO010000019.1:0-21103 GCA_035289665.1 Candidatus Nanoarchaeia archaeon
TCCAAGTAAAAATTCATTAGAAAAGGCAGGGCAAACCATCAAAAAAGACAAGATATGGGAAAACACGTTCCCCAGCCCCGCAACGAAGCGGGGCTGGCCCCTACGAAATTCGATGTCTCAGCTTACTTCGGGGAAGTCTGTAAGGAATAACGTTTTTAAGCAAGGTTAAATTCTCCTTGAAGATGCTAATAGATGAGCTAATCGGTCGGGGGGGAGTAAGCTAGAAGCAACGCGCCTTTTTTTGGAAAGAGGTTTAAATATTCCGATTCCGCGTTCTGCATTTTTATACGCTGGTCAAGGTCTAAGTTCTATAAAAAGCGAATTTGAAAGGCTAAGAAAGCCCATCATCGTACGAGGATCGCACAAGACAGATTGGAGAGGGTGTGTGGGAGCTGTTCCTACAATTCCAGATGTAAATTCTTTTGCAGATTTAGAAAGAGCAATTAAAGAAATGGAAAAAGAAATGAAAACGCCAGAGATGGAAGCCTTCATGGTAGACGACTCCGGTACATATACGCCCGAGCTTCATTTCTTGGTTCAGGAACAATCACAGTCAAGGATGAGAGGAACGATGTTACTACATCCTTTCTCAAAACGGGAAGAGAGAGAGCTTTTCATAGATTATTTTGATATAAGTTCTGGGAAAGAAGGTCAAAGATATTTTTACAATGAAACCTCTCATTTAAGGGGGGATGGAAGCTGTGAGCGAATCGTTTGAGAAATACCGTCCATTCCTGCATGGCTTGGCTCAGAAGCTAGACTTGATGGGTGGAGCAGGCCACGCGGTCGGCATTAGTGCAGATCTTTGGTTGGCTGGAACAGGCGATATCGTAGGCTCATTAGGTGGGAAGTTCTGGAATTTCCTAGCGAACATTCCTGAAAAAGCATACAGTTTAGTCTATGCCGTACGCACAGGCAATTACATGACCAGTATGAAGAACATCTTAGAGGGCATGGTCGCTTACGTTCCAGGTTTAACTTTAGTGGATGAGGGTTTGGATCGGCTCATTCGCAAGGACTTGATGCGAGACATCGTAACGCGTTTTGAGAAGAAAGAAGGATTGTACAAACCCTGGACAAGGCGCTTGAGCGACTTGCTCAAGGATAAATACACCAATGTGCAGGACAGAAAAAAGAATGTCTTTACTCCTAGATACACTCCTCGCCTGGCAACGGCTTAGAAGAAAACTATATAAACAGATAGAGCGGAGTCTTCAATGAATGACTCCATTGGAAATCTTAGCATCTATTCTCATCACATTAGGCATTGTAAAATTGGTCGTGATCATGGTTTCTCCAAACAGTTGGTTGAATTTTGCCAGAAAAATATATGCCAAACCAAAAATTACTTCCATCATAGCCTTGTTGTTAGCGTTGGTCGTGTTGCAACAGCTTATGGCAGCAGGCGTTACCATCATAGAGATCTTTGCCATCGGATTATTCATCTCGCTGCTCTTCATGGCAAGTATGGTACCCTTCATGTCTATATTGATCGTTTATGTTAAGAAGCATGGTTTGAAAAAATCCATTCAAGAACAATGGCTGCCAACCCTCGTTTGGATCCTTCTTATGCTCTGGGGTCTTAAAGAGCTCCTTACTTAATAAAAACCTTTAATACTAAGACCCTATACCCATCTTTATGAACTTCTTCCTCAACAGGTACAAGCAACTCGGCGCAGATTTTGACCCTAAAAAAATAGAAGTCAGGCATTCGTTGCGAATCAATACGTTAAAGATCAATGAAGAGCAGCTCATCGAGCGCTTAAAAAAAGAGAGGGTTATGTTGGAAAAGGTCCCTTTTTTAGAGTGGGGGTACCACTATGCAGCGCCGTTCTCGCTCGGCGCAACACCTGAATATCTTTTAGGGTATTATTATCTTCAAGAAACAGCAAGCCAGTTGCCTGTTCAAATCCTAGATCCTCAGCCGGGTGAAACGGTCTTGGACATGGCCGCAGCGCCTGGCAGCAAAACCACTCAGATCGCTCAATGCATGAAGAACAAAGGCATCTTAGTGGCCTTAGATGAAAACGTCCATCGCCTGGATGCCGTAAAAAACAACGTGGAACGTTGTGGCATTACCAATACCATTCTGTACAAAAAAGACGCTCGTTTTGCTGCGGATTTTGGCATTTTGTTCGACAAAGTTCTTTTGGATGCTCCTTGTTCAGGAAACTTTGTCACGGATCAACATTGGTTTGAGAAGAAAACTTTAGACGGAATCAAAGAGCGAGCACGTCTGCAAAAGGAGCTCCTTAAGGCAGCAGTAAAAGTTTTAAAGCCTAAGGGAGTCTTGGTCTATTCCACCTGCACATTAGAACCGGAAGAGAACGAAATGAACATCGATTGGCTCTTAAAGAAGTGTCCTGAATTAAGGCTGGAAAAAGTAGAGATGGAAGTGGGCGATCCAGGTCTAACTGAAGTATTTGGTGAAAAACTCAGTCCAGAGCTAAGCAAGTGCAGAAGGCTTTGGCCCCACAAGACAAAAACAGAAGGGTTTTTTATAGTTAAGATGATTAAAGGAGAAAAATGATTAAGAAACTGATTCGGCAGGTAAGCGGTTTAGGTACAGCTTTCTTCTGTCTCATCCTGATCTTATTTGCTTATTTAAGCAAGCAAGAGCAGTTGTCCGTAAAGCTCTTATTCATGTTTCTTGGTGCGACCCTAATCGGTGAGGGAATAAAACTGTTCTATAAAAAGCGTCGCCCGGACTTCGATCCGAAGGAAAGGTATAATTACATCTGGCCGATCAACAAATTAATAGAGGTCGACGAACGTTCGTTTCCGAGTTTGCATTCAGCACGAGCCGCAGGATTGCTGGTAATATTAGGAGTTTATTTCCAGATTTTCTATTTACAATTGTTCTTAGGCTTACTGGCTTTGGGCGTCGCAGCTTCTCGAGTTTACTTAAAAAGACATTACATAGAAGACGTCGCCGCAGGGTTTATTTTTGGCTTGCTGGTTAGTGGGATGGTCTTATATTTAACCTTTTAAAAAATAGGGCTAGATTTGTTTTAAGTATTTTTCAAAGGCTTTCAGGGCTTCGGGCAGGTTCCTCCGTCCAAATCCAATACGAAAATGCCGGTTTCCATAATCATATTCGGTGCTGGGCAGGAGCATAACCCCTACTTTCTTAACAACTTTCTTACAGAAATCGTATGCATCTTCATCGAATTTTATTTTGACAAAAGCGATAGGGCCTGCTTTGGGTTTTTCCCAGCCAAACTTTTTTTCATGTTTCAAAAAGAAAGGTTCTAAAATAGCCAAGTTGTCTTTAATGATCTTTAAGTTGTTTTTTATAATTTTATCCTTCTTTCTCAGTGCAGCAAGCGCAACAGATTCACTTAGGGCGCTGTTGCAGATTGTTGTATAGTCTTTGAAAGCCAGAACATTGCGAAAAAGCTCTTTTTCTCGAATGGAAAGCCATCCGATTCTCAGTCCAGGCATGCCAAAGGTTTTGGACATGCCGGACAGAGAAATGCACCTTTCATAGAGATCAGCTCCGATGAGCAATCGGTCTCCCTTGTCATACTCTAAGAGGCGGTACATCTCGTCTGAAAAAACATAGCAGTTGTTTGCTCGGGCAATATTCATAATTTCTTGGTATTCTTTTTTAGAGAATAAATGTCCGGTAGGGTTATGCGGGCTGTTGATTACAATGAGTTTAGTCTTAGCATCCGCATTTTCCTTAAGAAAATTAAGGTTCCAACGCCATCCTTCACGAGTTTCAGGTTTCCAGTTTATAATCTGGCAACCCATGCTTTTTGCGATTTCAAACAAAGACTGGTAACAGGGGGACTGTACAATAATTTTATCTCCAGGGTTTAGCAAGGCATTCATTACGATGAAGATGCCTTCTTGAGGCGCGCATACAAGGATATCCTCAGGTTTGGCTCGAGTGAACAGTTTAGAGATCTCTTTTCTTAGTTCAGGATTCCCCTGAGATTCAGTGTAGCCTAACTTCATGGATAAAAGTGCTGAGAGTTCTTTTTTAGAGAGGATCTCTTGAACGGACAAGCTTTCACAGTCAGAGGCACAAAGCAGATAAGGAACGCTAAACTCGTATTCAGCAAAGTACCTCTCTAATTTGAAATCATCCAGTTTCATAAAAGAGAATAATTCAGGCTAATTCTTAAAGGTTTTTATGTCAAAGAAGGTTTGCGTTTAACGAGTTCTACAATCGTAATTTGGTTCCCATCCGGATCCTCAATGCGCATCCGGATTTCCCCCCAAGGGCGTTTTCGGGGAGGTTCTGTAACCAACGTGTTTTTTCGTTGGCAATGTTTCCAGAGGCGCTCGATGTTGTCCGTCTCTAGTATAATCCCGGTGTTGCGTCCGATCAGGTACTGGCCTTCACGATGGTCATTCGGGCCCCATTCTGAGTTGGGCTCTCCAAGGTCAATTACGGTTTTATCTTTCTGAAGCTTCATCTGAGTGCATTTATACGCCGACGCCCTCCCAGCCACTTTAAACCCAAGCACTTCTTTGTACCATAACACCGCCTTTTTCAAGTCCGAAACCATGACTTCAACAGCAGCAATGTGGGTGGGCATGCCTATGTGGAAATACACCCATATAAAAAATGAACGTAGTTTGAGGTCAAAGTATTTAAGTATCCAAGAAGCCCTTGTCAAATGTTACAAACAGATCCGAATGGAGATATGGCTAGTTACAGGTCAAGAAAGGCCCCTCTCCACTTCTTTCTTTATGTCCCTCAGTTAGGTAGAGTAATACCTCCACGATTAGGTTTAGAGACCGAAATTGAAGCAGCCCAGCAAGAAACTCGCGAGATGCTAGAGAAAATGACAGACTCGATAGTTGAAGAATGGGTTAGACAAACGAATAATCTTTTTGTTTATCTCAGCGATGGAAGGTTTTCATTAGAGTTAGCAGGTATAAAAAGAGTGAGCCTTGATTTGCCATCTGAGTTTAAACCAATAGAAGAGCAGATATGTGCCTTGGAACGAGATAAATTAAGATTAAATGAAGGCTTCAAAATGGTGGTTACCCCAGAATACCCAAGTAATCATGGAATGGGAATTTATTGTGGCGAAGGTATATTCATGGTGCATAGCAGGTGGCTGCACCTTGGAGAAGCTCAATTTCCACATGACGGCCCTAAAGATGTTTATCGTACTACAGGCATGCATGAAATTGGGCATGGACTCATAGGAGGGCATTGTGAACCTAAATTTAATGAAAGAAACTGCTTGATGAACCCAGAACGTTACGATCGCGCAAGAGCAATTATCCTTTGTGGCGATCACGCAAGAATAGCAGGTTGGGTAAAAAAACCATGCTTAGATCCGGATTATGATATCTTTCAGAAACTAGTGAATGATAGTTCTTAGAAATACGAAAAATAGGTGGACAGCGAACCTAGTTTCCCACACAGAAGTGCAGTACTCCTAGGTACGTGGGCCTGCTTGACTTCCGAGTTCGGAATGGGATCGGGTAGGACCAGACCGCTATGACCGTCCATAGAGGAGGATCTGAAGCCAGTTTATAAGCTTTTTGGCGAAAAGATTTTAAACTCTCGATAGAGAAAGAGCTTTATGGTCGATCTGGTCAACCGCATTGAGGGAGATCTTAAAACAAAGAAGCCTTCCAGTGTGCGTACCGCGCTCATAAAGGAGGGGTACAAGGAAAAGGAAGTAGATGAGGCGTTTACTAAGTTTTACAGTAAGAAACTCGTTTCTCAGCCTATTCCCAAGGAGGAAAGCGCAGATTCAGTTACGATTTCAGTGAACAGTGGGGAGGCCACACCCATTAAAGGTCATGAAACCTTTGGTCCGGGGGATGCCGCTTTAACGGTTGTTGTAATCGCATTAATCATCGTGGGGTATCTTTACGGGGTTCCTGTTTTGAAGGATAAGGGTTTTTGGCCTACCTTGCCGTCATTATCCGTTCCAGCGCAGCTGCAATCTCCTTCAGAAAGCAACAAGGAAGAAACACCGCAGGAGGAACTCCCTGCTACAGAAGGAGTGAAAGAGTTTAGTTTGGTAGCGAAGCAGTTTGAATTTGTTCCAAATGAAATTCGTGTAAAAAAAGGAGATCGTGTGAAATTGAGGGTGAAGAGCATCGATACACAGCATGGTTTTCGCCTGCCTGATTTCGGCGTGGAGGTAACGTTAGAGCCCGATCAGGAAAAAGTGGTGGAGTTCACAGCAGACCAGGCCGGCACGTTTGATTTCTATTGCTCCGTCTTTTGCGGCGCAGGCCATGGTAACATGAGAGGATTATTGTTTGTGGAGCCTTAAGTTTTTAAAAACAGTAAAGTTTCTAGAGGGATGCTCCAAGATCTAGTGGATGAAGAGAACTTAGCCGAAGCAGCGAGAATTCTAAACAATGAAGTGCCTCCTTTGCGTCATTTGACCAATTTAGGGGTTTTGGAGATGATCGAATTAAGACAGTTGAGAAAAAAGAAGACCGAAGAAGATGGTCCAGATCTAACGGTGTGGTACAGATCGTTCAGAGGTCGAGAAACGCGCGACGATATAGCTCAGATCTTGTGGGTAAACAGTATTCATAGGTACCGCAACCCAGATTCTCATGACTACACTATAAAAAAAGACAAGGAAAGGCACCGAGAGGTCGTTATCTTTGAGCTCCCTAAAGAATATCCGGATGGCTTAACAGAAAGAATCCAAGTGGTTTTAACGGTTTACGAATACGGCTGTCCAGATGAATGCGTAGAAGATTAAAGTAACCCAATCAGTTCGCTCAAATTCAATTCAAACGCACACACTGGCATTTCCAAGCCCCAGTTCTCAAGTACTTGGGGGTGAACTTCTCCAAGATACGCGACTTTTTTGCCTTTGACAACTACGCGACCAACCCGGCCAGAGATAAAGCTAGTGTGCTGGGTTTCTTCAATGGTGTATTCCAATCCTAACTGCCCAAATAAATAATCCAGGGTTTGTTTGGCGTGGGTATAGTCGGCGTCAGTGCTGATCTTGGCCCAGCAGAGTCGCGTTGGGTTCGCTGATCGCGTCTCAGCTTTCGCATCAGGCAACACTACTTCGCCTATTTCAAAAACTTGTTGAGGGTATTCTCTCATCTTATTCCGGTTCAAAAACTCCATCACAGATGGCAAGACCCAAGTCCTAAAGATACTCCAATTCTTCGAAACCGCGTTGTCAATCTCAATATGAGGCTGTACCTGTAGGTTCATGTGTTGGAACAAGAACTCTTTGTTCGTCAACGTATAAGATAAGATCTCTTGTCCACCGAGTCCAATTAAAATCTCAGCCACATGTTTGGATAACTCTTCAATGGGTTGCAGTTTTCCCGTCGTAATCAATTGGGGCGGTTCAGGTTGGATGTGGTTAAATCCATACTGTACCAATGCGTCCTCCACAACATCAGCTGGGTGTAAAAGGTCTTGCCGGTAGGCAGGATATTGTGCAATCAGATTTTTTCCTTGGACCTTAGCATCGTACCTAGCCTTCTTCAATAGTTTCACAGTTTGTTCTTTGCTCAATTCCAATCCAGTTAACTGACGAACATAATCCATGCTAACAGATATTTTGGAAGGAGTATAATCAGGTGTCACCACTTTTTTCTTAGGGTTATGGATCATAACACTTTCAATGCGACAGCCTTGGTCGTGGAAGTTAGCCGCCAAAATGGCCAGGGCTGTGTGCACCGTCTTCCAAGTCTGTCCAGTGCATTCGATAAACAAGTTTTTAGTCTCAGAACTGACTTTTCCGGTGTGGTTGCTATTAATGATGGGAGGCATGGACAAAATCTCGTTAGCTGAATCAATAAATAAGGGGAATTTTTTAAGACCTTGAAGTAAATGACCATAGTCTAGTCCTTTGGGGTGTTTACTCAGAATCTGTCTTAAACTCAAGGCTTGGCTCATTTCCAAGGGCACAAAAGTTGTTTTGTCAGGGTCTGCCATGACATAGCGAACAGGCCAGGTGATCTTGTCAAAGTCGTAAATGCCGATGGACAGCTCTTTGCGTCGTCGTCCGAAAGTCTCAGACAGCTTTTCTTGCCATTGAATCATGTCTTTAATGGCTTGGTCGGTAATCTTACAGTTCTTGACGACAGCGCAAGCCACATAGGGTCGATACGCCAGAGCTGCTTTGTCCACATGCAAAGCATACTTAGAGGGATAAATCTTGAATGAAGCCAGTCCAGTCTGGATTCCATAGTGTCCTTTCATCTCGCGGGCAATGCCTTCCGGCCCCCATAAATCGGGTCGATTGGTGTCTGCCACTTCCACTTTGAGCAGGTCTCCTTCTTTCTCTTTCAACTCGCACTTGGCATAAGGGAAATCCAATTCCAGCTGAGGAATAGAGATCTTTCTACCGATGAACTTGCATAAGTTTTGGTGGCTGATTTCAATCGTGGGCATGTTTTTACCTAATTGTTCATGATGATCAAGTACAATCCGATGAGGATGATCAGCACATCAATGATCTGACCAACTAACCCGGCCAAAAAAGGCACATTGAGCAGTTTGATCAATCCGATAACTAACAATACAATTCCGATGGTTCGTTTCATAGATCCCATTTAGATCACCTTTTTTGTTTTTCTTAAATAGTCTAAATCTGAGCTGAAGAGTTCTCGAATGTCATTGATGCCTAGTTTGAGCATAGCCATCCGGTCGATACCCAGTCCCCACATAATATTAGGCACTTTTATTCCTAAAGGTTCTATTAGTTCAGGTCTTCCCATGCCTGCCCCACCCAGTTCCAACCATCCAAATTTAGGATGCTTTACTTGCAGTTGAACAGAGGGTTCTGTGAAGGGGTAATAGCAAGGTTGGAACATGACGTCTTTCCATCCGGTGAGTTGCTCAACCGCTTGCTGAAGCAATCCGAGTAAGTGTCGAAAACTTAAACCGGGTGCCATGATGAAGCCGTCAAATTGGTTGAACTCCACGCCATGGCTGGCATCAATCACGTCCGGCCGATAACATCGAGAAATGGTGAAGTATTTTCCAGGGATTTTCAAGTCTTTGCTCTGCCAGTATCGGGGATCAACTGCCGTTCCGTGAGCACGAGGCATGAGTTGCTTGGCCACTTGAGGGTCCCAAGTATAGCCCCAGCCTTTACTATCGCTCTTGCCTCCATTCTCATGCGCAGCTTTAACAGCCGCAACGATTTTTTTGTCAGGCAAGTCACCATATTTGGGGCTTTTAACGCGGTAAGTATCCGTCCATGTTCGTGCGGGATGATTTTGCGGTTGAAACAGACTATCAAAATTATAGAACTCTATATCCACAATGGGTCCGGTCATCTCAATAAATCCCATCGTCAATAATTTTTCTTTGACAAAACGTAGGAATTGTAGGTAAGGCTGTCTCTTTCCACCGCACACTTTGGGTACGTTGATCTTGACGTCATAGACTCGGAAGTCTTTGTTCTTCCAATTTTTTTGCTTGATCATCTCAGGAGTGAGGCTTCCAATCATTTCCGTATCTTCAATTTTGTGCAGCAATAAGGCCTTGCCAAGTTCAAGCAGTTCAACGGTACGTTTCTTCTGCTGAGTCATTTGAACGATTTTTTTTCTTTTTCGCAATTGTTCAAAGGCGTACTTGTCTTCAGGTTGAAGCTGGTCTATTCGGATGGGCCCTTCACGTAATTTTTCCAAAAACTTTTCTTCCAGTGTTTGGGTGTGAAGTTGTTTTTCTCCACCCTCTGTAAGGTGAATTTCATTTCCAACAATGTTAATAGCTGCTTTTCCTCGCAATAATCCAATAGAGACTGTAGCTTCTTCATGGCTGAGCTTTCCAGCCACTTCAATGTCCATCAGGGTTTTCTTGCCTTCTTTTGCGGCTTTTAAGAAGCGTCGTTCAGGCAGTCCTTGTTGCAAAGCCGTCTCTCCGTTCACATCCAGGCTGATCCAATCCGAAGCTTGAACGTGAAGTTTAAGTACTTCCTTGTTGCTGAGCCATTGCAAGGCTCGCAAGACTTCAATTTCTTGCATTCCAGACGTTTCAACAAGCTCAGTCAGCGTAGCACCTTCTTTCAAATGCGGCAATACCGCCCGTTCAAGCGGGTGCAGTTTAGCCAGAAGGTCTTTCATCGTCAAGTTAACTCGAACGGGGTATATAAATGTTTTCTGCAGGTGACATTGTAAACTTGTCGTCACCTGGCTTCTGAAACTGGTTGACTCTTAATTTTGGTTGTACAGCTCTTGTTTTTTATGGTCGGCAAAGTAAATGTGGGTTTCTCTCAAGTTGCTAAAAAAAATCAAGAAACAATGAGATGATGATAAATAGACAATGTCTCCCACGCATGCCAAAAAACATTTCCGAAACCTTTATATAACGGTAAGACTTATCTTACCTAATGAACCAAATTGCCATAACAAAAATGAGTTCGAAGGGACAGATCGTGATTCCATCCGAGATGCGAAAAGACTTCAAAAAAGGAGAAAAATTAGTATTAATTAAGAACAAGAAGCAATTAGTACTTAAAAAAATGAAAGACCTGTCTAAGAACTTAGAGGAAGACCTGATCTTTGCTAAAAGAACAGAAGCAGCTTGGAAACGATACGAAAAAGGAGAGTTCAAAAGCATGGATTTTGACGAGTTCTTAAAAGAAGTTAAAAAATGGTAAAGCTCTTTTTTGACGATTCTTTCGAAAAGGCTTTTCGTAAGATCAAAGATCAGGCATTAAAAAATAAGCTAATCAAGCAGTTCTCAAAAATAAGGGAAGATCCCGAAGTGGGTAAACCGATGATGTATCGTAGAAAAGGGACTAGAGAATTATATATGGCTCCTTTTCGCTTATCTTACACGTACAATAAAGAAGAAGGTAAGGTCATTTTCTTAGATTTCTACCACAAAGACGAGCAATGATTTAAAAACAGGCTAAATATCCATAAAACATGCGTAAAGTCATGGTCTTTGGAACCTTCGATATTCTTCATGAAGGTCACCACAATCTTTTCTTGCAGGCAAAACAGCACGGGGATTACTTGATCGCAGTCGTCGCAACAGACAAGAACACAAGAGAGATCAAGAAGAAGGAGCCCTTACACTCCGAACAAGAGCGTCTCAAAATCGTCCAGGCTGAGTTCAATGTGGACCTGGCAGTCGTGGGGGATGGCTCAGACCCCTACAAAGTCATCATAACCCACAAACCTGATTTGATCTGCTTGGGTTATGATCAGCACAACTGTTTCGAGGAAAAGTTGGCGAGCAAATTAAAAGAACATCGTTTAAACATCCCTATTGTTCGTCTGGCTCCATTCCATCCGGATAAGTACAAGACGAGCTTGTTGCGGAAGGATTTGAAAACTCAGCGATAATTATATAAACCATTGGTTTTATGAACAATTCATGGATAACACCGCTTCTAAAAAGGAAAAATGGGGATCTTTTCTGTTGCGTTTTGCTTTGGCTTTTGCTTTGTTGTGGAACGCCTTGGGCATATTGGCTGTTCCAGGGGTTCCTCCTACGGATTTAAAGGAGTACACCACCCAATCCTTTTACTGGTTTGAAACCATCTACCCGTTATATCTAGGAATAATCGAGCTCATTTTAGGCGCCGCTATCTTAGTGGGTTTATTCACGCGAGTCTTTGCAGGACTAACTGTTTTACTCTACTTATTCTATACCCTCCTAGAGATCACAACAGTTCCTTGGGGAGTTTTCACCAGTGCCTGGATTCATCTCTCTTTGTTTTTCCTAGCTTTAAGCTTGGTCTTTCATGGTGCTCCACATTGGAGCTTGGATGCGTTATTGTATAACCATAAGCATCATAGCTAAATTTTAAAGGCCCATTACAAGAGAAATCGGGCAATGGTCCGATCCACACACTTCTTTCAGAATAGTGCAATTTTTCAGCTTTCCGCACAATTCTTCGCTGACTAAGAAGTAATCAATCCGCCACCCGATGTTCCGTTTTCGGGCGTTGTTCCGATACGTCCACCAGGTATAATGACCCCCTTCTTTCACAAACTCTCGGAATGCATCTACGTATCCTAGTTCTAAGAAATGACCTATCCATTCTCGCTCAACAGGGGTAAATCCAGCATTCTTTTTGTTTTGTTTAGGATTTCGCAGGTCAATCTCTTGGTGCGCAACGTTGATATCGCCTCCAATAATAACAGGCTTCTTCGCTCGAAGTTTCTGACAAAACCGCTCAAAGGCTTTATTGAATTTCAACTTAAAAGGCAATCGGAGGAGTTCTCGCTGGGTATGGGGGAAGTATGCATTGATCAAGTAAAAATGTTTATATTCCAAGGTTAGAACGCGTCCTTCGCGATCGATTTCTTTCTTGCCAAGTCCTCTTATAATAAAGAGCGGTTTTTCTCGGTACAAAGTCAGAACGCCGCTATAACCTTTTTTCTGAGCAGGAAAGTAGGCCATTTCATAATTCAGTTTAGAGAAGTCCACATCAAATGGGTCGCTTTTGACTTCTTGCAAGCAAACGATGTCAGCATTTTCTTTCTTCAAAAAGTTCAGTAATCCTTTACTAGAACAAGAGCGAATGCCATTGACGTTCCAAGATAGGATCTTCATGAGTTAAATTCTGTTTTTCACTGCCGCCCACAACAAGGGCAGCGCAATCGTCACATCGCAAATCACATCGACGAACTTGGCTTGGGGTTCCATCTTGCCCCAGCTAATTCCCTCACATAACTCAGCCCCACTGCTTCCGCCTGGTTCGGGTCGGTCCATAGTGATCTGCACGCCATATCCAGCTGCATTCGGCGCAAGCTGCATGGCTTGTTGAATGAAGTTCTTGGGCAATCCTCCACCTAAATAAATTACGCCAGCTTGCTTCGCCGTCCAGGCTAAGTCCATCATTTCTTTGAGGTCTTCAAACGCCTTTACATTGCACCTCTTGCCTTGTGCCAGTCGCCCCCAGATCATCAATCCAATGCCTGAATCAGCAATGCCTGGGCAGAATAAAGGGATTTTTCGTTCATAGCAGGTCTTCAAGATGCTTTTTTCTCCGGAAGGGGCCAGTTCGCCCACTTTCCATAAAAATTCTTTAATGGTCTCAAGGTCTTTAAACGAATCATAATTTTTCTCAAAGAAGTCTTCCAAGTCTTCATACACTTTGTTGGGCATGTAGGTATCAAACATTCGTACTAAGCCTTTCTTGTACAGCTCTGCATCATCGGCGTGATGTGAACCTTGGTAGTGCCTATGTCCAAAGGCCTCAGCCAGATCGTGTGTCAGGTTGGCTCCGGTCGTTACCATGACGTCAATCACGCCACTTTCAAGCATATCAATGATGATGTTCTTCATACCGCCAGGCACTAAAGCCCCAGCGAAGCCAAAGAACGTGCGGCATTCCGGGGTTGTAAAGATTTTTTCCATAATTTCAGCAGCCCTTCCCATCCTTCCAGCACCCATGACACCAGCAGCGCGCATGGCTTTAACCAAGTCATTAGCGCTCATGCCGTTTCGAATGTGGATGGGTTCTACAGGAGGGTGCATGAATTTCAAGAATAGGAAGGCGTTTAAAAAGGTTCTTTTAAGCCACAGAAAGGATTAAATGCAGCCCTAAATGTCTTAAGGATATGAACAAGAAAGGGCATCATGAAGTGGGTCCTGGACCATATATGTTAGTCGCTGCAGCGCTTAGTTTCTTAGCTTTTTATGTGAGGAAGTTTTTCAGGCATAAAAAATAAGATCCAGTATGGAGAGTGTAAAAACCAGTAACGTATTTGTTTAGCATCCTAAGGTCAAAACTTCACCAAATAAAGATTCTGTTCGTCGCGGGGGTTGCCCCCCACGGGGGAGCAGGACCTTAAAAAAGGCAAAAAAAGTTTTGAAGATGCTAAACAAATACCCAGTAACTAACTAAGCCTTTGCAGGTTTTGGGTTGTCGTCGATAAATCCTTTCGGGAGAGGGGGGGCGAAAACCGCTCCTTGCCCGTTTTGAGCTTGAAAGGGAGCGGTTTTCGGGAAAAAGACGTCTCAAAATAGACCTCTTTCAATCCCTCACCCAAACCCTCTTTTACCGACGATAAAACACGAGAAAAACAGCCCAAAATAAGGCCAAAACGTAACCACCTTAGTAGTTACGCCATCATAAATATCTTCAGCCTAAAGGCCGAAGTGTTTCCCAAAAATTGCCAAAAGAGCCAATGCATCCTTCGTTTAAAGACGAAGGAATTGTAGCAATTTTTGATAAAGCATATATATCTCGCTTCCTTTATAAAGGAAAAATGGAGCCCCACGAAGACCTTCTGCTGCAATCCCAACGCCAACTCGAGATTGCCCACCATCTCCTGGACGAAAGCTACCCTTTTGTAAAGGATCCAAAAATGCTTCCGGCCATTCTAGAGCATATCTACTACGCCTTGGATTACTCCATAACAGCCTTGCTGCGCTTTGAGCGCAACCATAAACGCATCGCAGCATACAAGGACGACTTCGACGAGAAATACGCACTATTGAAAAAAGTAGCTAAACGTTACAAGCTAAAAGCAACAGGCTTGGATGAAATTCAGGTCTTGTTCGTAAAACAGAAAGTAACCCTCATTGCCTTCGTTCGGAAGGAAGATTTCGTCATGGTGGATCATAAAATCCATACATTAAGTACCGCAAAATTGAAGGGTTTTCTCTCGAAGACAAAGGTTTTTATAGATGGCATTCATAACAGTTTACGCACAGAGGTTCTAAAGAGCGCACAACAATGAAAGAAGCCTTGGAAGAAGCCAAAGAAGAACTCAAGAGGGTCGACCACTTAATCTATGTCAGTTTAAAGTACACCCGCACCGTTGATGTTTTGATGAATGTCATCAACCGGATGATTGACTGCTACAGTGGCATGATCGATTCCTTGTTGAAATGGGCCGTAGAAGAGAAAAAGATCATGGAGCTTCCCAGTAGTCCTGTGGAGCGCGGCGAGTTGGTCAAAAAACTCTTCCCAGAGCAGGAGTTCGGCGACAATGTCGAGTTATACTTCTTGCTTAGGAAGATTCATCGAAGCAATCCACAAAAAGAGAATGAGTACCGCCGCCATGTAACCCTAAGAACCTTCATTGAAGGCCGGGAAGAGATCGTCAACATCGACATCGCAACGCAGTACTACTTCTTCCAGAAAAAGTTCTTCGAGGCTGTAGAGAAGGTTGTGCTGGGTAAGACCTAGAAAAGTTTATAACCCACCATTCCTAAGCTCAAGTTATGAGTCGTGTTCTCTGCATTGTCTCAGGCAAAGGTGGCGTGGGCAAAACAACCACTGCCATCAATCTAGGCACCATTTTCTCGAAACATTACAAGCAGAGCATCTTAATGGACACTAATTTGACAACCCCTAACCTCCATCATCATCTGGACATGAGTGAAGCTCAGCATAACTTACAAGATGCTTTGCACGGGAAGGTTCATGTTTCCGAAGCAGTATACCAGCATGAATCAGGTCTAAAGTTAATCCCCTTAATGAACACATTAGATGAGATCCGTACAACAGATCTGGCTCACTTTCAGGAGGTCATTCAGGACGCAAAGGAGTTCAGCGAGCTATTGGTTCTGGACGGTGCAGCAGGTCTGGGTCCGGAAGCGCATGCTTCCATGGAATCCGCAGATGAGGTCCTCATCGTAACCTGCCCGGATAAAAGCAGTTTGGAGCAGGCCAAGCGCACCATCGAGTTAGCCAAAGATCTCCGCTTGTTAATCCTCGGCGTCGTATTAAACAAAGTACAGGACAAGCATTACGAATTGAGCAATGACTTCATCGAGTACTCATTAGGAGTTCCGATCATTGCAGAAATTCCGCACGATGAGCACGTCCCCCATAGTCAGCACTTAAAACACCCGGTCGTCTATGCTTATCCCAGCAGCCCAGCAGCCAAGGCATTTGAAAAGTTAGCATTCAAGTTGATGGACAAAGAGTATCATCCTTCTTCACAACAAAGTCTATCTGCTTTGCCTACACCCTAAGGGGGCAAAACCATTAAATACCAGTTTAGTTCCGTCGAATGTCATGAAGGTCATTGGTCTTAAAAAAGACACGCCAGGAGTTTTTCTAGAGAACATCCCTGAACCAAGCATAAGAAAGCCGAACGAAGTCAAGATTCGTATGTTAAAAGCGGGGATTTGCGGCAGCGATCGCAATCTAGTGAAGTTTCATGCAGTGGATGCCGCAGAAGGAGAGAATTTCTTGGTGATGGGTCATGAAGGTTTTGGTGTGGTGGTGGAAGTAGGGAATAAGGTAAGGAGTGTAAAGAAAGGAGACCACGTAGTGCCAACTGCGCGGAGGAGTTGTGGTCAGTGTGCCGCGTGTGCAAAGGGTCAGAGCGATGTATGCTATACAGGCTTGTATAAAGAAACAGGCCTGCATAAATTACAGGGTTTCTTCGCAGAATTTGCCGTGGCAGAAGAGGAGTACCTCGCAAAGGTTCCTAAAGGTTTAGCTGAGGTAGCGGTGTGGGGCGAGCCGATGAGTGTCGTGGCAAAAACCATGGAAATAGCAAAGTATGAACTGGGCCGCTATCCTCCTGAATGTGGACATCCACGCCATGTATGTAAGGGGAAGCATTGGGGCATCTGTAAAACCGCCATTGTACTAGGGGCCGGACCGATTGGATTTCTTGCGGCATGTGTGTTACGAGCGCATGATGTTGAAACCGAAGTGCTCTTAAGAACATTGGACCCTGCAAGCCATAGGGAAAAGCTCTTCCGTAAGATCGGAGTAAAATACATTCGAAGCACTGTAAACAAGAAGCCAAATGAATGGGTAGATGACAAGATGAAGCCTTCCATCCTAATCGAAGCAGCAGGGGATTCCGAAACCGCTTTCCAGATCCTTCCCCATTTAGAGCGCAACAGTGTTTGTATTTTAACGGGCGTTCCGCGAGGAGGAGAAAAAATAACGTGTTTTGACACCGATCACTTGTTAAGACAAATGGTTCGTTTCAATCAATCGATTGTAGGAAGTGTAAATGGGAACAAGGACCATTTCATACAGGGATTTGAAGAGATGCAATTCATCCAAAAAAAGTTTGGAAACATCTTAGCTGAAGCCATCACAAAAGAGTACAGCTGGAATGAGTATGAAGCAGCGCTTACTTCACGAGATGCAGGCCTAATCAAGAGCATCTTTAATTTTCAAAAAGAATGAACATTATTTTTTAGAAATATTATTTTTCTTTGTTTTTCTATTTTTCTCATTCGCTTTTCTAGCAAGCAGGAGGTAAACGGTTACGATAGCTGTGTAGTTAACCATCATGAACCACGGCGTCCCCCAGCTAATGCCATTGAACTTCCATTCTGAAAGCGGCCAGAATACGGGTGTCGGGAAAAAACGGTAACTGTGTGTCGGTACGTCACACAAGGTGTGCAACAACCATCCGCCGAGAATCCAGGGCTTAGGTTTATGGTAATGTTTGCAAATGAGACATACCGTCAAAAAAAAAAGAAAGAAGATAATGGCACTGTGACTCATGCTGTACATAATGTGTGTTAATTCTGACAATGGATGCTCGTACATCGAAGCACCTTTCATAAGGAGGTTGTAGGCGTGCAAACCCATAGGGATGCTAAAAGCAAAGACGTCAGGAAAAACACCCCAGAATGCCGCCCAGAGGAGTTTAAACTTTGTTTTTTGGTACAGGTTTACGGCTTTATAGAGTGCAACCGCCCATAGTCCATGTGCAAAGATGTCCATATCAGTCGAAGAAAGGCTTAAACTTATAAATAGTTCTTTTTTATCTATCCTCATGGTTATTCAACTAGGAGATTATAGGGATTTATGCCTAGAACATCCAGGCCAAGTGTATGGGAAGGATGAAGGCAGAGTAAGAAAAATACTATCTTTAGAGCGCTACAAAATACCACAAACAGGTGAAGTGCTCGCTCGGGTTAGAGAAATAGCTTCAAATATCGTTCAAGCAAAAGAGCAAAGCAGAAATTTAGAACCTAACTCTCTAGAAAGATTAATGGAAATAAATTTCACGGGAGATATAGTCCGAGAGATAAGTGCAGCAAAGACGACTAGGATAGCAGAGTTAGAAGAATGTGCTCAAGGAGCTACGATAAGAACAAAAAAACATGAAGAGTTATTGCGCATCTACGCAGCTTCATTTCCGTTACAATGTCTAAGTGAGAGAAATCCCACAACGCCAAATGATTATAATCAGTTGGTTGTAGCTAAACTGAGTGAAGAAACGCCAGGAATGTATATGATATACTTAAGATTAGTAAATGGTTTTCTTCCAAAAGAAGAAGAGATCGAATCATTTATTAGAGGCAAAACTATAAAGTCAGATCCATTAAGCGTTTCCTGTGCTCATTATAATAAAGATCGGATAAGGGAGATAATGAGAACAATATATGCTGGATTAAGGAAACAAAAAAGAGTTTCTGAAATTAAGGATATAACTCGAGGTTGCTTGGATAATGCGGTGATACAAACATTGCAAAAATTGCACCAAATGCACCAAATGCAACCAGTAATGATCTACATTCTAGGTCTAGGATCCCCTGAAAGCAATGATGGGGAGGAAGACTCTGCTCCTTTAATAGAATCACCAGACGACGAAGAGGGGATAACTCGAGCGCTTGCGGAAGTGGCAAGAAGTCCGGTGCGTAACTAAACCTGTCAAGAACTGCCAATAATAAAGAAAGAATAGCAGTTCTTGATCCATCAAAAAGCTTCGCTTTTTGAGGTCCAGAAGTGGTAGCTTCTGAGACCCTCAGAAATGTCTGGCATTTTTGGGGTCTAAAGATGTTTGCATCTTTGTGGCACATCAGGATTCCATACAGTATCCTATTAAATGATGTGGAATTCAGAATGTGCTCAAAAACCAGAGGGTTTTTGGCACCTCTGAATTCTATACAAAAGTATATATTTTGATATAGAATTCAGAATGTTTAAAAGCCTCTGTCTTTTCTATAGAATATGCAAGGTTTAGTCATCACCGATCAGGGTTTGGAAGAGACCGCAATAGAAGAGTTGAAGGAGTTAATCCAAGCAGAAGGAAAAACATTAGAACCTTGCATCGTGGAGTTCTCAATCAAAAAAGAGCAAGACCTATGCCTTCTAGCTTACAAGGCACAGAGCATAAGGCAAGTTATGCTATTATTGGGCAAGGCTCCATGTAAGTCCGACTTAGAAAGCGTGGAAAAAGCAGCCAAAAAATTGGCTAAAGAAGTGGATTGGAAGGTGTGGTTAAAAAAAGGAGCTTCTTTTCGTTGCAACGCAGAGCACACGGAGGAAACCGATTTCAACTCCATGGATCTGGCACGAGTCGTTGGGGGTGAGGTGTTTGATCTTTTAAAATCTTTAAAGCTCGATCCAAAAGTAAGTTTGAAAAATCCAGAAGTCATCTTATTCGCCTTAAAAGGGGAAAAGCAGTTGTGCCTAGGAATGGATTTTGCAGGCAGGGATTTAAGCAAGCGAGCGTATAAGATTTACCACCATTCTTCAGCATTAAAAGGAACAATCGCTTATGCAGCAGTGCGCTTTTCAGGTTTCAAGCCAAATGAATGCTTAGTGGACCCATTTGCAGGGAGCGGCATCATCCCGATCGAAGCGGCCTTGTTCAGCTCGGGTTTTTCTGTGAATCATTTCAATAAGGGCTTGGCATTTCAAAAAGTCAATAAGCTAAAAGTAAAAGACAAAGATTTTGATCGGTGGGAAAAAGTCCGAGAGCTTATGGCAGTGCAAGGTTCAGATCACTTGCTGATGCACATCAAGGCCAGCCAGAACAATGCAAAAATCGCCGGCGTTGACAAGTGGGCAAAGTTCTCTAAGGGCGACGTGGAATGGTTGGACACGCAATTTAAGAAGCAATCTGTAGGCCACATTGTAACGCACCCTCCTGAGCCCAGTCAACACTCAAGTGAGCGAGACATCGAAAAAGTGTACCGAGAGTTTTTCTACCAGGCTGATTTCATTTTGAAAAAAGGCGGCAACTTAACGGTCTTAGCGACAAAAAAAGGCTTGTTGTTGAGGATGGCCGAGGAGCGTAAGTTCAAGGTAGAAGCAGAAAGAGAAGTCTGGAGTGGAAAGATGATGTACTTTATGCTCCGTCTGAAAAGAACGTAATTATCGCACGCTATGTGTTTTCTTATAATCCATTCTCTTTTTAATCTCGGGTGTTTCAAGATAATTATCAGAAGTAATAACAGGATCTCCAGTCCTTTTCTCGAGTTCTTTCCGAGCGACACCGGCCACCGTTCCTCCTTCTTTGGCCGCTTCTTTGTTTGGAATGAAGCCTTGAGTGTCTTTCTTCCGAGCAATGCGTGTAGTCGATGCTTCACCAAGCATGGTAAAGATAAGTTCCAGGTCATTCATATGGTCTCGAAGGTTTTCACGTTTCAATCCCTTTACTTTTTTATATTCATAAGGAGTCAACCCAAAACTAGCCTTGCTGATCTCTGCGGTAAGGAGAGAATACTCCTTCTGCTGCTTAACTCCTCGCATGCTCCATTCGTTCGTAAGTTCGTCTCGTACCGCAATGCCTCGCACTCGTTTCTCAATCCAATCATCTGAATACCCTTTGGCTTTGTAGGTCTCTCGCATCCGTTTCTGAGCGAGTTCTGGGTTTTCAATCTCCTGGACGCGTTCATAGCCCACCTTAGCAAGCCACTGCTTGAAAGGTTCTGCCTTTTGAGAAGGAACCGATTGGATAAGTCGAAAGGCGCCTTTTGTGGAGACGCAGTTTAAGCTCTGCTTTCCTCCAGAGGTATCTATACTAAGGGGGGTGGCAATTTGCCCCCACCCTTGTGCAAACCCCTCATCTCTTCTCCGCATATCCTTTAAGTATCCGGAGGGGTCTTTAGATTCTGTTAAAGCAGCTATGATATCAACAGCAACAAACCACCATTCCTCATTGAACCATGCTCTTCGAATTTTATTTCCTTGAAAAACAACCAGTGCCGACTCTTCATCCATAAGGCTAGAAACGGTCTTCCTTTAAAAAAGGTTGTGAAGAGATGTCTAGTGGGTCCGCAACATTTCCGCATTTCTCGGAATTATTCTGCACAAATGGTGTATAAGAATATAAACGGTCAACCAACACCCTCCATTATGAAAATAATCCTTTTTGCAGAAGACAGAGATTCCGAAGGTGAGTGATTTTTTTGGCTAGAAACTCTGGAATTAGAGTTTATTAGCAGATTTTTTTATGTAGTTTTTTTTGTTCATCGGGGAATCAAGTGTCTTGTTTTAGCAAA
>DATDWO010000020.1:0-5070 GCA_035289665.1 Candidatus Nanoarchaeia archaeon
GCCTGGGTAGCTTTTTTAGCTTCAACAGAATCACAAGGGACAATCACAATCATGTTAGGTAGAACGCGCATGCACGCGATGTCTTCAAGAGCTTGGTGAGTCGCTCCATCAGGTCCAACAGTAACCCCTGCGTGACATCCCGCTATTTTCACGTTAGCCTGACTGTAGCAGATACTCACACGAATTTGGTCCCAATTCCTTCCCGGGCTGAACACGGCGTAGGAATTCATAAAGGGTATTTTACCCCAAAGTGCGAGGCCTGCAGCAATGCCGGCCAAGTTTTGTTCCGCAACACCTACTTCAAAGAATCGTTCAGGATATTTTTGTTTGAAAGGCAGTGCCCGTGTGCTTTCTGTCAAGTCACAGCATAAAACAACCACTTCTTTGTTTTTTGATCCAAGTTCAACTAAGGCTTCTCCATAACCATCACGAGTGGCTATCTTTTTGGGGTTGTCTAAATTCACAATCATTCGTGCTCCCCCGTAATCTTTCCGCCAAGGGTTCGTAATTCATGCAGTGCAATTCGTGCTTCTTCTGGGTTGGGTGGTTTGCCATGCCATTCAAAATTGTTTTCCATGAATTGGACGCCTTTGCCAGGAATGGTGTGGCAGACAATGACGGTGGGCTTCTCAAAGATACGTTGAGCTTCATGGCAGGCATCAATGATCTGTTGGATGTTGTGGCCATCCACTTCAATAACATGCCAGTTGAACGCTTCGTACTTCGCGCGGATCGGCTCTAAGGGCATGATGTCTTCAGTGAATCCGTCAATTTGGATATTATTTCTGTCCATGATGGCAGTCAAGTTGTGCAGCTTGTTCTTCCCAGCAAACAAAATGGCTTCCCAAGTTTGTCCTTCGTCGTGTTCGCCATCACTCATTAAGCAGTAGATGCGGTTTTTCTTTCCATCCAGCATCGCGCCGAGTGCCATGCCAATCGCTTGGGAAAGTCCTTGTCCCAGGGGACCGCCACTGTTCTCAAGGCCTGGCAAAGCGAGGTTGTGCGGATGTCCTTGCAAGCGGCTTCCTAACTTTCGCAAGGTCTTTAGCTCTTCTAGGGGAAAGTAACCAGCGCGTGCAAGCGTAGCATACAATACCGGACAGATGTGTCCATTGCTTAACACAACGCGATCGCGCTCAGACCACTTAGGGTTCTTTAGATCATGATTCAGAATATGAAAGTACAGGGCCGTAAACACATCCGCCATGCCTAAAGGTCCTGCACTGTGTCCGCTGCCTGCTTCGACAAGCATAGAAATAATGTCTTCCCGGATCTGGTTGGCAATGGCTTGCAGTTTAGAAACATCCAGGATACCTTTCACGAACCCACCTCTTTTATTATTCTCGAGAATGAAGGTATTTAAAGTTAGTGCTAAGGCTTACGTTTAAAAAAGCGGTCTTTATCCCTACTGTATGACTGTATCCATTGATGAGCTCTGTGAAAGACTCGATGTACGAAAGGTGCTTCCTTCCGAATATCGGCGTTTTATACGTAGGGTAGAAAGAAAAGGAGCTTCTATGGAAGAACAGGCACGAATGTTCGACGGTCATGCGCTTCCTCCAACGCAGGTCATGGCGCCGCTCATCAGTGAACGATTGTCAGGAGCAGAAACCGTAGTCGAACTCGGCTTTGGCACTGGCTTCCGCTTATTGTACTACGCCCTGAATCACCACACAACACAATTCGTCGCTGTTGACAACAACCCTCTCGTAAGAGAAGTCGTAGTAGACCGAATGGATCGATTAGGAGTAAGGAACGTTCGACTAGAAACCAGAGATATGTTTGAATTGCCTTTAGAGCCCAGAAAGTTTTCATGCGTATTGGCTATTGATTGTATACCAGAAACACTCCCTCCTTATCTAAAGGGTCGCATCACCTACCAACAGTTTCTAGCAGCCAATCAGATCCGCTTCAGTCAGATGGTGGATGGCTCAAAAAGTCCTTCTTTTTACACCACGGTAGACTACGCAGGATTTAAACCCGAGTATCAGACAGCCATGGAACGGTGGGTTCAGGAAGGAGGTCTTAAACGAGTAGAAGCGGTTCCGTTTGAGTGGAAGAAGAGAGAAGAACCAACCAAGCGCGGCACATTATTAGTCGCTTCTTCTGGTTAATTTAAGAAAGGCTTACGTTTAAAAAAGCGCTTCTTTTCTGGTAGGTATGGGCGCATTACTGGATCGTTTGTACAAGGAGCTGAATCTTCACCCTGTTACGCTTGACGAGTTCAAGGGAAAGATGCGAGAATGGGAGGGATCCCTTTGGGAAGCTTTCTTTCCGAGTTCAGTTTTTCTAACAGATCAGGTTCCATTGGAAGAGCAAGCGGCATTGTACGATGGGTACTCTTGGGCTAGTGTTGAGGCCGTAGCTCCCTTAGTGGTTGCGCAGTTGACTGAACAAGGAACAGTTTTGGATGTAGGACCTGGAACAGGCACCAAGACTTTTTATTATGCACGGTCCTGTCCAAAGTCCAGGATTATTGCAGTAGAGAAAGACATCGCAGCAGTGCGATTAATAGAAGAGCGAAAAAAGCGTCTAGGCATTCAAAATGTCGAAGTGGTGCATGGAGATATTCGTGAAGTGAAATTATCCGATCAGTTCACAACGGTAATTATGGTGGACGTGTTCCATCCATATTCAGATCTAGAAGAGCAAGTTGCTGTAAATCAAGCGGCTAGATCCTTTTTAGCTCCTGGAGAAGGTCATCGATTCATGTTCGTAGAGTATCCAAGTGAATCCTTAGAATGGGAAGCACTACGATTAGAGGCTGCTCAGAGGGCTCCTGTAGAATCCGCAAGAGGTAATTTTCGTAAAAAAGATTCACTTGATTTTTCTTATCATCACCCAGTAGGGTATTCCATTCAAGGTACATTAAAAGTATATACTCAATAATCACACCAACGCGCTCTTAATCGCTTCGCTGCACTGGCATCCTTTTTGTTCGAGTACATTAGGGATGGTTTTCAATAGCAATTGGATGACTTTATCGGCGTTTTTTTCCATGAGTTTTATGATATCGACGAGGTTCACGTTATGCTCTGTCAAGGATCTTTGAGATCCTTGAGCATCATCAGAATTACGCCCAATGTCTTGTCCAAGGGAGGCGTAATTCTGAGACTTCCAGCAGTCATAATCCGTGACCATAGCAATGGGTTGGTAGCACATCCCTGCTTCCCTTGCCAGAACACATTCAGGCACAGTCGTCATGTTGATGACGTCGCATCCCCAGGTTCGAAAAAGGCCGCTTTCTGCTTTCGTACTAAATCGAGGGCCTTCAATGGTAATGAGGGTTCCAGTTTCGTGGTGGGTAAGGTTGAGTTCAGCGGCTTTTTGGGAGAGTAAGGACCGTAAGTGAGCACAGAAGGGCTCGGCAACCGAGATGTGACAGACTTGTTCGCCTTCATAGAAGGTTTGTTTTCGGTGAGCCGTGCGGTCAATGAATTGGTCTGGAAACACTAAGTCTCCAGGTCGAATGTTCTCTTTGAGGCTTCCGCAGGCCGTGGGTGCAAAAACATTATGCACACCTTGTTCTTTTAATGCCCAAATGTTGGCTTTGTAGTTGACATTGCTGGGGTTGACGTGGTGGTGTCGTCCATGTCTGGGGAGCAGAACAACTTCAATATTCCCTATTTTTCCAACCGTTAAGGTGTCGGAGGGATCCCCATGGGGGGTGGTGACTTTGATTTCTTTAGGGTTTTGAAGGACGCCTATTTTTTCCAGTCCGGTTCCGCCAATGATGCCGATCTTCATTCCGTAAAGAAAAAAACGCCTTTATTTAAGGGTGTCGATGATTTTTATTAATTCTTTAGGACTCTGTAGGATATACTCAGCTTTTTCCTTTTGCAGTAAACGTTTAGAATTGTACCCCCAGCTAACGGCAATGACAGGGATACCTAGCTTGCAGCCTGCTTGAATATCTCTGTTTTCATCTCCGACATAAACAAGCTCATTTAGTCCAATGCCCTGTTTTTTACAGAGGCGTTTCAAGACTACTTGCTTGCCAAAAACTGAGTTATCTGAATAAACAAAGTCAAATAATCCTTGAATGTTATGGTGTTTTAAAAAAACATTTACGTTTTCAACAGAGTTGCTAGAAACAATACCTAAGGTGTATTTTTTAGCAAGAATCGGAAGCACCGGCACCCATCCACGAAAGAGTGAAATTTCTAGCATTTTTTTACTTAATTCCGCTCGAACATCGCGAACAAGGGCAGGAAGCTTAATTAAGGGAAAATGTATCTTTTTTATGACCTCTCTCATCCCAAAGTTCCTTACCATCGTTAAGCTCGGCGCTTTAGAATGATACTTATCCTGCAATCTTTTCAGAACTTCTAAACCGATAAACAGGCTATCTGCAAGGGTGCCATCAAAGTCAAAAAGGATGTAGCGCTTCATCAAGTTTAGTAGAGGATCCAGTTATATAAAAAGACTGGTTGTAGGAGTGGTAAGAGTCATTTAAACGGCAAACTATATAAACCTTAAAAATCACTTTTAAAAGGTAAAGAGGTGTAGTCTGTGCAGTATGATTTTCACGAGCATCTAAAGGGTTTCAAGAAGGATTCCTTTGAGCGGTTCATCTTGGTAGGGGATGTGGGCGGCACAAACACGCGTTTAGGGATGGTGGGTCTTCATAAGGGAAATTTGTCGCTTGTTTTCCAGTTGTGTTTTAACAGTGCAGAGATTGAATTAATCCCAGCCATGAACGAAACCTTGCGATTTGCAAAGGAAAAGTACGACATCGAGACCCATACAGCGGCTTTTGGCATTCCAGGGCAGGTTTCTCCGGATCGGCAGTGGGCCGAGCCTACGCACTTAAAGTGGGGAAAGGTGGTGGCCCGAGAGATTTTGAACAATTCTTTTTTACAGCATGTGTTTTTACTGAATGATTTTGAGGCGTTGAGTTTTGGTTTGGAAGCATTGCATGCGGAAGACCCTGCTGAGTTGTTGTCGTTGGAGCATGGGAATCATTATGTACCTCGTCCGGTAAAGTACGGGACTAAATTGGTCTTGGGCGCGGGGACGGGTCTGGGAGAGGCATTCATGGTGTTTGATCCGCATAGAAAAAAGTATGTT
>DATDWO010000021.1:0-9692 GCA_035289665.1 Candidatus Nanoarchaeia archaeon
CTATGCTCTTGAGCGATTAGACAAAATAGTTAACGTCACTGCATCCACAAAAACCATGGGTTTTTGGGAGCCAGCAAGCTTTGCTTGCTGCGCTATAGGAAATGATAACTAACTGTATAGAAATTATTGTCATTTCCTATAGAACTAGGACCTATTTAGGGCTTTCTTTTCAACTTTGGCCCCACAGATATGGCAGAAGAAAGAGGTTCGATAGTTTCTGGTGCCACATACTTTGCATGTTACAATGGATGAGTCAGCCGGTCTACTCTTCCCATTTTTTGCAAGACTCTTACCCCGCATACGTTCTAAGAGCAGCTTGTAAACACCTATTCCGAAAAAAACAATGCCTAGATAGAAAAATAGTTTCATCACGTAAAGATTGCTCTTACCCATCACGATGCGTGAATACGCTGAAACGATCACGCCCACGATCATATAGATAAACCAAGGAAGCGCAGCCATGTTGTTTTCTATGAATCATACTATAAAAAGTTTTACTTTGTTTAGCACCTTACTTTAGAATACTAAATAAACACTTTATTTTAGAACGTCTTCAATGGGTTTTTTGGGCTTAGAAGGATCGCCTTGCTTCACAACCTTTTCTGCTTCCTTTTCCAAGTCAACGCCCAACTCTTTCAATGAGGCAATGTGCATCTGCATGAACTGCTCAACGATGTTGAGGATCTTCATCATCTCGGCGCGCTCCTTGGTTAAGGTGCTTAATGCGCCTTTGTGAAAACCAATCTGCTCGTCTTTGCTCATGTTTTCTATGGGGTTTGGATTGGTCATACAGTGTTCAACTCAGACTTTGTTTATAAACATTACTCCTTCAGGCTTTTTTTCTTGCCACCGTTCCAGGCGCTTTTCTGCCAAACACAGGCCCATCTTCAACCACAAAACCTGCGTTTTTCATGTTTTCTCGGATATGCCTTGCACAGCTGTACGTGGTGAGCACGCCCCCTGAATTCATGAGAGCGAAAACCGCCTTGAAGAACTCTTGTGTCCAAAGCTCTGGCTGTTTTTTGGGCGAGAAGGGATCGAACAAGACCACATCTATCTTTTCTTTTACCTGCTTAATCGTATCTAGAACATCGCCTATGATGATTTTTAGAGTCACTTGGTCCTTTGTTGCTTCCCCCTTTTCTACTGCACTTACAAAGAGCTCCTTGTTTGAAAAAGGAAAATCGATGTTTTTGATTTCTTTCAGTATGAGTGGATCGATTTCTAACCCTATAATTGTCATGCTTGCTCCTTCTTTTTTTTGTTCGAGCGCTGCCGCACTGTTGTATCCTAATCCAAAACAAACATCGAGAATCACTGTATTGTCTCTGTCTTTTATTTTTGCGGGCTCTACATATTTGATGAGCGCTTCTTCCCGTGCACCAAACAAGGTGTGATAGTGCTCTTGGTACTTGCAATTATAGAATGTGGAGGAGCCGTCTTTTGTTTTTACAGTCTCTGCCGGTTGATTGCTTGTGTCTCTATCTTCACTCCTGTTTGAGCCTAGGTCCATACTTGTCTGGTTTTTCCCTGAGCATTATAAACATTACTCTACCTTGAAGAGGATCTCTACTTTCTTTAACTCTTCTTTCCACTCCACCACCACTTGAAGATGATAGTCACCTGGCTCTTGCGGTACAAAGACTTGGGCAGTTGGATTGAACATGACACTGTCTTTTACAAGGGTCAGCATATAAGGGGCTTCTTTTGGCAGGACATGGATGTAAACAGGTTCACCTACTTGATAAACTGTTTTGTCTAAAAATACGATGGGCTCTGTGAACTCTTTGACGGTGAAACCCTGAATTCCTGCCCAACCCTGATACCAGCCCACTACCAATGTTGCGATGAAAAAGAACACCATCCCGGCAAAGAAAAAGTGATGTCGGGTATGCCTGTGGAGTTCTTGCTGGTTTTTTTCTTGCTTTTGTTGGAACTGCAACAGGGCGACTTGACGGTTTATATCTGAGAAATACTTTTGATGAGACTTGCCTCCAAGCAACTGGTACTTGAATGTCTGGTATTCCGGCCAACTGAGCTCTCGCTCCACTAGTCTGGTTTTTAATCTACTCAACTCTTTATCCATTCCGAATTTGTCCATTTCTAACTGGACGATTTGCTTTCTGAAGTCCATTTTTCTCTCTTTTTCTTAACTCGATTGTATACCGTCCATATGGTGCGATCATCTCGATTGAGTAGAATTGCGATTTCATGGAAAGACAGTTCTTGCTCTTCTTTTAGGAAGAGGACGATGGATTCTAGAACGGCCAGCCTTCTATCTTGAAAAATCTTTGTCGGAATACTTAAGAAACTCTTTCTACGTTTTGGTTCTTGTTTTTCTTCCATACGTGCCTATTGTCGCAACCACGCAACAAGGGCATCGCGCACGACTCTTAGTATCTGCTTAAAACTTATTACTTACAATGTAAGTACTGCTTTATATGCTTTTTGTTTCAAAAAAAAGAAAAAAGAAAGAACGAGAATAGGGGGTATTCTCTTACTTACGTTGTAAGTATACTTCTATTTAAATGTTTCGATTTAAGCTTGGGATTATTTACTTACGCTGTAAGTATTTATTTTTTTAGAATGATTTAAAACCTGTTATTTGTTATACTTACAATGTAAGTATATTATTGTTCGTCCAGAGGAGCCTTCAATTTACTCTTATCCACGATTTCAGAAGCAATTCTTGAGCCGCCTCCCAATGATTTACGTATATGCTTTGCGATGAGCACTTCCTGAGGGCCGGTCTGCCCCAATTTTGCCTTGGCCTGATACCCTGAAGAGAAAATGGCTGCGACCGAACCAACCAAACCTAAAGGAGGCTGGCCTTCGGGCACCATCATCAAGCCCATGCCAAACAAAGGAATGAACTTGCCTTCCTTTATCTCGATGTACGATTGGTATTGATACTTGGTGCCATTGACCAAGACATTGTTACGGATCGCGTCTTGAGCTGCGCAAACTTGGACGATCGCGAATAAGAACAAAAAAAGAAACTCGATGTGCTTCATCAGAATAGAAATGCTTTATTTCTATATAAATATTCCTCAACCTTATCCAGATCTTCGCATAGAATGGTTTGGAATCCTAACTGTTTAGCTCCCTCAATGTTCTTATTGCTGTCATCAATGACTACGATTTCTTCTGGCTTGAGGCTCGTCTTTTCAGGAACCTTCTTTAACAAAGAGGGTTTTAGCATTTCGTACTCGTATGACAAGATAATGTCGTCAAAATCCTTCAAGAAATCAAAACGCTCATCCAACATTTCAATGCGCTCCTTGAAGTTGTTTGAACAGATGATGGCTTTAATTCCCTTTGACTTAACTCTTCGGATTAAGTCGATGGCAAGGGCATTGGTTTCATAACCCTGCTGCAACATCTTTAAGAGCTCTTTTGGAGTTGACTGGATCTTCCATTGTTTTATTGCATAATTCCAGAATTCATCTCCTGAAAGCTTGCCTTCTTTATACTGATCCATTTGCTCACTCTTCAGAAAGACCTGCTCTACTAGAGTTTTGTCTACCCCCAATTTCGAAGAAACGTTCTCCACAAAATTCTTCTTCCCGTTCTTGAAGTACACGCCATCCAAGTCGAAGATGATGCCTTTGATCATGCTCTTGCCCGCCTGACTTCCGTCATTAAATGTCTTATTAAGTATTTGTCTACTTTCGCGTTTGTGTCCCCCCCTGGCTTCAAGGAGCTTCCCACAATCGCGCCGTCTGCGATCCTTAACTGTTCGTATGCGTTCTTAGGCGTTAAACCCGCTCCAATGATCAGCGGATGAGTTCCTAAAACCCTTCTGAACTCTTGAATTTTTTTGAGCGGAGTTTCTTTACCAGTTCCTTCACCAGTTACGACAATGGCATCGGCGCGTTTCATTCCTTTCCGGAGATCTGCTTTCAAATCAGAACCCTGAACTGGTTGATAATATTTAGGCCAGACCCCACCCAGAACAACGATGTCCGGATGCTCTCTTTTAATCCTTTGATACGATTCAGCGGGAAGCTCTCCTCTTGTGTATCTTCCAGCTACATGATCTATCTGGATGAAATGACCCTTGTAGCGACTGGCCAATACAAACGCCCGATCAAACTCATTTAGCAAGATATTCACACCCAGGGTCAACCTAAACCGACCTTCTGCTGCTCGTAATGTTTCCTCCACGTCCTCTGCTGAGTCATGATAGTTCTCAATGATTGCGCCGTCTATTCCTTCCTCTTCAAAAATAGCGAGCTCTTCTAAAGCCCTTTGGATAGGGCTTTCACCTGCTAAATGGATCATTCCCAGAATGGGCTTTGGAACTGGAAAAACTTCTGAAAAGCCAAGCATGATCTACGGAACTTTCTATCTTTCATAAACCTTGCTTTTTTCAGACGTGCGAACTCTGCACCACAATACTTATAAACCAAAAACTAACCCATCGACGTAGGTCCCCATAGCTTAGCGGTGGAGCGCGCGGCTGTTAGACCGTAAAGGTAAAGTAACCGCGAGGTCGCCGGTTCGATCCCGGCTGGGGACGCTATGGGCCCGTAGCTTAGCCTGGCTGGAGCACACGAACACATCGTTGTGACACTGATAGCTAGGTTAGCTGGAGATCGTGAGAATTCGCCCCAAAAGACGAACTCCGAGAACGGTCCCGTGTTCAAAAACGTTCGCTATGCTCACGTTTTTGAGCCGCGAAGTCGCTTTGCGCAACTTCGCTGGTTCAAAAATTTCGCTACGCGAAATTGAAAGTCACGGCGGGCCCATTTTTTTTTTGTAAACCCCATTTACATAGTCCTATTTAAAGGGTATATAGGTTCCTTCTTCTATGAATTCCGTACAGGTAGATATTCTCAATCAACTGCGCTATCGAAGCTTTCTAGGGTACAATGAACTCTGGAACAAGAAAGGAGAATCCGCCAAGTTTGCGTATCACTTACAGGCATTGGAGAAAAAAGGGTTTGTCGAAAAAAAACAAGGATGGCTACAAACTCAGCATTCAAGGTATTAAGTTTACAGACTACTTAAGCATGCCCAGCCCGCAACCGATTGCAACGATTATATTATAATCAGTGACACAAATAATTAGACAATATTTGTTTGTGTCACTGTATCCACAGAAACATAGTTTCTGGGAGCCAGCAAACAAAGCTTGCTGTGCTATAGGAAATGGCAACTATTGTATAAAAATTATTGTCATTTCCTATAGTTGCAAAAAAAGATGATCGCGTTTTGGTGAACTTTCGCGAAAAATACCCTTTCAAACATCAGAATTCCGCATAAGTAAACATCCATTGTGCGGAAATTCTGACTGTGCTCAAGAATCGCTAAATATCTGGATTATAGGCGATTCTTGACAGACTACCAAGAATTCTGCGGCAGCAAACTTCGGCAAGATGAAACCATTTATGAAGCGGCCGAGGAACGACTGCGGCGAAAACTTGGACTTACTGGAAGGCTTACTTACCGAGGCCTTGAGTTCTTGCAAACCAAAGAAAATGGTGAATTGATCATGCATCACCATCTTCACATTTTTCTTGCTGAAGATATCAAAGGAAAAAACAAGGTCGGAGCGTGGATTCCCATCGAACCTTTCCAACCCGAAAAACCCATGCCCCACATTGTGCAAACTCTGAAAATGGCATTGACTCCCGGATTCAACATTGCGGTGACTGATTTCATCAAGGAAGGCGATCGGTATACTGGATATGTGACTCATTCTTACACGCATTTCAACAACCCTTGATAAATTTTATAAACCATTAAAGAGAAAGAAGTAGAAAGAGGTGAGTTATTGGTGAATTCGGACGCTGTTATCTATGTCAAACAGTACAAAAACCAGTATTCTCTCCAAAGCCTCAAACAAGCCCTACAACAACAAGGATATACTTCTGCTGAAATTGAAGACGCTGTGCGCGAAGCGATCAACCCACCTAAGGTGATTCCTTTCGCTCCTAAACCAGGCATGGCATCCAGAGCCCCTCCACCCATAGTCCCATCAACACCTCCCGCTCCTGCTAAAAAAAGCAACACCTGGATTATTGTTGTGGTTGTGTTACTTCTTTTACTTCCTTTGTTACTTGTGGGCTGCTTGATTGCGATTCCCATGATGTTCTTTGCCGGCAGTGCGGCCTCCATGTATCACTACTTGCCTTTCCTTGCTTCTTTGGGACAAAACGCGGCGTATACACAGAACCCTTTGTCGACGGTTACTTCCAGTAAAAACCCTCCGGATGCAGCGGCTCCTACGACAAACCCTTTCTCAGATCCGGTTTTGTATCAGGCTCTGGACTTTCACACGCTGATGGACGCGCTTCCTAAGCAACCGGTGGATGGCTACATCCCTGGCAAACCTGAAGGTGGAAGCGCTGCCTTCCCTACTCAAAACGGCGCGAGCACTGCGTATAGTACGGCTTCCAATCAATATACGCAAGCAGATCAAGCTATTAAGGTTTCTGTTCTTGACACGGCGGGCGTTGAAGGACTTAGCCACATGTATGTTTTAGGGAGCATTGAATACGAACGAAGTGATGGTTACCGAAGAAAAACAATGGTTCAAGGTTACCCTGCTTGGGAAAGCTACGAAGCCAATAATAAGAAAACAAGTTTGATTGTTATTGTAAACAACCGTGTTTATGTTTCGATTGACTCCTCTCAAGGCAATGTGCCCATTGAAGTTCTTAGAGACGCTGCCAACCAAGTCAATTATGGCTTACTTGCCGGCTCCTAACGAATCAAACTCTTTTAGTAGAAGGCCTCGGTCCATTCCCATGGAATACTCGAACGGGGTTAACTTTTTCGTGTTTAAGAACCGAATGAATTTGTCTTGCTTCTCTTTACTCCAGGATTGAAATAAGTGGTTGGTTTTGCACAAGTAGTCTTTGTCACAGACATTATCCCTTAGGTCTTTTCCACTATGTTGGCAGGGATGTAAACTGCACCCGACTTTTCCCGAACTTAATTGGACTAGATTATAACAACCGCCACTGGGACGGATGGAAGAAGCTTCCTTGTGAAGAAATACGAGGTCATCCTCATGCTCTTTGTAACGGATCGTATTCTTTTTGATGTCACGGTTGACTTCACCTTCCTTTGTCCAAGAATGGCCACAACAACCAAAACAACCAATACCAATCTCTTCAAGCTGACAGAGGGAACGCATGTACCTTTCCAATCGAGTTGTTTTAAAAACCTTACGCCTTTAGAGTTCTTCTAAGAAACCTTCCAACTTCCTTGCACGTGAAGGGTGGCGCAATTTTCTGAGCGCTTTTGCTTCGATCTGTCGAATACGCTCCCGAGTTACGGCAAAACTTTGGCCGGTCTCTTCCAATGTATGTTCTGCTCCGTTCCCCACCCCGAAGCGCATCTTCAACACTTTTTCTTCTCGAGGGGTTAATGTTTTTAACACCTTTGCTGTCGTTTCCACCAATCCATTCATCATAACGGCGTCTCCCGGAGAAACGATGGAACGATCCTCCACAAAATCTCCTAAATGGCTGTCTTCTTCTTCCCCAATAGGTGTCTCTAATGAAAGAGGTTCTTGTGCCACTTTTAGAATTTTTCTTGCTTTAGAAACATATATCCCCATTTCTTTAGCAATTTCTTCTACGGTTGGCTCTCGCCCATACTCTTGCACTAACCTTTGAGAGGTGCGAATCAATTTGTTGATGGATTCAATCATGTGCACGGGAATACGGATTGTTCTTCCTTGGTCTGCAATGGAGCGGGTGATGGCTTGACGGATCCACCAGGTTGCGTACGTACTGAACTTATAACCTCTTTGATACTCAAATTTGCCAACAGCCTTCATCAACCCGATATTGCCTTCCTGAATCAAGTCTAAAAATTGCAAGCCTCGGTTGATGTATTTCTTTGCAATGCTCACGACCAGTCGAAGGTTGGCCTCTGTTAACTCTCTTTTTGCTTGTTTTTCTCTTTCCTCTCCATCTCTTACCTGAATTAATGCTCTTTTTAATTGATCTACTTGGAGTGCATAGGTTTCCTCTATTGTTTTTATACTAATAGAAACTGCTCTTAATCGTTCTTCTAGGGAAGCTCTTTCATCTTGACGGGCTTTTATCAATACGAGATCTATTTTCGATTTTGTTCGCTGTGCTCCATCATACTTTGCTATATCCTTTGATAATCTATTTTTGAATCCACCATATACAGATGCATTTAAGTCTAAGGCTTCAATTGCTGCCCCTATTCTTCCCTGCAAAGAATCATACCCCTCTTTTCCTTCTTTGCTTCTGATTCTCTTCCGAGATCCTATAAGTTTGGCTAAGCTACTTGCCTTCTCTAAAAACACTGTTTTTCTTCCTTCTTCATCTTCTCCATCTTCCAAGTCAATAATACTTTTTAAAGAGATTCCTCCTCTTTCTAATTCTGCTCTTAAACCTAAGACTTCCTCTTGAATAAAATGCAAACCGTATAATGCTCTTTTTGCTGTTTGTTGCCCTTCTTCCATCCGCTTAGCGATTTCCACTTCTCCTTCTCTTGTAAGTAGCGATCTTGCCCCCATCTCACGAAGATACAGGCGTACCGGATCGTCTGTTTTTCCTAAGACTTCTGCATCAAGAATAATTCCTTGTTCTTCTCCTGCTCCCACGCTCGCTTCCATTTCACCTTCTTCTTGTTCCGCATCTCCTTGTGCTTCAAACCGGCTTTTGATATATACTGGCCTTTCTTCTACTTCCCTTCCTCGAGTTATCGCTCGAACGTTATCTTCCAAAGCAACCCTTGGCAATTCTTCACTCGAATCTTCGGCATCCACACCTGTTCGCTCTTCTCTTGCATATTCTCTTGTCCTTGCCCGCCGAGGATGCGACTCAATCCCAGTACCTTCTCGAATGCGTTTTCCTATTCGAGGCCTGAATGTATGCCTTTGCGTTCGGTGATAACCTTTCTCTACGTACCAAGCGCAGAATTCCCGAGCACCTTCCATTGCTTGTTCTCTTTTGTCTTCTGGTACTCTACTTTCTACTTCTAATTGATAAATACTGAACAGATGGGCTATTGCTTGCTCAGGCGCTAGGGGTTCTTGCTCTTTTTTAGCTGCCTTCACAGATTTTTCTTTTGGCCTAAGTTCTTGGGTTTCTACAACTTCACTCACTCTTTTTTCGAGTTCAGCTCTCATGACTCTTTGCACATAAGGTTGAGTGAAACGATGCCCTTCAAGTAAACCTTCTGCTGCTTTCCTTAAACCTTCACTTCCGATTTGATAAACTCTTTCATGATCATATCCTCGACCTTCAAATTCAGCTACCAATGTATCCAGTGCGGTTTGCCCTGCTTTTATTCTCTCATCTACCTTTCTATCTTGTCCTCTTTTGCCTTTTAGTTCTAGATGTTCCCTCTCTTTTCTTTCTCTTTCAGCCTCTCTTGCTGCAGCTGCTTCTCTTCTTTTTTCTTCTTTTCCTTGCTCTTTTGCCGCAGCTGCTTGTTCGTGTGCTGCTCTTCTTTCGCTTTCTCTCCTTTCTACTGTACTTTCCCTTTCTAACTTTCTTACTTCTCTTTCCAAAGATCTTTCTACTCTTAAACCTGTATAGTCTACTAAGCTCCTTCCATGATGCGGGACCGTTTCCAAGGCTGCTCTGTACACTTCTTCTCCAAGTGCTCTTGCTCGATCCCCTAATCTTTCAGCGAACTTGCCAATGATTTTATCTCTATTTAACTCTCCCGCTCTTGCTCTTACTACAGGATCT
>DATDWO010000022.1:0-7286 GCA_035289665.1 Candidatus Nanoarchaeia archaeon
AACAGCAAAAACATCCACTGAGATCGTTCAACTCGCCGTGCAGTCTGAACTTGTTAAGGCTTATTTCAGAAAAAGCCTTGGGGGCCTTTCACCGTCAGGTCTTCGCTTCGCTCAGACCTGACGTACTCTCGGCCCCTGCATGAGGTATCTTGCCTTCATTAATCTTAGTTTATGGCTTTCAAAGACCTGAAACCGATCGAGGCCTTCCAACAAAGGATCGTCCAATACTTTTTTAACTTCTTCTACCCCTTTTTTCTGCCCCGGCAAGCGAACCAACTCTTTCTTGAATGCGATCGGTGCTTCCTTCCAAGAGACTTGACTGCCTCCCGATAAAACAACGGCATCAAACCCATCCCGTGAAAGCAGGTGATCAAAACGCTCCGTTACCACTTCATGCTCTTTTAATGCCTCTTGCAACAACCTCAAAAAAATAGAGCCATTATCCACCAGCAATAACTTCATCTCGTCTCTCTGGCACTAAATGTTTATAAATTGTACCGGTTTTTACGGCTTTGTGCCCGGGTCGCATAGCCTGGTATTGCGCGGGATTGCTAATCCCGTCCCTCTGGGAGCATGAGTTCAAAAATCTCGGCTATGCCTCGATTTTTGAATCCGCGCCATCGCCTCGACGATGCCGCTGGTTCAAATCTATCATAGCTGAGACTGAAAGTCTCATCCCGGGCGCTTTACTATTTTTATTACTATAAAGTAGTTAATATAGAAAGTTTTATAAACCCATTTCTCCTAATTATCCTTAATATGAGCTTAAGCCTTACAGAAAGACCTCGAACAAAGGGAACACTACCCAGCGCCGGAGTTGTGAATATAGATCAGATTCTTAGCTTCGAAGGAAGTTATTTGAGAACCCCTTCCATATGTCATTATGATCCTTGGAAAAAAGCTGCGGACTCAACTGTTTTTATTTCGGCAGATAGAAATAGACCCCATGGTTCAGGAATTATTGTGAATCACCATGGGAGAAAATACCTAATTACTGCCACTCACGTTCTTGGACCTAAAGCGCTTTCTAAACCAACCGATCTTAAAGTTTTTGAACGCAATGAAAATGCTATCCGAGTTACAAACCTTGAAGATAAAGCCATGCTTTATTCTACTCCGCTGGCTGCGGAAAGAAATCTTCCCAACGCTGATGTTGGAGTTTTTTCATACGACGGACCTATTGAAGGAGTTCCGTTGGTTGAATCCTTAGAATCGAGTGATTATATCTCAGCAGCCATTGGCTATCCAGGAATACATACCAATGTGTGGACTAGAGATTTACAACCCCTTGTTAGTCCTGGCAGGGCTTTTATAGAGCAACAGAGAAAAACAGAATTAACATCTTATATGCGAAAGTTAATGGAAGAACACGGCTTATTAGGAACTCCTGAACCCGTACAAAAAGCGGTTTTTACCGGAGCAACAGCCAGAGGCAATAGCGGTGGTGGGCTGTTTACCTTGGATGGTAAATTATTAGGCATATGCAGAGGTCCACAAGGGACGATTGGAAAAGAAACAGGTCTGCAAGAGTTTTATACACTACATGAAGCTCTGAAAGCAATAGATCCCAGAACCATCTAATCATCCAAATAATTATGCTTCTATAAATCCACCATACTTCTCCGCCAACTTACCAGAACCTTAATAAACAAAGCTAACTTAGTGAACTTTATGAAACGAACTTTTCACGTATTGATCGAACAAGATGAAGATGGCGTTTACGTAGGCAAGGTTCCTGAACTTGCTGGATGCCTCACCCAAGGAGACTCGCTCGATGAGCTGATGAAGAATATCAAGGAAGCCATTGAACTATGCCTTGAAGTCCAAACCGAAGACAAAAAGCGAGCAACAGAAGACCAAACCCGATTTGTAGGCGTACAAGAAATTGAGGTCTAAACCTTGAAGCTTCCTATTCTTTCTTCTAAGGAAGTCTGCACATTTCTGGAAAAAGAAGGCTTTGAAGCGATCCGGCAGAAAGGTAGCCACAAATTCTACCGACATTCCGATGGGCGAACAACCGTTGTACCTATGCACACCAACAAAACCATCAGCCGAGGACTGCTTCAAGGCATCCTTAAAGATATCAAAATGGAACGAGATGAATTCTTCAAGCGATTCAAATAAAACATGCCTGAAGCGTTTAATCAAATTTAGGGCTTTTTGTCTGTGAGGAGTGCCCCCATCCTGGGCGCCTTATTCTTCTTACTAGATATGTTTCGGGCATAAGGATTTAAACGGCCTGAAGTTACTGCTTTTTATGGACCGATATACTGTTAACTACCCGGAGTTTATGAGCAGTAAAGTTGCTCCTGGAGGCGAATTGGCTGTTCAGGGTATGAGTTTAGTGGATTGGATGCTTCCGGATGTTGCTCGATTTGTATATGATGATGAAAGTCTAAGAAGGTTAGCTGAATCCGATCGAAGAGATTCAACAATATGGTCTCCCGGCCCTTTTATCCCTTGTCAAGATCGTTTTGAAAACGAATCACGCACTGCCTTACAACGAGGCGATCTTCGCTGTGCACTTGAAAATTATATGTATTGGTTGCATAATCGAGTAGAGTTTACCCAAAGCATGGCTCGGATGTCTGGAGTCTTTTTGCTGACTAGTGATGAACTCACAAAAGTTGCTAGCCCTTCTCCTGAGGAACTATCTCCTTATGAAAATGATCTGCTCGATGTTGTCCGCGGATCAAGTCCAGCTGTCCCAGACAAAGATTTAGCTAAGTGGGTGGCTCAAGTAAGGCGGGATCAAACCGTCTTACGTTTCTACAACCAATCCGCAATTCAATTTGAAGGACCGCACGGTTGGCCCTCTCTTTATGATATGCACTTTGCTCGTGAGGCTACGAAACGAAGTCTCTTCCCAGGCCCTTGGAATGAATTACGAACAAGTTATGAAAAAAGAGATCGTACTGCGAACCAACAACCCCTTGAAGAAATGCGTATATATTTACGAGAGCGAAACCTCTTTTACACAGCAGCACGAACCAGTTATTCACTAGAAGATCCTGCAGAAGAACTAACCGATCTTGTATCTATGTACGATCGATATCCTGCTCGCTCTCCCGCGAAATTGAATAACATAAAACGAATCCTATATCTCGCTGCGTTTTTAGAAAGAGATGATGTTCTGAATGCTTGGATCGATCGCTATGCAGCGGAACAAAGAAGTTTAGATGGAACATTTTATAACACGTGTCTTACATTGGGCTGGAAGAAACCAAGACTTTATTATGAGACTGACGCAGAATGTGGAAGAGGCTGGCACAATGACTATGATGAGGCAAACCCCCTTTTGGTAGAAATAGTCAAAAATAGTGCCCCACCTTTTCTAGGCGACGATAAACATCGCGAACTGGTTCGAAGACTTGCTAACAAGGCACCTGTCTCTCTAGATGAGATGACTCGGTATCGAAGAGAATGGTTTAAAGGTGCCTTTGAAGGAGGCACTTTTGCAAAAAATGACCGAAAAAGGTTAGAACGTTTTGATACCGCATTATTGGCAGCAAATATCCGATTAGAACCTTCCGCTCCACGTCAAAAAAGAAGAGCAAGTATTTAAGGTCTGAAACCTTTCTTAGAGGATGGTCAAAAACTATTGGCGATTGATCAACAAGGTGATTGAACAAGCAGACATCCTGCTTCTGCTATTGGATGCGCGGTTTATGGAAGAGACGCAGAACGCTGAAGTAGAAGTCAAAGTGAAAGAATCAAAGAAACCTTTGATTTATGTCATTACGAAATGCGACTTGGTCGACAAAAAACTCATGGACCGGATCAAGTTAAAGCCTTCGGTCTTTGTCTCTGCTACCGAACACCTTGGAACAACCCTTTTACGAGAACGAATCCTTATTGAAGGTCAACGATCCTATAAAGACAAAGAAACCTTTGCGGTTGGCGTGCTGGGCTATCCGAATGTTGGCAAATCCTCTTTAATCAATGCCCTGAAAGGCCGCAAATCTGCACCCACCAGTGCCATTAGCGGCTTTACGAAAGGAATTCAAAAAGTAAGGGCTGATAATCGGATCATCTTCTTAGACACTCCTGGCGTGATTCCTTACAAAGAAATAGACGATCACAAACACGCCCTGATCGGAACCTTAGAATTTAACAAAATAAAAGATCCAGGCCTCATCGCCATGGAATTCATGAAAAAATACCCTGGCCGGATCGAATCTTATTACGGCCTTGCATTATCTGCGGACTTTGAAGAAACTTTGGAAGCCCTTGCCAAAAAGAAAAACCTGATCAAGAAACACGCTGAACTCGATCTGGATCGAGCGGCCAAGATGATCCTCAAAGACTGGCAAACCGGCAAGATAACCTAAACTATTACGCCACTAATTTTAATCCATATTTTTTTAAGCGAGCAAAATGCTTTTGGTTATAGGTCAATAGCTCTATATTATGCCGGATACAGATTGTTGCAACAAATAAATCCCTAAACTCAATGATATTCCCATCCTTTTTTAAGGATCTCATAACATCCCCTGCGAGACAAGCGGCAGACATATCAAAAGGAATAACCTCCAACCAGCTCAACAATTCGAGCACGCGTTCTGATTCTTTGCGACCCATCCAAATCTCAAATGCATTTACAGAAGAAGTATAGAAAGAAGCGTCCAGTGATTCAATCCGTTGCTTTGTTTGATTCTCTTCATTCATAAGAGATATTAGCACGTCCGAGTCTACACATATTTTTCGGACCATCGCTTCCAACCCTCTTTAAGGCTCGCCACCTCTTTTTCATCTACTAACCTGCTTCCAAAAAAACTTAGCAGCTTCTCCTTGTTGGAACGATTTCCTAACAACCTTCTAATTACTACAGAATAGCTCTCCTTACCTTTAAGACTCTTTAGTGTGTCGTATACATCGTCGGAGACATTGATGAGCTTAGCCATTTTATAGATATATATGTATATGTATATAAATCTTTTGGAAAGATGACGCAAGCTTTATAAATAAATCTCAGCTCTGAGCTGTTATGGAAGGTGTCATAGCAAACTTTTGCCGAAACAGACATACCTGTTCTAGCAATCAACTCGTTATCGTGCTAGACAGCGTAACGAAGCGAGTTGAGGCTGCAAAACTAGTCGGGAAAAAAGTGGTCTATAACACAGGTAAAAAGAATCTAGCTGGGAAAGTGGCGAGCGCGCACGGCAACAAGGGGGCCTTGCGTGTCATCTTTGAAACGGGCATGCCTGGACAATCCTTAGGACAGAAAGTTAAGATTGAGTGATTATTCTGATTCTTTAATTCGTAAGAAAATCATGCTGCTTTTCCCACTTCTTCTGCGGTGGAAGCCATGTCCCTGGATAGCTTTCCTGCGCGCTGCGTCACTTCTGCGCTGAGCTCAGCTGTTTTTGCTGCGACCAACTTCAAGATTCTTGTGAGACTGCTGAACGTTAAGTCTCTCGTTTGCTTGATGCTATTCAACTCGTCTACCACCACTTTTCCAAAAGCATTCAATTGGCTATTTGCAGCAGACACTTCTGTCATCGTGCGATCGAACATCTTATTTTCTACGGCAACACCTTGTAAGAGCTCCGCTTCCGTTTGTTTAGATAGGCGAGTGATCTGATCCAACTCCAACTCCACCATCGGATTGTCTCCCAACAACTTCTCTGCCAAACCATCCAACTGCGCAAACCCCCCCACAACTTGATCTTGTAACTTTTGACTGGCTGCGGACAAGGATTCCAAACCATGGGTTTCTGCTGCGAGATCACTCACTTCTCCTAAAAACGTACTTAATTCCTGACGAAAATCCAACAAAGCCTGTTTGGACTGCGACAAGGCCTCGAAGAAACCAGTCAAGCCACCCTGCGATTTTACTACTAAATCATCCACCTGCTCCAAGTGCCCTTCTATTTTATCGTGACCCAAGTCTACGACCGTGCTGGCAAATTTACCCTGCGCCTTAGTCAGATTGGCTTTCAACTGCTGCTCTCGGCTTTCAAAGCCTTCCATGGTTCCTTCGACTGAAGCCATCTTATTAACGGTGGAATCAATCTTGCTCAATTGACTGGACATTTGCATCACGTACTCTCCTAACTGAGTCATCAGCCCATTCAAAATCTGCTCGGCCTGCTGCAACGAGGCCAATCCCTGTTTCAGCGTTTGAACTTCTCCTTCTAAGGTTGCTTTGGCATCTGTAACGCTATCTACCTGGCTTCTCATAGCGGAACTTGCATACGACCTAGAGGCTTCCAATTGCTGCAGGCGCTTTTCGTGGCGAAGGATCTTCGCCCGGACCTGCTTCACCCGCTTACTCTCCAAACTACTTAAGGACTTTCGAATCTTTTGCTCCTCTTTTCTGAACTTTTCTGCTCTCTTATCTGCCAACTTCATGGCCGTCAATACTTTTTTCATTTTTGCAATCACTTTCAACCGATCCTTGTCTGCGCCTTGCTCAGACTCAATTACTTGTTCGCTTTCCAAAACCAATTCATGCAAAAAATCCAACATTAAATCCATTGACGCTTGGGCTGTTTCCGGCAACTCCTTTAAATTAGCGATCTGGTAAGCTATATCCGAAAGACGAGCCTCATGCGCCTTTGCTCTTTGCTCATTTGTCAGACTGGTATTCAATAAGTTCAATTCTGCTTCTGGCAAAACACTGGCACCTCCTTCAATGGCCAACTCGGCACCTGAAGCCTCTACATCCCGCGCCTCTGCCAAGGCCAATCCTCTCACCCCAGGGTTTTTATCCCTTGTCAACTCCTCGTTTACACGAGTCGCACCTTCTAGGCGCTGCCTCAACCCTGAACCGCCTGCACCAATATCCTCTAACCCTTTTTCAGCACTGGAACCATACTCTTGATGTCGGGCGTGCATACGAGCCGCTGCTACACTTAATGTCATAACTCCTGCAATCACAAACACAGTCAGGACGTTCCCGGTCAACAAAAATGCCAACCCAGCAGCTAACGCATAAAACCCAACCACTTCCTTAAAGTTTTCTTCGATTCGGCGAATCCTAAAATAGGCTGCTAAGCACACTAACGCCAACAAACCCCACAAAAACAATTTAAGTTGAGCTGGTAGAAGACCTGCAATCGGGCCATCACCCTGAAACGCACTCAACAACTCCACCATAACCCCCACCTGGGCAGAAACCCTATATAAAACTTATCACCTAAAGATACCCTTAGCTTGTCGTGATATGAGGTCTCCGATAGGTGTTTGGAGTGCCCTTTTGCGTTGGACTCTACACTTTCTCCGACGCTAAACTCATTTCTGAATAGACGCTATCATTTGAAAAAAGCTGTTGATAGGCTTAT
>DATDWO010000023.1:0-4846 GCA_035289665.1 Candidatus Nanoarchaeia archaeon
CCCCCCCGAACCACTACGATCACCACTGTTGTCGACCGAACACCCCCCACCATTGAAAGTGTTACTGGACCTGCAAGCACTTGCAGCATTGACCGCCTCACTGCCAACATCAATGCCCGAGACAACATTCGCATTGCCCAATTCCGATACACCATCCAAGATGATAGCACTACCATTGACCAAGGCACTACCACCAATGCCAATGTCACCCGAACCGGCCTTAAACTCAACCAAAGCCGAATCTACACTTGGAAAGTTATTGCTCTTGATCAAGCCGGAAACCCCAGCAATGAACAAACCCTACGAACCGAAGTCAAAGGTCCCACCAGCCCTGAATGCGACTTTGTCAGCCCAACCGGCGTTATCACCATCCACCCCAAAGAAAAAGAAAAAGAAATCGAGATCACCTGCCAAGACACCGGAAGTGGATGTGAAACTCAGTTCCTCTACGCCGTCGTAACCGGAAACAACCCTTGCATTCCCACGCAGTTGGAATTCTACGGCAAAAACATCCCTCTAGGAAGCACCAGCAAATTCTGCTACCGCGTCTTTGACAAGAACAACAACACCTACTCAGAAACCCGCACCATTGACGTGCCCATCCCCCCCGGATGCGACAATACTCTTCTAGACTCAGGAGAGCGAGGCATTGATTGTGGAGGCGTATGCCCACAAGGCTGTACTGACGGAGGACCTTGCGAAATCAACAGCGACTGCAACAGCAAGTACTGCGAAAACCGGATTTGTAAAACACCCTCCTGCGATGATCGACGCAAAAATGGCCTTGAAGTGGACACCGACTGTGGAGGAGATTGCCCTAAATGCGAAAACGGAAAAAAATGCCAAAGCAACACGGACTGCACCAGCACCTACTGTCACTTTGGAACCTGTGCCCAACCTACCTGCTCGGATGGAGTACGCAATGGCCTTGAATCTGACAATGATTGCGGAGGCAACTGCCCCTCCTGCCAACTAGACCAAAAATGCCTCAGCAGCAACGATTGCGAAACGAGAAACTGTGAAAATGGATTCTGCGCCATCGACAAAACAAAAGATACGGATGGAGATGGAATGCCTGACTGGTGGGAAATCCAATACAACTTCAACATCAATGACCCCAGCGATGCTTCAGAAGACTTTGATGATGATGGATATACCAACCTACAAGAATACCAAGCAGGAACCGACCCTACCGATCCGAATAGCCACCCTGAAGGCAGCGGAGGACCTGGACTCTTACCCATCCTCCTCCTCATCCTAGGACTTATCCTCATCCTCGGCGGTGCCGGCTACCTCATCTATAAAGGCAATTACAGCCCTAGAAGGAGTAGCTTTACTGCAAGCTTTAATCCACCACCACCCCACCCCTTAACTTCACCACCCACCAATGTCTTCCACCGCACCGTAGTTGTAACCCCACAAGGACCGCCTAGAAAACCAAGCCCTGCCTCCTCACAACTCAAAAACAAACTCGAAAACCTATTCCAACAATTCGGAGGAAAACCTGCTCCTAAACCAGCTCCTCCAAAAGCACCCCTTACCCCTCCTAAAACTTCTCCAGCTAGAGCACCTCTTAAATCCCCTGCCAAAAAACAAAAAACTAAAAGGAAAGCGAAACCAAAAAGATCCTTCCAACCCGCAACCCAAAAACCAAAAGGAAGGTATTTAGACCTCACCCAAAAATACCAGAAAACAGCGGACAAAGAATTCAAAAAACTCGACGACCTTGAACGCATGAACAAAAACATCAAAGACACTGAAGACGACATTTTCAAAAAGATTGACAAACTCGACGCTGAAAACAAAAAAACAGACTTCAACAACAGCCGAAAGCCTGGCTCTGAAGGAAACCTTCGTCGTAAGAAAAAATGAATTCTAAAGCACAGACGCAACATGTTTTTCTTTACTTATTTGCCCTATTCATTATTGGAGCCTTGGTGTTGATTGGTTACAAAGCCATCACTCGCATTACCACCGCAGGATGCGATGCCGGCAAAGAAACCTTCAAAAGCGAACTGATCAACTTAATTGAACAATATGATACTAAAGGCAGCTCTCATCTTGAGAAGATGTCTACACCTTGTAGCTTTACACAGCTGTGCTTCTTAGATAGCGATGTGATCCTCGACTCAGCCCCTCTTGCCAGCAATGCCCCTCTGATCGTCAAAGACGCCCAAACTAGCCAAAGCCACACTAATCTCTGGCTCAACAAAGGAGATTCTTGGGAAAGCATTGGATGGTCTGAAAAAGTCGAGATTGAAAGCACCGCCAACTACCTTTGCATAAAAGCACGAGGAGGCACTTTCCCTGTGCAGTTCAAGGGATTAGGAAGAAGGACGCGAGTTGCATTACCCAATTGATTTCTAACTGTTAACTCTCTTCAATAAAATACGTTCTCTCTGTTGATCAAACGATATCACAAACTTATCGAAAAAACCGTCTCTGCCTAATAAGATAGGAAAATCATAATCCCCTAAAATCACCTTAACCAACACGTTGAACGTGTAACGCTCATGACCCTTCTCCACCATTAAACTAATGGTTGTCTCAACAGACTCTACTTTGCCACCTATGCCATACGCAGTCATTTTCTCACCTTCCAAATTAAGTCCTAGTATTCGGGCTATTCTCAAAGGGATAGCCGATATATCTGCTCCCGAATCCAGAAGAGCAAAAGTCTCTAGCTTTTCATGGCCCATTAAAATAACAGGAATGGAAGGCGTCTTAACTGTAGAACCATCCGGCCTTTGAACATTCTTATAATGAAATGTGAGCGTCATACATCAAAAAATCATAGCCTCCTTATCTGGAATCCTCGCTAAAAAAGGCCTCTCCTTAGGATACTTATTCTTAGCCTTTCTAAAAACCTCCTCCACGTTTTTGCCATGCGCTACCACTCGTTCTTTACAGATCACTATCCACTCACCAATGTAAGGACTCACATCCGTCTTCAAGAAAAATTGGTAATTCTTGCTCATCCAACCAAAGAAAGAATTGAAATATATAAAACTTTGCTCGGAAAATTCGGAAGAAATACGGAATTATCGAAAATAGATAGTTTATTTATGCGCCAGTATCTCATCTAGCGGTTTACCATAACTAGGCCCTATTTCTGAATAATACCTTCTCCATTCAGGATCAAACTCATCCAAAAAAAGCCTTACTTTTTTACCCTTACCTAAGGCGTGTACAACTTCTTCTAGAGTTCCTTTGGACACTCCAAACATCCAGAACTCATCACAGATATAGATAACTGCGTAGCTTATGCTACTCTATTGTACGCAGCTATCTATATGTGAACTGCGCTAATCATGTTCTCTAAGTCGCGCAGTTCACTATATCTACTGCTCTCCTGCAGAACTCCATCGTCCTCTCACGCCCAACCATTCCTCCTTCAAAGCGCTCATACTCAAATGCCTGAAAAGGATGAAAAGGACCATGACCTTGACTTGAAACAAAATCCATTATGCTTTCTCTTTTTTCACTTATCCTAGAGGGAGTAGCACAGTAAATTAAAAGACTCATCCATGGTGCAAATTATGCTTGATATAAATAGGTATGCCCGATATATTTAAATAACCAAAACCCGAGGATGAACCTATGGACTTAAGTAAAAAGGGACAAGAAAGCCACCTGTTCCAATGGATCTTTGTCCTCATTGCAGGAGCCGTTCTCTTTGGATTCATCATCAAATTCGGCTTTAAACAAAGCGAACAAGCCACGACTACGTCCAATACAGAGATCAGCAAAGCCCTTGAAACCATTCTACGCAGCATCGAACGCAACCCGGACACGTTCAAACGCATCTCTATCCCCCCCTCTACGATTGAGTTCAGGTGTGACGACAGCGGAAGCTACTACCACCTATCTGGGTCTTCGGGAACGACCAGCCTGCAGTATAATATCTTATTCTCCCCGCCCAAAGTAAGTGGCAATGAAATCCTCACTTGGACCAAAGACTGGAGTGCACCCTTCAAAGTTGCCAGCTTCCTTTACCTCAGCAATAAAAGAACTCAATACATTTTTGTCATGGACCCTGCTTTCCAAACTAGGCTTCTGCTCAACGACTTCCCTAAAAACTTCACTCACCTAGTTATTGACCCTAGTGACCCCGCCTCTCCCTCTCTAAGCGATTTCAGGTATAACAACTATGACCATTACCGATTTATCTACATCAACCAAGACCCAGCTGCCAACCCTCCCACACCCCCCACTGTAAAGGACAATGTAACCATCCTCAGCACCACCCCCCTCCTCCCCACGACAACCCCTGACCACAGCGATAGCGTATACTTTTACCGATACACCCCTACTGGCCTTAGCCCTCCCCAAGAAAGCTTCTACCTCCGACGAGAAACCCTTTATGCAGCACTGTTTGCGCATGACTTTCAAAACTACGCTTGCAACCTAAAAAAAGCCATTGAACGCTACAAAATCAACATTGATCTGGCTCTTCTCTGGGTACAAACGGTAAGCGACCAAATTGGAGCTGGAAACTGCCGAGACCTATTTGACAACACTGGAACCCCCCTAGGAATTAAACAACACCTCATCACCATCCAAACCGAACTCAACCAACTCCAACTCGCAGACACTTCGAGCGATACGACCCATGCCAAAACCATCCTGGAAGAAGCCAAAGAGGTCAAACTCCTCAACGACGACTTAGCCCTAGCGAGTTGCCCACAATTGTATTAAATAATAAATATAGTCAGTGACGTTAATATGCTCAAAAACCATTGGTTTTTGGCACGCCAAGAGCTATGCTCTTGAGCGATTAGACAAAATAGTTAACGTCACTGCATCCACAAAAACCATGGGTTTTTGGGAGCCAGCAAGCTTTGCT
>DATDWO010000024.1:0-15705 GCA_035289665.1 Candidatus Nanoarchaeia archaeon
GAACGCCCTGGAAGTGGGTAAGGGAAGCGCCTATCAAGAAGCGCTCCTTCGTGACATTCAAATCGGCAAACGCAAAGAAAACTTCAACCCTTTTGATATTTACCAATTCGTACCGGAAACCCACCGTGAAGCTTACCTTGAAATCAATGAATTATCCAAACACCCCTCTATACGTTATGACCAACTATTAACCAAAGCCCAACACCAAGTTTTATTATTCTCCGGAAACCTATCCTGGATGGAACTTGGGCCTAACATGATCCGCACCATCGAACACCTCGCCCAACGCAAGGTTCAAATAAAAATCCTCACCCGCGTCGACATCACTTCCCTAGAAAACACTGAAAAAGCCCTTGCGATGAACCAACGCGTCGGCTGGGATGCCATTCATATACGCCACCGCGAACAACCCCTTCGATCGCTTATTGTTGATGATCAATTTGCCACTCTCAAAGAAGTTCTTAACCCGCAATATATTCGTGAATTAAAAAAGAAGATGTACATTTTCTACAAGATCAAAGACCCTGAATGGGTGAACTGGCTACAAAAGGTGTTTTGGCACCTGTGGAATCAAAGCATTGATGCCGAGAAGAGATTGGAAGCATTGAAGACATTGCAGAAAGCGCAGGCTTAAACAATTTTTATAAAGCAAGCTTACTTATTCTACTTCATGATCACAAAAAAACTGCAAACACTCTTCCTCTTCTCCATCCCGCTTTTTATCGCTCATGGCTTGGAGGAATATTTTACTGGATTTTATCTAGTTGATCCTATCTTTAAATTTGCTTTAGGACCCCTTCTCACTCTACCTACTTCTCAAGCCACATTTCTGCTATTCCAACTCATGCTCTGGCTGCTGCTGATCATATCTTATATCATACTCAAACAAGGAAGAGCATTACTGATATTCATGACTTTCATTGGTTTGATTTTCATCTTTGAACTGCACCACCTTCTGGAAGCCATTTTTTCTATGAATTACTACCCTGGCACCTTAACCGCTTTATTATTCCCTATACTTGGATTTTTCTACTGGAAAGAACTGATCCAAAATTGGAAGAAAAGATAGATTCGTTTTTTCCGAAAACCTTCCGGAAAATCCAAGCGAAGATTTATTAAGGAGTAGATCTCTACTCTATTATGCCTAAACTTAAAGTACTTATAGAAGATGACGAATTAGACACTTCCTTCTTGGAGTCTGAAGAATATGCTCGTAAATCCAGAGAAGTCTTGAAAAAAACCTATGGAATGGTTAAAGGATGGAAGCGTACGGGGCAAGAAATTGCTGATTTATGCCGTAAAGGATCATGGTAACTGCCTATTTTTTTGACACTTCTGCTCTTACTGAACAAGTGAGACGGAATCCCCTCTATCAACCTTATGTTGGAGCCACCATTATAACAACTCAACTTAACCTTTTTGATGTTTATTATTGGTTAGTTAAAGACTTTGGATTAGACATTGCCAATCGCTTCTTAGAAAATTATTATCCCTTTACAAAGAACCTCAATCTGAAAACAATCCAAAAAGCAGCTCAAATTAAGCGATTGCACCCACAGTTTTCTAACACAAACTGCATTGGGTACGCTGTGGCTAACCAACTTAAAATTCCCTTCTTGACCGGAGACTCTGCCTTTCATGGCATGGATGGCATAGAATTTGTGAAATAGGTTTGTTCGAGAAAAAGATTTAAGAACTACCACACATCGCTCCTTCCCATGAAAGACTGTCCGAACTGGAAGAAAAGCCCTTACATGCAAGGCCGACCTATTATACCCGTACGATGGAAGAAAGGCAGCACGGCGAAAGACCTCATTGAAAACCTAGATGCGACGTGTTTCGAAGCTCGAAAGGTGGCAGCGGCAGCTAAATTGTTCAAACGCATGATCGAAGGCGGCGATACCATCTGGCTTGGTGTTGCTGGTGCCGGACCTGTCGGCGGTATGGGTGGCTATATTATTGATCTGATTGAAGCGGGCTTTGTTGATGTGATTTGCTCAACAGGCGCTCAAGTATATCATGATGCTCACTTTGCCTATGGCCTGCCTGTTGTGCAAGGCGCTGCGCAGTGTGACGATAATGCCTTAGATGCAGATGGAACCACTCGCATCTATGACATCAACATTCGCTTGGATGAAACCTTGATGGCACAGGACGAACTCTTCCAACAATTCGCCAGAACGCTTACACCCAAAAAACGCAGTACCGCAGATTACAACTATGAATGGGGAGAGTACCTCCTCAAACATGCACCTCATCCTGAACGCAGCTGGGTAGCTGCTGCCGCTAAACATGGCGTGCCCCTTTTCATGGACTCTGAAGCGAACCACAGCATCGGCATGAACAATGCTGACTTGTTCTGCGACGGCCTTGAAATAGACCCCATTCCCAGTTTAGGCTTATTGGAAGGCAGCGCCATCCTTTATTGCAATCCTCAACTTGGCTTCTTTGAATGGGGCGGAGGAGGACCTAAGAATTGGATTCAAACTTTATCACCTGTTTTGAGTCAGATTGCTGGAATCGAATTCGAAGGAGCTGACCGAGGCATTCAAATCACAACGGCCAATGAACGCGACGGCGGCTTAAGCGGGTGTACGTTCAGTGAAGCCGTTACCTGGGGCAAATACAAAGATGCCACCCAAGGACTGGTTCAAGTCTGGGGAGAATACAGCATCATTGCTCCGCTTCTTGTGGGTTATGTATTGGAAGAGTGCAAACCCCGCCCACAACGAAGGATTATGGACCACAAAACTGAATACTACCAAAAATTCTTAGCTGCACGCAAAGAAGCCAAAAGGAAAAAATGAAGCCAAAAACACCCCATTTTACTTTCTTAGATAATACAGAGAATCATCCATTTGAGAAGGCAGATGTGTGCTGCCTGGGCGTTGCCATGGACTTAACGGCGAGTTATACCCAAGGCACCTGGTACGGCCCTGAAGCAGCGATCGATGCCTCCCACCAGATCGAGTATGAAGTACCTCTTTTTCACATCCCTATGACGGAACGACTGTTGATTCATAACTTTGGCATCTTAGAATATCCGAAGCCCAGTCCTTCCATTGCTGGAAAGAAATTATCCAACATCATGGGAGGCATGGTAGCGGATGTGAAAGGACTCAGCAAGAAAGCGTTTGAAAACAGCAAACTGTTGATGACCTTTGGCGGCGACCATAGCATACCCAATGGCATCTTTGAAGAAATGACTGAACGCTATGGTAGTGGAAATGTGACGGTGTTCCACATCGATGCCCACCTCGACTTAAGACTGGCTTATGAAGACCAGAAATACAGCCATGCATCGATCTTACGCAATGTGCGCGAATTGGGCTTTCCAGCCATCCAAGTCGGCATCCGAGACCACATCAGTGAAGAAGAAGCGAATTATTTAGAGCGAAAGAAATTGGGGGAATGGATTTATTGGTGCCCAACGATGCCTGATGCGTTTTACAAAGACCAATCCGCCACGCTGCAAAAACATCCCTTCCTGAAAAATCTGATCCCGCGAGGCAACCTAACAAATGAACAGATTCAAAAAATTTGTAGTCAGATCAAGACCAAATATGCTTATATTACGATTGACTGCGACGGGATCGACGCGACTGAGATTCCCGGGACTGGAACGCCATTGCCCCATGGACTTACTTTGCGTACGGTAGAAGAGAGCCTTTACGCCCTGATCCAGCACTGCAAGAAAAACGATGTTCAACTACTGGGATTTGATATTAATGAAATCAGCCCTTTGATGCGCAAAGAAAGTAAACATTACAAGAGTCAAAACACTGTAACTGCGATGACGGAGATGAAAGCGGCATTACTGGCGTACAAAATACTGTTCTGGCAGTTCATGGAACGTTTTGGCTAAATTTTCTTCTGCTCGTCATAGAAATCCTGCACCATACCCAAGTCTGAAGATTCTTCTGGAGCGCGATCGGTACGGAGGCGAATGAACCTTGGAAAACGAAGGGCGTAGCCAGACGAGTATGTCGGGCTTTTCTGAATTTCTTCAAATCTGACCTCAATTACAACTTGCGGCTTTACTACCACTTCCTTACCTTTCTCTGAAACAACCAAAGGCTGCAAGAGATCAGTTAGCTCCTTGAAACTCACCCCTTCTTCCTCTTTTTCCTTAATCCCTGTCGCTACTTTACCCACTTCCAAAAAATTACCGTCTTCATCCATGCAAGCCAGTGTGAAACTGGTGAGCCAACCGCTGCGCTTGCCTTCCCCCCACTCTGCTTTTACGATGACGAAGTCTAGGCTTTCCATGATGCTCTTCCACTTCACCATGTATCCCACCCTAGAGCCCGGCTTGTAAATGCCCTGCAAGTTTTTCATCATTACGCCTTCGTTTCCTTTTTCTACTGATTCCTTGAAAAAAACTTCCGCTTCCCTAGCACTGTCCGTAACTAATTGGCGCGCCCAAACCACCTCCTTTTCTTTTTGTTTTACAATTTTCTCAATCAATCTTCTTCGGTCTGTGAATGATTTTGCCAATAAAGATTCTCCCTCAAACACCAAGATATCGAACACATTCAACTCAACCGGCATCTTCTTTGCCAGCTCTTCAATATCGTATTTTCGCTTGATGCGTTGACTGATGTTCTGAAATGATAGATACTTACCTGTTTTGCTGTCAAATGAAACCGCTTCGCAATCCAACAAAAAATTATCCCCCGAAACATGACTTTCTACTGCCTTAACCACTTCAGGGAACTGCTTCGTGATGTTTTCTAAGCGGCGAGTGAACAAAAAAATCTTACCCTTAGACTTATGGACCTGCACTCGGATCCCGTCATATTTGTATTCCAATGCCGCTGGTTTTCCCACCACTTCAAACCCCTCATCCGCATCGGACACTTTCTGCGCTAACATCACCTTGATTGGCTGCGTCAAGATAACTCCGATCTCTTCCAAAGCCTTTACCCCGCGCACGGCAACCTCAGCAACCATAGCAAAGTCATTCAATTTGTCATACGCCGACTGAACGAGATCTACTAACTTATTATAGGCTTCACGGTCCTCCACTTCAATTGATTGAGACTCACCATTGTACCTTATTTTTGGAGCCAGATACGCCCAGACAATTGCATCCCGCAGCACTCCGGCACCAATTCCTATACGCAAGTCCTCCAATACTGTACGGATGACATAGCGAGCTTCCAATACTGAAGCATTTGATAACAGCTCTGCAATTAATTTCAATTTCTGGTCTACACTGCCTACACCCTCTGTCTTGGAGAGTTTTTGAAGATTTGAAAAAACCTTATCCACTGTTAAAGAGGTCGAGGCGAGCGTGGATTGAGACTTGTTCTTTAACAAAGCAGTAGCGACCAATCCCAAATCACCTAACTCTGCCCATTTTTTCTCTACAGACTCTGCTGAAAGACCTGCTGCGATGCTAATCGCCTTGATCACCAACTTGCTTGCAACGCCCAATTGCGTCTCATCCCAAGCCGGAAAGACACGGCCCTGCAAAAGCAAGATGATCTGATCTACTTTGTCTTTTGGAATGGACTTTAGAAACTCTGAGACGATGAAGGTTTTCTCTAAGCGTTTACTTGTTTTTTCTAACTGCTCATAGACTTTTGCTAATTCTAGGTAATCCATCTCAATGGAAAGGAAGAAAGGATGTATTTAAAGCTTAGCTCAATGCCCGCCAAACAAACTCTGTGCTGCGGCAATAAACAATATGCCGATGATCAAGAACGTAAACTGAATGGCCGAGCGGCGGAGGTCTTGCTCCTTATTCAATTCCGGGATTAGGTCGGTTGCGGCAATGTACAAGAAGTTACCTGCTGCGAATGGAATTAGAAAAGAGGTGAAACCTTCTATGACACTGGATAGATAATATGCGCCTAATGCCCCTAATATACAGGTCAATTGTGCGAGGAAATTATAGAGTAATGCTTTCTTTGGCTTAAACCCTCCATATACAAGTATGACAAAATCCCCCAATTCCTGCGGAATCTCGTGCAAAAGAATCGCTAAGGTCGCCACGACCCCTAACGGAACACTTACCAAGAAGCTTGTTGCTATGATTGCACCATCCAAGATATTATGCATTGCATCTCCAAACAGAATTAGATATGAGAATGCATGCGTGTGCTTCTCTTTCTTATCCCCATGGCAATGATGCCAATTCAAAAACCGTTCCAAGACAAAGAAAGCCATGAACCCTATTAAAGCATAAGTCAAGAATGATCCTCCCTGCTTTGCTGCCTCCGGAAGCAAGTCTAAAAAAGCTGCACCGAGTAAAGCACCTGTCGCAAAGCCCACCAACCCGTACATGACTTTATCAAGCCACTTGTGCTTAAACACCAACGTGAAAGCGCCCACTAACGAAATCAAACTATCTAAGATCACAGCGCCCAGAATCCAACCTAGAACCATATCTACTTAAGGAAAAGAGAGGGTATAAAAAGATTTCTTTATTGAAGCTTCCCCAACTTAATAAAGTATATAAACCCGTCGAGGTTCAAGAGGAGTGGAGGAAACATGGTGGCTTTTAACCCTACGGATTTTTTCTTAAACCCGCCTGGACTCTACGCTTTACTCAGCTTAATCCCCTTGATTCTCCTTTATTTAGTAAAACCCAAACCCCAAGAGAAGAAAATCCCCAGCCTCATGTTCTTCCTCAAAGACATCGGCCGTGAAAATTCACTGGCCTTTTTCCGACGCCTGTATCAAGACTGGCTCTTCCTCCTTCAACTGCTTGTACTCATCCTGCTCAGTGCCGCCATTGCCAAACCCTACATCCAAGTCTCTGAAAAATTACTTGCTGACAACAGTGTTATCGTTCTGGACGCCAGCGCCAGCATGCAAACCAAGTACGAGTCTGGAACCCGATTTGAAGAAGCCGTCAATCAAGCCAAGAAAAACCTCGGCAGCAAAAATACCTTAATCGTTGTCAAGGGTACCCCTGAAGTGGTCTATCAGAACGAAGAATCTGGAACCGTACGCAAATACCTCAATGAACTAAAACCAGGCGAAACCACCACCAGCCTTTACACCGCACTCCTCACAGCAACAGACTACATCAAAGGCGATAACACCCAAGTCATTGTCCTTAGCGACTTCATTGATACGGATGTTGACGCTGACCTTAACACTGCCAAACGAGCCCTCCAAAGCAAAGGAGCTATCGTAGAATTCATCCCCATCACTGGGCCTGCCCGAAACATCGCCATCATCGATGCTGAAGTAGGAGAAAGCAAAACAGTTATCCGCGTCAAAAACTACAACGACCAATCGGAAACGGTTACACTCAACATCAACGACCTTCACGAATCCCTCACCATTCCGGCTAACGGCATTGAAATCTTCACCTTCACCACCCCCAGCAGCATCAGTAAACTCACTATGGATGCGGACGACGACTTCGCAGTAGACAACAACTTCTACATATCTGCGCCCAGCAATCGAACCTTACGTGTGCTCTTCATCACCAACCAAGAAGACAAGCTTACCCAACGAAACATGTACATTGCCTTTGATGTCATTGGAAAAACAACCAGCTACAAAATGAAAATCGAAACCTTAGTACCTCCGAAGGCCCACGGCATCAATCAGGACATCATTATCATCGATCATGTAGATAAAGCCTTGCTATTGCCTGGAACCATCAAAAGCATTAAAGAGCGCGTCGAGAATGGAGGCACTCTTATCATTGCCCCCCAAGACGACCTAGGAGGAATTGACTTCCAAGGTATGCTTCCCATCACCATCAAAACCAAAGACACGGTCGGAAGTGACGTGGAAAATGTGCTTTGCCCCACCACCCAAAAAGGCAACAGTGAAAGCGAAAAATGCCTCACCAAAGACATCCAATTCGGACATGCCAATGAGTACTTAGCCTCTGAGCCCTTAGAAAGCACAACCGTCATCGCCAAAAGCAAAAAAGACGGCGGCCCTCTCATCGTCTATAAAAAACAAGGTGTAGGCCATGTCCTGTATTACGGCCTTATCGATGAAAAAAGCAGCTTCCGCACGAATATTTATTACCCCATCTTCTGGAAACGCATCTTTGATTTGATTACGGCGACGCAAGACGTGCACGACCTCAACAAGAAAACAGGCAGCAGCCTAAGCCTAGGCAAAAACGAAGCGGTCAAGGCTCCCGATGGAAGAATCATCCGAGAACTCCTCCGATTCGAAAACACCGGCACTTACTCCCTCAAAGACAAAGTCATTGCCGTCAACCTACTCAGTGAAGCTGAAAGCGACGTGAGCGGAAAATTCACTCAACAAGACGAACAAGCCCAAGAAACAGAAACCCATGAACGAAAAGTCAACAAAGAAATCACCGAATACGTCGTTTATGCTCTGATAGGCTTACTCTTCCTAGAGCTTTTCTTCATCAAATTCCGAGGTGACCTCTAGAATGGTCCAATTTCTTAACCCTGATTTACTGCTCTTAATTTTACCCATTCTTGCCCTACTCGCCATTCTCATCCGCACTGATTTTGTCAAAAATGAAGATGAATTTCGAGACGTCTTTCGAAGAAGACGCTACCGACTCGGCATTTTTATTACTCGAACCCTGATCTTTGCTTGCCTGGTCATCGTGCTAGCAACCCCTTTTGAAGAAAGACTCAAAGACACTCCAGGAGACCCAAAAATCACTGTGCTCATTGATAACAGCACCAGCATGGAACTCTTTGAAACGGGATTTACCGACCAACTTGTTTCTGACCTCAAAAAAGAGATTCCCATCACCGTACGCTACATCACCAGCAAAGAACGATCCGACATTGGAGAAGGGATACTTGCAAACTTGGAACGAAACAAAAACCTACTTTTGATCAGCGATGGAAACAACAACTATGGCAGTACACTGGGCACCGTAAGCCTATTTGCCAGCAACCTTAACAGCACCATCAGCATGATCGAACTTGAAGCTAAGAAAAGCGATGCCTCTGTTTACATCACTGGACCTGGCAAAGTTACTGCCGAAATCAACAATACCTACATGGTCCACATCAACAAAGTAAATACGGAAGCCATCCACATCACCCTCAAGATAGACGACCAAACTGTCCTAGATACGGAAACCACTCAAGATCTGATTACACTCGACCAGATCTTCCCCCAAGGCTACCACAAAATCGAAGCCCAAATCACAGCACCCAATGACCATTTCAACCAAAACAATGTCTTCTACAAAGTTACCCATGCCGTTGAAAAACCCAAAATCCTTTACCTCACTGAAAAAGATGACCCCTTAAAAATCATCCTTAACAAGTTATATGACGTGACCCAAGCCACCAGCCCACCCAATGACTTAAAACCCTTCTACGCAGTGATCATCAACGATATGCCTGCTGAGCGATTCCAACAAATGGACTCACTCAACGACTACCTCATCAACGGCAATGGCATGCTGGTGATTGGCGGATTTAACTCTTATGACAAAGGCAACTACAAAGACAGCCTTCTAGAGACTTATTTACCCGTGCGCGTCGGAGCGGCAGAAAAGAAAAAAGGAGAAGACATCATCATCATCGCTATCGACATCAGCAAAGGCGGAGGCCTGTGCCGAGAGATTGTAGACCGAAAAACAAAAACCAAGACGAAAGTATGTGACAGTATTGCACCCATCGATGTGATTAAGGCAGAAGCCATCGAAGTCCTTAGCCAACTCGAAGACACCAACAAAGTCGGCGTGGTCGCGTTCGATGTCAACGCTTATGATGTAGGCAATGGAGTCGATCATTTGTATAACACAAGAAACATGCTTGTTGAAAAAATTAGAAAAATCATTGCCGGTGGAAACACCCTTGTGAGTGTTGGATTGCGCGGCGCCAGCAAAATGCTCCAAAACACGGCCGGCACCAAGAACATCGTCCTCATAACGGACGGAGGCACTTACCCCGGCGACCAACAAAGCTCCGTGGATATTGGAGCTGAACTCAACCGAAAAGGAGTCAAAGTCATCACCATCGGCATCGGCCGAAGCGTACAAGAAGACTTCCTCAAAGACCTAGCCAGCGCTGGTGGAGGCTTCTACATCCCCATCCGAGATAAACAACGACTTAAAATCCTCTTCGGCGAACCTACCAAGAAGAATCAAGGCGAGACGTTCGGACTGTTTGTGATTGACTCTAGCCATTTTATCACCAAAGACCTGGACTTGAACGCCGTGCTGAGTGGCTTCAACCAAGTCATCCCAAAATCCAGCTCCAATATGTTGATTACGACGGACTCTGGAGAACCTGCCCTTATTGAATGGCACTATGGCTTGGGAAAAGTCATTACCCTTCCGGTCTTTGCCGGAGACAACCTTGGCGAACTGCTGAATGAACGCAACAGCAAATTGATTTCAAGGACGATTAATTATCTCATTGGCGACCCCGAACGAAAGAAACCCTACTTTGTCACGATTGATGATACTCGGGTAAACACCCTTAGCGACATTTTTGTGAAAACCGACAAGATCCCTGTCGTTAAAGGACTTGAATTCCTCAAACTTGACCAAAACACCTACAATGCCAAGTTTACGCCGACCCAGATCGGCTTCCAAAACATGCTTGAAACAACGTTTGCAGTGGATCCCCCCAGGGAATACCAAGAAATCGGGATGAACAAAGACCTACCCTTGATCGTGCAAAGCACCAACGGTCAAACGTTTAAATCGAGTGATACGAAAGCCATCATCGAGTTTGTCAAAAGCGTGAGTAAAAAGACGGTACTAGAAAAAGAAACCTTTATAGCACCCTTCCTCTTCGCAACGCTCATCTTGTTCCTGATTGAAGTGATGTTGAGGAGATTGTTGGAACAGAAATTGACCTAAGTGAAAATTATGGCTTACCTAACCCCCCCTACCGGATACCTCATCCTTGTAGTCTACGGCCTTTTTATGATACTCATAACTTATTTCTTTGCCCGATGGAAGAGATATCGATCCATACAAGGGTTTTTGGTGGCGGAGAGAAATGTGAAATGGTGGCTCGGCGCAACGAGCATTGCTGCATCATGGATTGTGGGAGCTTCCTTGTTCATTATAGCGATTACTACTCTTTCCTGCCTATTGATGCCTCGAAAAACCCCTTGGAAAGCCCTCAATAAAGACAATCTTTAAATATAACTTATAACTTATAGTTTATATGACCACAACCATTGCCGTCCAGGAAGGAACCCTCCAGCTCCTTAAATCTGTAAAGGAAGAAAACCATGCTGAGAGCTTTGATGAAGTCATCCGACAGCTTGTCTGGCAAAGTAAAAAATCCCGCCCCTCCTTGCGAGGAATAGCCAAACATACCCCTGAATTTGTGAGGGAAGAAATTGACCGTTTTGTTTGACTCTTGGGCATGGATCGAGTTCTTTCGCGACGGAAAAAAAGCGGACGAAGTAGAAGAATACATCAAAAAACCCCTTGCAATCTATATTAGTGCCGTTACTGTGGCCGAAGTGCTTCGATACCTTCTTTCCTATGAAACCAAAGCGGCCGCAGAAAAAAGCGTAAAATTCATGATTCACCGATCCGTAGTCTTGCATGTGGATACAGAAGTAGCCTGGCTCGCCGCTGCGCTCAAACACCAGCATAAGTGGGGCCTGGGAGACGCCCTGATCTACGCCACCGCCCAGTTGAATAAACTACACATTGTCACGGGAGACAGCGATTTTAAAGGAAAGCCGAACGTGATTTACTTGGGGATATAGATGGTTTTGAATAACCTATTCCATTTGTTCAAAACCCTAATAAAGATTACTTTGAATAATCATTGAAAATAGATATTATTCAAAGTCCTCTATAAACCAAAATAGCATTCTTTTTATAATTGACTCATCCCTTTCAATCCATCATGAAAAAGAACCTCAAACTGCTGTCTTCTTTCCTCTTTTTCTGGGCATTCCTCCTCCTTTTCAAATTTGGCGCTGGCCTGCATTACACCCTTTTATCCCCACTTGGCGAACGATTGCTACCATTATGGGTTGTTGGCGCACTTATCAGTCTAGGCTCCCTCATACAACTTATCCTAGACATCCCCGCCGGAATTGTACTGGATCGATGGGGCTATAAAAAAATCCTGACCCTTGGAACCCTGGTCTTTGTCCTTGCTGGAATTGCACTCTTCTTTCAATTTAGCTCGTTCTATTACATCCTTAGCATCTTCCTTGCTACCATTGGATGGCTTTTCTTCGGACCGGGTGGCAACGCCTATGCCTTATCCCACGCCACTAAGAAAACGGCAGGCACGTTTATGGCTTACCGAGATATATTCTCCTCTGCTGGAATTGTTCTTGCCTGCCTTTTACTTGCATTCATCATACAGCAATCCCATCGTGTCATCGGTCTTGCCATTGCCAGCACCCTCTTTCTTGCCTACCTTTGCATCTGCCTTAGCCCGAAAGACCTTAAAAAAGTAAAACATTCCCATCATCCTCATGAAAGAACCCATAAACAAAGAGCCTATACGTTTAGAAACTTTTTCCTGGCACTTAAACGATTGAACCCTGCCAGCACCCTGCTTATTTTTTTGGAATTTACCGGAGCTATCTTCTATGGTATTGTATGGTTTGTCGTGCCGCTCATCATCGCAAACATCCCTAAGAATGCAAAATTTCTTGGGCTGGGCCTTAGCATGTTCGATCTTGCCGTGGTTGTCATCGGATCTATTCTTTGTGCCGTCATTGACCGGTTCGACAAAAAAATCATGGTATTCGCTGGACTGCTTTTATTCTCTATTGCAGGGCTGCTCCTTGGATTTAGCTTCGGACTGCCCTTCATCCTCTTTGCCTTCATCGCCACCACAGGTGATGAAATGGCCAGCCTACCCCTCTGGGCCTGGCTCCATCACCTGGACAAAAATCACAACCGAGATGGATTGATCTCCGGCCTGATCAATCTTGCCGAAGATCTCGGATGGGCCATCGGTCCCTTAATCGCCAGCCTTTTGTACGCTTTTGCTGGAGCTCAGCTTACCATTGCCCTTGGCGCCATTCCCCTGCTGATCCTGCTCCTGGTTTATGAATTCGGTGTACGGAAACATCTTGTACATACCCCTTTTCTGGAAGTCCCACGAAAACCGCATAAATACCGGCATAAAAGCTGAAACACGAAACGCCGATACGAAGCGAAAACATTTAAAAGTACCCCCTACTTATTTACCCTTTATGTTCGAAAGCTTCATGTACAAGAAACTCAACATCTTCCTACTGCTGCTTATGTGCGTTGTGGTCATAGCCCTTGCTGGAACGAGCATCTTCTTCCAAGACAGCTTCCGATCACTGAATAACCAATACCAAGACACCAGCAAAAATTACACTACCGCCTCCCAGAGCCTACAACGCTGCCAAAACACCCTCAATGAAAAAGCCGAGAAATTGAACAGCACTTCGCTCGACATACGAAAATACGACGAATTGTACACCCAGAAAACCGGTGAACTCGACACGACTAAAAACAAGCTATTGGAAACAGACGCCCATCTCAAAGAAGAACAAAACCTACGACAAAAAGCCGAACAAAACTACCAACAAGCCCTTATCGTCCAATCCCAACAAAAACAACAAATCTCCCAACTCTCTACAGACATTAACGGTTACAAAGCCCAAATTGACCAGTTGAAGCTGCAACTCAGCAGCTGCCAAGCTGGGAACTGATTCTCTTAATATAGATTTCAAATCCGATATGCATATATAGTTCCTTTCCCTCTATCTAGTAAAGCCCCTATCCCATGAAAACCGTCCGCAGCTTATTCCGAGAAGTCAAAATCGAGATCTACAAAGTCTGCTTTCTATACAGCTTTTTGAATGCTGCCATCGCTTTCCTTGTGCTCCAACTCATCCTGAGTTTTTTCCAAGTGGGCATTATCTTCCCCATTATCATCTCCATCCTAACCTTCATTGCCAGCATGATCCATTATGTGGACAAAATCGGATTTAAACACATCGAAGAAGGCAACCCTCAAATCAAAGAAATGCTACGGACGGCGAACGACAATGTCGATCAAAGCAGCAACATCCTAGTACAAGCCCTGTTTTTGGAATTGGCTCAAAAGATGCGAACGGTAAGCACAGGACCCTTACTTCAAAGTAATCGATTATTTACACGCATTATCATTATCAGCATCCTTACTTTTTTGATTGTGTTTATCAGCAGCATGGGTGTATTCCTGGATTTTTCCAATCTACCTTTTGGACAAACGCTGTTTAACACGCAGAGTCAGAGTGCCTATACTCCTAAATTTAAACCCGAGCTGCCGAAGGAATGTCCACTTGGAAGTCAAGACCCTAATTGTTATAAGTTCTGTCCACCTGAAAGCCAAGACCCTGAGTGCATATTGGAACTGGGAGATGACTCTGTAGCCAAACTCAGCAACGAACAAATCAACCTAGAGTTAACTCCTGAAATGAAAGAAATGGACTTCAACAAAGAGAAAGACTTAGAAGACAAACAATTCAGCCGAAACAGCTACCCTATTGAAGTAAGTGCCCAAAGCGCCGAAACCCTAGACCATGACATTCCAAAAGAATCCGAACTGGCCAAGGCGTATAGCTTGCAAGTGAGAGGAAGCTAAAACAGATAACCGGAAACTTTCCGGATTTATCGACGGAAGATTTATTAAGAAGTTCATCTTTTCAGTCGTATGCCTAAATCTAAACCATTCATGGAAAATGACGAATTCGACACCTCTTTTCTGCAGTCTGAAGAATACGCCCGCAAAAGTCGACAGGTCCTAAAGAAAACGTATGGAATGGTTAAAGGATGGAAACGAAGTAGCCAAGAAATGGTCGATTTCTTCCGAAAATAAGATGACTGCTTATTTCTTTGATACAACCGCCCTTCTTGAACAAGTTAGAAGAAACCCTACTTATGAACCTTACATAGGAGCCACTATTATAACCACTAAACTCAACCTTTTCGAAGTTTATTATTGGCTGCAGAAGGATCATGGAATTGACATCGCTAAGCGTTTCCTACAAAGCTATTATCCTTTCTCCAAAAACATCCACTTAACAACCATTCAAAAAGCAGCCGAAATCAAACAGTCCCATCCTAAACTGTCGAATACTAATTGTATCGGCTATGCCTTCGCCATTCAACTTAAGATCCCTTTTCTCACCAGCGATAAAACTTGCCGTTCCCTTACCAATGTTGAATATATTGCTCTTTAACTGACAGAGCGAAGACTCTAAAACCTCAACCCTATTCTTCTCTAAACATCGTCTTTTGTAGCGTCCGTTGTGATTTCTTCCCCCTTCTTTATATCTCTTATCGTTACGTCCGATCGGTCCTTAAGATTGGGATGCGTGTTTGGATTTGAGGAATGATTCACATACCGCTCCGGCGATGAATAAAGATAGATTACTCCCCAATGAGTATGGGTGAAATTCTTCTCCATAGATGGAAGGGCTTCAAATTCTTCTTTTGTTAGGGACTTAAGGTGGTATTTTATTATGATTTCACCCTTTTTGAAATCTTTATTCGCAAAGACTCCTTTGCCGAACAGGTTGCCTTTTTTTACCGTAACGTCGTTCATACTACTAGGATTTGGGTAAAGTACTATAAATTTTTGTTGCTTCCACCCAATCAGCATTTTGCGGATTTCTTGGATTTTTGTACGTGGAAAGCTTAGAGGAGGGCTCTAAGCTCTAGGAATGGGTTTTTGTTTTGTTGTTTCCATGTTGTTATTAGGCTCATCATTGTTTCGTTTGCTGTTGTTCCTTTTTCGTTTCTGAGTGTTCCTGTTATTTTTCTGA
>DATDWO010000025.1:0-6904 GCA_035289665.1 Candidatus Nanoarchaeia archaeon
TTAATGAGATTGGTCATAAAACATCACCCTTTTTCTATATTTATTGACGATAAACACCTATATAAAGTTTCTCTTATCGACGATAAAAATATGACAGAATCAGTTAAAATTCACCCAACAACTGAATTTTGCAAAGTTCTCTGTGAGAAGTAAGTGAGAAAATGGAATATGACGTTACTATCGTTGGAGCTGGATTTGCTGGACTTTATCAATATTGACCTTAATGCACCTATTACAATTTCATCTTAAAGAAGACATCTTCTTTGGGCTCAGCGCAAAATAAACTGACAAAATAGTACAGCCGTTATTGACGATACAATACAAAAAATATGGCACTTTATTTTGCAACAATCCCTTTGCAGCGCTAGCGCTTGTTTTAGGCCCACTAAATGAAATCTTACTTACTTATTATGGTGCTTGGAGTTATACCCTCCCCTCCTTTTTCAGAATTCCGATTTGGTTGATTCCTTTATATGGTATTTTTGCACTCGCTGTAAGAAGAATTTCTATCGTTACAACCACCTACTTCTTTAAAAAAGCGAAAGAATAGCCCTATAGCCCCTCCTTTACTCATCCGGAAAATCCGGAATTTCCCCATTTAAGCCGTAAATCTTACGGGAATTCATTGACAAACTTTATAATGAAGTTCTCATTCGCAATAAAAATGAACAAAAAAGGGCAATTCACCAAAAAAAGAGCGGCTGGTATTGTGCTCCTCTTTGGGGGATTTTACTTGATCATCATCGACCAGCCCATTGTTGGCCTCGTTTTTGCGGCAGTAGGATTTGCCCTTTTGATCCCTGATTAAGATGGAAAAGATACAACTCGAAAAAAACCGATTGGACTTACTATTCCACAAAAGACTACAGGAGCAAAATGCCTTACTAATCTTGGCCACCACTGGCGTTTTAACCTTCATAGGAACCTTTGTCTGGAATCGACCGGATTTCAAAATAGGCCTCCTCATCACTTTAAGTATTTGGATCATAAGCGCAATCTGGTACTTTCACACCACAAAAGGTATGCAGGATATACTCAATCAACTAAGAAATCTAAAATAGGTTTAAAGTAGCGGATTTTGACCGCCATATCTTGCCTTGAACTGGCCTTGGTCGTACTCCAAACTGAACACATCACTGTTGCACTTAGAGCCACGCATTTTAACTGCTGAAATTTCTCTTACGATATTTCTACGGAAAGGCGTGAGGCGCAAGTGGATGATACCGTCTGCCAAGAAATCCTCGATTTCATACTCACTGTATTTGTGGTTGTCCAATGGCATCTCTGAGACGAGAAACGAAGTTAAGCGGTAATCTCGTAAAAATTCGAAGACATAAAATAATTCTACACGCGCATCATCGAAACGAGAAAGAACATACAACGCCGATAAGGAATCCAAAACAAATAGTTCACACCGAGCTTCAATCTTCAATTTCTTCACCAAGTTTTTAACCACGTTCAACCAGCTCTTGTTGTTTGAAATACGAACATCATGAATCTCCTTCCGAATAGTCCCCATATCCACCATGACAATGCTCCCCACCTTTGAACTGTTTACGCTATTCACGGCATCCTGAATCAGCGCCAAGTCCTTAATCACGATCAAATTAATTCTTGAGAAATCATAGCCCATATTCTTTGAATGCTCCAAGAAAGAAACTGTAGACTGCTCTAGCAAAACCATCAGACTCACCTTGTTGTCATATAATGCTTCATTGTACAGCACGTTAAAACACACTGAGGTTTTCATGGTTCCTGCCGTGCCACACACCAACACCACATGACCTTCAGGAACGCCACCTTGAATGGCATCCTCAAACCCATCAATGTACAGCTTAATCCTCTTCACATTTCCCTTAGGAAGGTTAACCATTATTTACTCCTCCAACCCACTTCATCCACCTTTCCTATTTTAGTATTCACCACCAAACTCTTCTCCACTGAAGACCAACCACAACCCACCACCATCCCATCCAACTTTACTTCATGCAACTTTTTCCCCACCACTTGACCTGATTCTCGTGTTAAAAGCTCTGTATGCCCTCCTGCTTGATTTACCACCCCTGAAAGCCCAGGCACGAAATCCAACGAATAAGAACCCCTCCCATCTAAAATGTACACTTTGTGATCATATGAACCCACTACTACCTCTAAATGTCCATCTCCATTCACATCTGTGACCATAGGAGCAGAAGCAATCCAAAAATCTGCCTCAAAACTCCAGAGCTTATCCCCTTCTGCAGTCAAAGCATACACGTTATTATCACACGAGCCAAAAATGATCTCCAACGTGCCGTCCCCATCCACATCTGCCAAAGTAGCTCTGGAAATGATCGAACCCTCTGTCCTGAATGACCAACACAGGTTTCCCTTCAATGAAAGAACGTACAAGGAATAATCTGTAGACCCTACTATGATAAACGTTGAGCCCTTGTACAACTCTCCCACTACAGGCTGCGCCAAGACTTTATCCTCTGTCTTAAAACGCCACAATAAACGCCCTTCTTCTGAAACAGCACAAACTGAACCATCGTCCGTACCGAAGAAAAACATCACTCCCTTATCCTCCAAAACACTCGGTGAAGACTGAATGGGGGCCTCTGCATTAAAACGCCACAATAGACGACCCTTAGAATCAACCACATACAAGAAGCCATCCAACGCTCCGAAGACTAATACTTTTTTACCATCCTTTAACAAGTCATGCGTTAAGACGCTTCCTCGCACAGGCCCTCCTGCTGCAAATTTCCATTTTAATCGCCCTGCATCGTCTAATACATAGACCCCTCCTGATTCAGTGCCAAACACCACTTCCAGACGACCATCCCCATCCACATCTGCCACTGTGGGAGAAGCATGAATACAGAACATCAAGTCCTGATCCAAAAACAACGACTCTTTCAGGCTAACGTTTTCCTGAACCTTAAACACCCACTTTACTACGGAAGAAGAATCCAGACAGATCAAACGGCCGTCGTACGTACCCAACAAGACTTCCTCACGACCATCCCCATCCAGGTCTGCGATCGTCGGAGAAGCCAATAAGTGACTCTGGGAATCAAACCGCCACTTTAACAATAACTCAGACAGCAAAACCTTCACCTCTTTCCTTTATCCTCTAGAAAAGGAGTTTAAAAAGCTTTCGAGAACAAAGTTGACCTGTTCTCTACCACAGTCCCACACTGCCCATCGCTAAAACTTATCTTCTTAATTCATGTAAAGCACATGAACTAAGGAATATGCCTACCTGAAGGCTCAGTCTCTGTATTATCGTTCTCATTCGGCTCCAACACATGATTGTCTGGATCCAACACCACCTTTAATGTCAAACTTGATCCTGAAAGTTCCCCTGAATCCGAAACCCTCACCGGCTCAGCACTCCAAAAACTAAGACCCGTCATGCCATCCCCGGAATGCCAAAAACTAAAACTGTAAACTGCGTTAACTAAAATCAACGAAACTAAGACATAAAACCATTTACTCATCCCTACTCTCCTTTTCTTACTGATATATATAGTTTACGACTTCTACCAAAACTAAAAACCACCCTTATAAAAAACAACCTTTAAAAAACCAAGAGCCCCAGGAAGCTTCATGCACCCTAATATAAACGATGTCCTTGCCCGCGAACTGGGTCAAAACCACTCTCCGGAAATCATCAAACAGCATTTAGAACGAGACGGATACCAAGATGAAGAAATCGAAGAGGCTATTTCAAAAAGCAGCGAACTGGTCCAAGCCCAAAAACAGCAAGAGCTACGCCAAACCAATCGTATCTTTTCCTTCAAAGAGGTCTTAGACCGCATCGGATTCGGCTTTGTTCCGAATCCCTTCCTCAATATCTTATTCAACCAAATTGGCGGCAGCTACTTCATCATCGGCCTGGTCAATGGCCTTAAAAGTAGCCTTACTCTGCTCTACAGCCGATGGATTCAATACCGCAACCAAAGCCAACACTATGGAAAAAATTTTATCAGCAAAAGCGGCATCCTCTTCGGGTTTAGCTTCTTTCTCATGAGCATCGCAATTCTACTTCGCAATGTGCCCTTGTTTTTTATTACGATCCTCATTGCTGGCATCGGTGTTGTGACTTATGGCGACACCTACCAACAATACCGCAACCAACAACTCAAAAAAGAACGCATGACCCCTGTTTTACGGTTTCTTAGCCAATACGGCTTGATTCTTACCGCTATGTGCCTGCTCTTAGCCGGATACCTCTTGCAAATGTATCCCTTAGACAACCCTGGACATCTCACCCTTGCCGGTAAAACCTACCCTTTATATGGGTACTTGGTCTTATTTGAACTCACTGCCCTTTGCTTTATCCTAGGAGGCTACGTGCTTAGCAAACTCCATGACAAACCCATAACCACTGAAGAACAACCCCCCTTCTGGCGCATGATGCGTGAACACCTCGCCCAATTCCAAAACCCCCGCATCCTCCTCCTAAGCCTGGCCGGAATTGTCCTTGGAGCGACCCAAGTCCTGGCCAACACCTACTACGGCCTTCACATCTACCACGAATTCCAACACACTGCCCTTGAAGGCTTTCTTAACATTGCCCTCATCTATTTCATCGCCCTCCTTGCCGCCCTCGCAGCACCCAGCCTCGTTCAAAAAATCCACCAAAAAATAGGCATTACCCCTTTATTGGTGTTTGGCACCTTACTTACGACGCTACCCCTACTTGCTTTCCTCTACAACCCCAACCTGTACGCCATTGGCATTGCCAACACCCTCGCCGTTATTGGCGCTACCACCATCGGCGTAGGGCACGACTACCTCACCAAGAAACTACTCCGAGAAAAAGAACGAATTAGCTATTTTACCAGCTTAAACATGACGGCAGTATTGCCCTTCCTCCTCTTAACCTTAGGCGGGGCTTATCTCGCCCAACAAGACATTTTATTGCTGTTCAAAACCTTACTCGGACTACTAATTTTAGTCGTGTTTCCGCTTTACTTTACCTTAGTCATTCTTGCCAACCGGCGCAACCCCCTACCTACCTAATTATAAGATTATAGAGGTAGAATTCGGAATGTTTAAATACTTCACTCCCCGAGAGAAGCAAAGGTGATGCGGCATTGTACTTAAGGAGTTTAACAAAGGAATTGACTCCTACATCCATCATAGGAGGAAGAGACAAGAGAAAAGCTTACTCCAACAGCTCTTCCCAAAAAACGGAGCCCCCATGAGCGAAGATATTGAACACGAACTCAGAGAGCTTGAACGAGAAGAAGAACGCCACCACCAGAAAGAAAAAGGATTCTTTGCACGCTTATTTGGCGGGAAAAAACCTAAGGAACCCACCCAAGAAGAAATTGACGCCTTAACCGCGGCTCGAGCGCCTATTGAGCCACTTGAGCCTACTCTCCCTGAAGACGCCAAGGAAGCCATTCGAACCCTGCACCGATGGCTAGAGCACCTGCCTTCTAGAAAGTTGGAAGAGTTCAAGAACAGCGAAGACTTCCAACACTACAAAGAAGTATTGAGCAAATATGGCATGGTCCGGAAGAAAGAAGAGAATATTGAGAATTAATTTTTTTTAAAACGTAAGCTTTATATTCTATCTGACGGAAAATAATAAAATGAAGATCAAGCTCCACCAAAAACCTCAAGATGTAATCATCATTGAAGGCTTCCCAGGCTTTGGGTTTGTCAGCAACATTGCCGTTGAATATCTCATTGAGCACTTAAACGCAGTGCAGATCGGAGAATTTGTGTACGACGACTTGCCTGCGACCGCTGCGATTCATGAAGGCAAATTAGTAAATCCCATGGCGGTGTTTCACATCCCAAAATATAACTTAGTTGTATTGCACACGTTACTTAATGTTAAAGGCCACGAATGGAAAATCGCTGAATGTATCCTTCACATGGCCCAAGAACTCAATGCCAAAGAAATTTTGACGCTGGAAGGCGTTGCTGGAGAAGAAGAAAAACCAAAACCCTATTATTTTGGCGACCCTAAATTTGGAAAATCAGGCGCTGAACCCGTCGAAGAATGTGTGATTTTAGGTGTGAGTGCTGCACTCATGTTACGCCATCCCCATGTCAGCTGCTTGTTTGTCAACGCCCACAGCAGCTTCCCCGACAGCGCCGCTGCAGCCAAACTGATTGAAGTCTTAAATAAGCATTTTGGCATGAACCTGGATACCAAACCCTTGCTTCAACAAGCCCAAGCCTTTGAGAAAAAGATCCACCGCATTCTCCAAGAAAGCGAAAAGACACAAACGGAACTGGACAAGAAAGGAATGAGTTACCTGGGATGAAATCTACTTTTCCACTTCAATGACGATCTTATTTCCTATTTTTGTAATCCCAATCTCTGTTTTTTCTGAAAGAGCCAATTGCTTTTCTAAATCAGCCGGAACTCTAAAAACCAACCCTCCACCACTCTTCGATAAATGCCGATACAATTTTAATGGCTCTGACCATATCCCTAGTTTTCTAGCTATAATTATCGTCCGTTGTGTCTCTTCCTCAAATGGAAACTCCTCTTTACAATGACTACATCGCTCTCCCTTCACCACAAATAGGTATCCTTCCAATTCTAATATAATATCCTCTACTTTTTCCAACGATCCTTTTTCACATACCCAACATTTTCTCATGATCCTTCCGCTCCTGTTATGATGAATATTTCTTGGTTTTCATCGTCTTTTATTAAAATAAGCTTTCGACTCTTGCCTTTTGTTTTTGTATATGCTTCGTACTTACATTTTCCAACTTTTTCTATTTTATAGGCATTTTCTAGCGCATTTCTCAATGAATCGATGTCATAATCCCACTTGCGCATCCATGACAGGATAAAATGTCTGCTCGGCCGAATCTTATACCCTGCCATATCCATAACTTTACCACTACATATTGTATAGTTATTGTTATATATAAAGTTTAT
>DATDWO010000026.1:0-12718 GCA_035289665.1 Candidatus Nanoarchaeia archaeon
GAGATGGTTTGGTGTTTCAAGCTCGGTATGCAAAAAATGCGTTGGAAAGGGCAGCCGGTGGAATTCGCCGTGCGACTGAAGTAACGGCAACGTTGAATCGTTTAAATACAGAAGATTTTGATGTATTTCGCCCGTACTTGATGGGGACGAGTGGGTTTTATAGCCTGGGAGTGGTTTTGGTGGACCTGACTTTAGTGGGAGGGAGGATTCCTTGGCTAGGAGAACTCAAAAAAGAGCTTCCGAGTGGTTTGTTTCCACAGGAGGATGAAATAAGTGAGGCGATGCTCGTCGAATTTAGAAACGATGCCGTGTTAGATTGGGCAGATAAGCTAGGAGATAAAGGGGTTTATCAGGCTGTAGGGGAAGCATTGGGTGCAATGGGGGAGTTTAGAAGGGTCCATTATGAGGTGGTCGCCGCAAAGAAACCAGAAGTGGCAGAAGATCGAGCGTTGAGTACAAAAGGGAGTATGAATGCAGGACAGCTTTTAAGAGAGCGCCGAGATTTCTACATCCATCTAGCAGAAGAAATAAAAGGGAAGGCAGCCTAAAGTTTTTTAAATCCTGCTCATTTCATAAAGCCATGGCCAAGTACAAAATAATTTACGATCGGGAAGCGTGTATTGGTGTCTTTGCGTGCATTGAGGCTGCAAAAAAGTATTGGATACGTTCTCCGAAGGATGAGGGTAAAGTGGATTTAAAGGGGGGTAAATTAAACCCTAAAACAGGTAAGTATGAGTTGATCATCGATGAGAAGGATTTCAAGATGGTGAATGAATCTGCGGTTGTTTGTCCGGTGGTCGCGATCAAGATAGAAAAGGTAGAGGATTGATTCTGTATTTTTAGGGGTTTTTTTTAATTCACTCAATGGGGTTTCTTTAATGTAAACAATATACAAAAAAGGACTATATAAACAAATGGTGTCCTTTTTTGTACACCTATTCTTTTTATGTTCCAGGTAGTCTCCTTCTTATCATGTCAACGGATTTCTTAGACTTGAACGGTAAGATTTGGGATGCGCAAGAGTATCAACGAAAGCTCATCTTGGTCAAGCGTCATCTGCAGTATCGTCTCCAGCAAGAGTTATTCATAGAAGGGTTTGCCATGAAAAAAGGCCATGATTCAAACGCCTTAGGATCGGAATTAACATTTTACAATGAGCATCTCGATTTAGAATTAATCGTCAAAGTCCGCAAGAAGTCGAAGTGGGTGTGGGTGTGAGGCGTTTGGATGAGCATATTATTAGAAATTATAGACAGGAAAGGAAAAAGGATTCGTCTTACAGAAAAACAATGGGCGCATATTACTTTGGAGCATCCAGATGTCAGCAATGTAGATGAGATTAGAAACGTCATAGAGAAGCCTACTGCAGTTAAGCAGAGTCACATTGATCCAGAAAATGCACAGTGGTTTTTTCGTTATGACAAACAAAAGAGAAAATACTTGTTCGTCTCCGTTAAATATTTAAACGGGGATGGCTTTATCATAACAGCCCATTATAGGAGAACAATACCATGAAGAAAAAGATGCGCATTCACTATGACAATTTAGGCGATTACCTAGAGATTATGTTCGGAGAGCCTAGACCTTCCTATTATGAAGATCTTGGAAACGACAATCTTGTAAGAAAGGACGAAAAAACAGGAAAAATAATAGGATTCGCTTTCTGGAACGTGAGAAAGCGCCAAGAAAAGCAAATGCGTGACATCGAGATTGAATTGCCTGTTTTGTAGATTTTTGTTGGTCAAAGTTTAATTCTACTTCTTATAAACCCAAAAGAAAACCCCTAAGCTCGTGTAGAAAATCCAGTGAATCATATAACTATAAACAAAGCCATAATGAACAGTAAGAATAAGGGGCGGGAAGATAAAGCCAGATAGAAAGGAGGAAACTACGTATAGGAGTCCAAAGGATTTTCTGGCCATCTTTAAGAGTGGTAAATGGATAAGGGAAAAGAAGATAGAGAATAGGATCATAATTTGGAATAGGCGAAAGGAGTACTCGTTGAGAATTAAGACAAAAATGATTATAAGCATTTGTTGGAATAGGATCTCAAATGATTTAGAAAATAGGTATCTATAATCCATCTTTAAGAAGTATTGGCTGGGATGCTCGCGGATAAACCGAACAGGTTTTTTTAAGAACTTATGGGCTAAAAAGTAGACCAGAATCTCGACTATAAAGGCGAGGCCCAGTAAAACCAAAGGAGTTAAGGTAAAGCCTTGCAAGACAGGTAAGAGTAGATTTTTGAAGGGCAGGATGAGTAAAAGGGTAGTGATCAAAAAATACCCTGCGGTGGCAAAGTAAAAGGAGGTATAGGTGATGCCTTTTTTATTCAGGTAGAAGAAAATGCCGAAGCCAATTAACCAGAGAACGGCCCATAAAAGGATTTCTAAGTAGAGAGTCATGCGCATCAATCCAGTTTTAAGTGTGTTGAAACCCTTTCTTTTTTACTGTTTTGAGAGGGCTCTATTCTGTCGATAGCCTCGAGTAGGTCTTGTGGTTTTTTTATGAGAACAAGAGGGTTATAATCGAGTTTTTCTTTGCTATACCCCCAACCGTATTCAACTAAAATAATGTGCTTCAATCCTGCCTTTGTGGCAAGGTCATAATCAATGTCTCGGTCTCCAATGAACACGATCTGGTCAGAAGCGAGTGAAAATTCTTTCATCAATTGTAGGATGGATTCGGTTTTCCCAAGGTAATTTTCATCCTCGGCAATGATCTTTTTGAAGTAAGGAAGCAATCCAAAATGGGTTAGTTTAGGTAGGACTTCTTCTTTAACATTGTTGGAAAGAAGAATGAGGGTATAATGTTGGGATAATGTTTGGATCACTTCTTTGATGCCCTCGAATAAAGGGGGTTGTTGCTTGAGTATTTCTTCTCGGTAGATGCGTTCAACTTCAGTGTATTCTTCAGGGGGTATGTTTAGGTTTTTGCGTAATTCAACATAGCTATATCCGTAGATCTTTCTGAACGTTTCAAGGTCAGTAGGGCATTTTCTTCCTAGTTGTTGGCAAATGATCTGGTATACTTTATGGATGTTGGGGAAAGAGTTAACGAGGACGCCATCATAGTCAAAAAGAATCACTTTTAGAGTCATCCTACCTCCAATTTACCGTTACATCATCCGTCCGTTCATACGGCCGTATGGCACTATCTTCAACCAAGATCTCATTCTTAGCCTGCAACATCAACAATCCCGTCCACGCGATCATCGCGCCGTTATCAATCAAGTAAGGTCGTTCAGGAACGTAAAACATAGCCCCTCTCTCTTCGCACATGATGCGGCACATTTCTTGCAACCGTTTATTGCACCCCACTCCTCCACCCAGCAATAACTCAACTTTCCCCATGTGCGCCATGGCTCGTTCAGCCACTTCCACGAGCATGGCAAAGACGTATTCTTGCACGGAGAAACAAAGGTCTTCCGTACTCTCTTCTTTCTTCTCTATTTTATGCAATAAATTCGTGTACATCCCTCCAAAGCTAACATCCATGCCTTTCACAGAGTACGGCAACTTAACCAATTTCTTCCCCAGCAAAGCCTTCTGTTCTATTGAAGGTCCAGCCGGAAACCCAAGGCCCAGTTTGCGTCCAAAGCTGTCAATGAAATTTCCAACCCCCATATCCAGAGTTTCACCAAACACCCGATACTTTCCAGCTTCATAGGCAATGATCTGCGTATTGGCTCCAGAGGCATACAGCAACACAGGGTCTTTCACCGGAAAAAATAAGCGTCCAACCTCTAAATGCGCAATGCAGTGGTTCACCCCAATTAAGGGCTTATTCAGCTTTGTAGCAAGGATGCGGGCCATCACAGCCCCTATTCTCAAACAGTGTCCAATGCCTGGGCTCTGAGAAAAGGCAATGGCATCCACGTCATAAATCGAAATCTTTGCTTGTTCCAGTGCTTTTTGCAAAACAACATCACACACATCCACATGATGCTCTGCCACATGAGAAGGGATCATCCCTTCTTTCTTGGTTTTGAAGGCATCGAGGGCGTTCGCTAGGACGGTCTTCCCTTGCACGATTCCTACACCGAAAGTATCTCTGCCGTTAGGGTGCAGTACTTTCGATGCCGAGGACGATCATAAGAGATAAGAGATAGAAAAGGTATTTTAAAGCTTTGTATAGGGATTTTTAGGTATAAGGTTTAAATAACATCCGTTCATTCTTGAGGAATGGACATATCGGTAGTCATTCCTGTACATCGAGGTCGAGAGAAAGATTTAGAGCTTCTTCTGTCTTCATTGGATAGAGCTCAGGAGAACTTGGTTGATTCGCAAAGTGAAGTAGTTGTGGTCGATGACGGTTGTGAATCGTTAGAAGGATTGAGATCAAGGTATAAGGATGTGTGCGTAATACTCAACCATGGCAAAGGCCCTTCAGCGGCAAGGAATTGGGGGGTTGAGCATGCGCGGTATGAAGTAGTGGCATTTACAGATTCCGATTGTGTGGTGGATCCTTTCTGGTTAAGAAACATTTCATCTCATTTTAATACAAATCCAGAAAATGTTGCTGTTCAAGGTCCTCCTTGGAATTTTATGGGACAGCGTTATACGACCGTATCGAAGTATGAAGCAGGATTTTATGAAGCGGTTTTTCGGTTAAGGCATGTAGTAGGGAACCGCGCAAAAAATGTTGACACGAGAAATTTTGCAGCAAAAAGAAAGGTGATAAGGCCTATAGCATCTCTTTTTGGGGATCTTAAGATTGCAGGGGGTGACGATAGGGTGTGTGGTTTGAAGCTGAGGGAAAAAGGAAGGATCGGTTGGGATGAATCTCTTCTGGTTTATCATAAAGATCTGTGCTTTAGAGATCAGATGCGGTCGCATAGGAGGCACGGACAAGGAAGAGCTTATTGGGATTATGCTCCTGATTTAATGGGGGTTAACAGGAGGGAAACCTATCTTGAGGGTCCTAGAAGGTTAGGAGTTCCTGCTTGGTATGCCATGGCAGCCAATTTGTCTTTCTTATGGGGTCAATGTACAGAAATGGTAAAAGTATATTTAAAGAAATAAGTCTATTATTGCTTATCAGCCAAGGGCATTGACAACGCCGTCAAGTCGGTCACATGAACTTCTTTCGGCCTAACGAGTGTAAATCCGTCCCATCCTTCTTCATTAAAGAGAATTTCAAGGCCTCTGTCTTCATAATTATAAATTTGAAAAGGTTTCATGACTCGTTTACTGGTTGGTTTGCCAAAGAGGTTAAACAGTTCTTCTTTTCCGTATTCCGGTACAATCCTTGTTTTTCCTTTCAAATATTTGTTGAAGGGTTGTTTGAAGGTGATGCGCTCGACAATGCCATTCTCCAGATGCACAACAAGCCCTATTTTTTCAGTGCCCAAGAGCGTTTTGTATTCAAAATTGGCGATTTCTCCAGTTTGGTCTTGGTAGGTATTGATAGTATCTGGTTTTCCAAGAGTGGTCATGACTTGTTCTTCCGTGTTACCTAGGCGTATGCCCAGTACAGTAACATTTAGGCTGTGATATTTGGGCATGGAGAAAAGGTCGGTTTCGGTAATTTCCATGGGTTTTTCTGTTGAAGTGCAAGCCATAAGAGTAAGACTTAGGAATAAGAGCAAAAACAGGATTTTCATATAGAGCTTAGGGTCTGGTTTTGTTTTTAAACGTTATGAATTCCACCTACTTAAGAGAGGTGAATTGGGTGGAATTCTTACGCCAAAAACAAGGGTTCGCACAAAAGTAAAGCTTTTGGCGCGCTAAGAGCAGGGCTCTTATGCGTTTGAGCGTTATGGATTCCTCGTCTAGAGAGACTATAAACCGTATGTTTATATAGGTGTTTTGAGCCGTTTTAGAATGATCCGATGGGTTTTTTTCGATCTGGCCGGAGTTTTGTTTGAAGAGGATTGGGCACAGATAGTGAGGGTATTAAGTAGGAACATGGGGGTGCCTTTGGACCGTGTGGGGGAGGTCTATTATAAAGATTTAAAGGATCGCGTGCGGAGTTGGAACCAAGGTCGTTGTTCAGCATTAGAGTTTTGGAAGCCTGTTTTTCATCTGCGGAAAGATGCTTCGTTTGCAATGAAGAAGAAATGGGTGCAGCAAGCGATAGAGACATTCGTTCCGATTCCAGGTGCAGTCCAGGTATTAAAACAGTTAAAAAAAAGGGTAAATCTGGGTGTTATTTCAAATCAACCTATAGAATTGATTCGGCATATGAACCAGTACAAGGCGGTCATGAATAGGTTTGATATAAAGATAATCAGCTGTTATCTTGGGTTAATTAAGCGTTTTGGCGATACTAGGATTTTCAAATTGGCTTTGATGCGTGCAAAGGCAAAGCCTGAAGAATGCATATACATAGATGATCGTGCCGTTCATGTGGAAACCGCGCAAAAACTAGGCATGAAGGGGATCATCTTTGAAAGTCCGCAGCAGTTGAAAAAAGAGCTGAGAGCTTTAGGAGTGAGGTTCTAGCAAATTATTTATACCCCCTATAATACCAGACGTTTATGGGTTTATTCGACGATGTTCTTAAATCAGATCAAACCATCATCAAGAACGAGAATGCCTTGGATTTTGAGTTCATCCCCAAGCTCATTCCGCATCGGGAAAAGGAGCAGTTTCAAGTCGCCAGCTGCATCAAGCCACTCTTGGCAAAGAGAAATGGCCGTAATATAGTCATCCACGGCCCGCCCGGCATCGGAAAAACCGTAGCCGTCCGTCACGTTCTCAAAGAACTCGAGGAGCAAACAGAGGAAATCAACCTTTTTTATGTCAATTGTTGGAAGAACAACTCTTCGTACAAGATAGCATTGGAAATATGTGAGCAGTTTGGGTTTAAGTTTGTACAAAATAAAAAAGCCTCAGAGCTCTTTAAAGTCATTGCAGCGCATGTCAACAAGTCTTCCGGCGTATTTGTCTTTGACGAAATCGATAAAGTAGAAGAACAGGATTTTCTCTATTTTGTCTTGGAAGAGATCTACAAGAAGAGCGTCATTCTCATCACCAATTTCAATAGTTGGCTCTTGGAGTTGGACGAGCGCATCAAATCCCGGTTAATGCCGGAGTTGATGGAGTTCAAGCAGTACAATCGCTCAGAAGTGGACAGCATCCTTCGTCAACGCATCACGTATGCTTTTTTTGAGAAGGTATGGCAAGAAGAAGCAATCAGTAAGGTGGTGGATAAAACAGCCGAGATCAAAGACATCCGAAGCGGCATTTTCTTATTGAAAGAGGCCGCCTTGCAGGCGGAGGAGCGCTCTTCCAAGAAAGTAGAACTCATAGATGCTGAAAAGGCCATTGGTAAATTAACGGATTTCACAGCAAAGAACAAGGAAGAGCTTGAAGAAGAAGCTAAGTTCATTTTGGAAATCATCAGCACCAATTCGGGGAAAAAGATTGGCGACTTGTTCCGTATTTACCAGGACAAGGGTGGCAAGATGGTGTACAAGACCTTTCAGCGAAAAATTCATCAATTGGATGAGGGCAGTTTTGTCACCCTCAAGCGTGTAACCGGCAACAAGGGTAATACAACCATTGTGAATAAGAAGTTGACGGAGTATTGATTTTATCGTCGATAATCGAGAGGAAAAGAACCACAACCCACTGGACATCTCCTGATAGCCTATTTAAACCATTCTTTCTAGTAGTCGATCGAGGTGATTCACATGGATATGGATCATGGAACCATTGAGCGGTTATTTTGGCAACAAATGAGAGCTTGGACAGTTAAGTCAGTAGGAATGGCAAAGTAGGGAGGTGAAAGCATGTTAGACTTGGAAGAAGTTTCGGACTACGCAGATAAAGTCGCGTTAACCTTACAGCAGAGCAATTTGATCGAACCGGATGAAGTGGGTTCATACGCTCATTTTATCCGACGTACAAGTCTATAATTTATAGAGGGCTTTGAATATCCTTGTTTTTAATCCATTTTCAAAGCCATCTATTAGGACTTTGAACACTATATTATAGGGTTATTCAAAGTCCTCTATATATATTTATTTTTGTTTACTACTTTTTAGTTCTCGAAAAATAAATTTTTGCAAAAAAATGTGTATTTAAACAAACCAATAGTTTTTTATAGGGATGCGGGCTCACAAAAATACAAATGACAGCGATTCTCTCTCAGCATGATCTGGTGCGAGGTCGTTTGAAATTCTTGCGTTCATTGAAAGAGAAATTGTTTATTTATCCGACGGATACGATCTATGGGTTGGGTTGTAATGCAGAAGATGCTGAATTGGTGGAGAGCTTGCGGCTGGTAAAAGAGCAGTTTGTGCGTCCATTGAGTGTGATTGCTCCGAATATGTCTTGGATTCGAAAGAATTGTGTAATCACAAGTTTAGCGCAGCCATGGTTGAAGCGCTTGCCTGGGCCGTATACATTAATATTAAAACTAAGGCATAGAGCGGTGGCGCCAAACGTGGATTTAGGGTCAAACAAAATAGGTGTTCGGTTACCGGATCACTGGTTTACAAATTGGGTGGGAGACATCGGAATTCCAATCGTAACCACTTCAGTGAATCGACCGGCTTCAGCTTTTATGACGGACTTGGATAGCTTACCTAAAGAGATAGAGCGTGGAGTGGATTTTGTCGTTTATGACGGAGAATTAATGGGTTGTCCGAGTAAAATTGTAGACCTAACCTTTCACCTGAATCGTCGAATGGTTTACCTGAGGAAGGCCTAGCGATATGTTTTTATACGTTCTTTTGTTTCTAGAGGTATGAAGATTTTAAGTGCATCAGATTTTCACGGGGATTCATTATTAGCAGAAAAACTTGCTGAGGATGCGGTAAAGAACCACGCGGATTTAGTGCTTTTGTGCGGAGATCTTTCGCATGCGGATGTTGGGGCTGAAGCGGTTCTAGGTGCTTTTAAGAAGAGAAATCTAAAAGTCTTATTTATTCCTGGGAATCACGATGCGCTTGCGACAGCGGATTTCTTGGCGGAGTTGCACGGAATCAAAAACCTGCATGGTTATTCAGTAGTCTATTACGATATTGGTATTTTTGGTTGTGGGGGTGCCAATACAGGTCCGGTAAACTACTTGAAAGAATCTGAGATCTTAGACCTTTTAGGCCAAGGGTTTGAAAAAATCAAGAGCTTAAATAAAAAAATTATGGTGACGCATGCGCACCCTTCTGATTCGATAACAGAAAAATTCTCTAATTTTATTCCTGGGAGTAAGGCCGTAAGGGCGGCAATTGATAAGTTTCAACCGGATTTACTGCTTTGTGGGCATGTGCATGAAGCGGCAGGTTTGGAGGAGAAGATTGGCAAAACCAGAGTGATTAATGTGGGGCGCCAGGGGACTTGGATCGATATTTAACTCAAGACCCAACCGTTAGGTTTTTATAATAGAATTTGTTATTAGCTGTATGAAGGTCTGGTTATGTGATTGTGGGTGTGAAATCAGGGATACGAAGCCCAAAGAGTGTCCTTTGTGCAAAAGGAAGGGCAATTTTTCAGAGACTGATTTTCAAGATCCATCAAATGAGGATAAGAAGTATTCTAAACTGTATCAGGACTCCCTTAAGCAGTTGGAGGAGTACGAAGAGGGTTGTCCTGTAAAACACCAGGACCCTTGTGGAGAGGATTGTTAGTAACAAACTCCAAGTCCTTTAGCTCGGGAATAGAAACGATCTTTTATCATTGTTTCTATTCTGGTTAGTCTAAACCTTTATATATTCTGCCTTGCTTTTTAAGGAGATGAACCTCGAGTATGGAGTAACTTTACTGGTTTTATTGTATGCTTTATATGGAGTCATAAAATTGTTCAATTTGTATCGTAAGACAAGGGATCTTCAGTTTTTGACCTTGTTAAGTGTGGTTGCGGTAGTGGGTTTGGATGCGGCCATGATCTTGTTTGGAAATAAGGGGATGTCTTGGTTTTCTCGTTTTCATTACCTATTTGCTTTACTCCCTCTTTTGGTATTTGCAGTTTGTATGCATCTGGGTAAGGTACGTTCAAGGGCAGTTTCAGATCAAGTGATGTTGCGAAACGCTTTTCACCCTTATCTGGCAGAGTCAGCATTGGAGCGTTTGGCCATCGATTTTGAGCAAGTGAAATTGTCTGGAGAAAAGAAGGCGTTAACGATTTTACATTGCAACATAAAAGGTTTTCGTCTGTTATCTGAGAAGCTGGGGCCTGAGGAGTTAGTGCACCTCTTGAACATGTACCTGTCTGAATTGAGCGAAGTGGTTTTGAGGCACCAAGGCACGTTGGACAAGTACCTGGGGGACGAATTGTGGGCATTTTGGGGCGCTCCATTAGTCGTTGAAAACCAGAACTTACTGGCTTGCGAGGCTGCTTTTGCTTTGACGAAGCGCTTGAAACAGCTTAGGGGGGATTGGGAAAAAAAAGGGTTTCCTCGGATTGATATTCATATAGGTTTGGGGTTTGGAAAGGCTGTAGTGGGGAATATGGGGTCAAACCGGCGGTTTGATTATTCTATCGTGGGTTATCCGGCGCGGGTCGCAAAGGTATTAAGCCGCCTGAATAAGACGTATGGAACGAACATTCTAATCTCTGAGACTTTAAAAGATTCAGTGAAGGGTCGCTTTGTATTCAGAGAAGTGGATTGGGTGGTGATGGGAAAGAAGAGGCCATTTAAGGTCTATGAAATATTGGATTTAATGGAAGAAGCGCCTAAATATGAAAGATTTTTGGAGGTGTATGGTTCGGCATTGGGGTCTTATCATAAAAGAGAGTGGCTAAAGGCAAAGAGCTTATTTGAGGAGGCAGGGAGGTTGCGCAAGTCTGAAGGGGTCTGTAAAGTGTATCTAGATCGCATTAAAGGGTTTATCCATTCGCCCCCGTCAAAGGATTGGGATGGAGTGGTGCGCTTATGATTGAAAATGTAGCCTGGAAAAAATGGACCCGCCTCTTGAGTGTGTTGTGGTTTGATGAGAGCAAGGTTTTGGAGTTAAGGGATAAGGGTTCTTTGTGGAAGGGAGTTTGGGTGTTGTTGTTGTTTATCTTAGTTGGGCTCTCGCCTTCAGTGGCTTTGTCTCACTTAAGTTTTTTGTATAGAGCAATCGTAATCTTTGGATCGATTGCTATAGTGTATGTATTGATCAAGATTTTAAGCAGCAAGAGCCATTTTGAGTTTGATAAATACTTATTTGGGATATCAGTGATTGGATCAGCAGGACTGTTAATGTGTTGGGTATTATATGGTTTAGGCTATTTAGTCTTCTTAGGTTTTGGTTTGGAAGTGCATAATTGGATATTTAATTTAAAGAATTTTTATATAATATTGCTTTTTGGTTTTTCTTCTGATGTGCTTTCAGGTTTGAGAGATTGGAAGGCCATCGTAGTGGGTTTGGCTGGAATAACGGCTGTTTTTGCCCTTTCGTATATAGTTCTATAGCAGAAGACATTAGTTTCTGTACATTTTTTCCTTCTGCTATCGACCAGCGATATAAACACTATTTGTTCAATTATTTATGTCGCTGAGTATAGGTTAAGAGAATTACTTCATCTCAGTGTAAGCACATCGGCCACAGCTGGTGCGGTTTTTATGCTGGGCTAAGAAGCTGTCACCACATTTAGGGCATTTCTTATTTTTGGTAGTAAGTTTTCCACCTTCAATGCTGTAGTTGCGGTTATATTTGTAGGTCTTTCCTTTTTTAGGGGGTGGAGCTTTCTTTTTTTCGGCCATCTTTATTCACTTTTTACTTCCTTGGATTTTGTTGCAGGTTTTTCTTCTGTCTTTTGTTCGTTCTTTTCCTCTGCTTTGGGTGCGGATTTTTCTTCTGTTTTAGTAGGAGCTTGTTGAGTTGCAGGTGCCGCGGGGGCTTGCTCGCTTTCTGCTTTGGTTTCTTCTTTTCCTTTGTGTCGTTTGATCAGGGGTTGGTTTTCGACTTTTTGGAGAAGGGAGACATCTTTGTAAATGGTCGCTAAAACCATGGCTTTTTTGTCTCCGAAAACACCTTGGATTTTGCGTACAATGACTTGTTCGGGTTTACTCTTGGTTTTGTCTGCGATGAGCTTGGCAAGTTCTTTACGGGAAGGAGTGGTATTTTCAAATGTGAGCTCAGCATGAATGTCTTGGGCTTGTAGAAGGGGTCGGTCTTCTTTTTTTTGAATGTTGAGTTCCATTTATCTCACCTTAATGGCGTATTCGCCTTTCTGTTCGAGGCCGATGGCTTTGGCAATCTGGCTCTTGGCAGGGTCTACAATGTAGAGCCTTCCTTGCCAGGTCGTGGTAAACTGCTCTTTCTTGCAGATGGGGCAGGTTGCCTCGTCTGTAAAGATTCGGCATTGTTTGCAAGCTTTTTTCTTCATGGTTCCTTGTGTTCCAGTGCCATTTATTAAGCTTTGCATTCGAAGAATGCGAAGTTCAAGACGACAGTTTTGTAGGTTACGGATTCCATTCTGCGATTTCCTCGATTTCCTGAAGTCTAGCCAGGTTAAGTTGAAGAGCACCTTTGCTTCGATTATACCACACGATATATCCTTTCCGCAATAAGTTTTCTACCTCTCTTCGTAGAGCGCCTCGTTCATGGGAGGGCACTCCATGTACAATGGTATCAATTCCGATATGTTTAGCACCAAATACGCGTCGTCGAAGTAATCGAGTTAGTATCTCTTGTTGTATCAGAGATTCCGAAAGTAGGCTTTTGAGGGGCGAAAAATAGATAAAGGGGGAAAGGTAAGAAGCATTCGGGGGGGTGAAACCCCGCCGAATGCATCGATATGGCACGATACCGTATCGACAATGAGTTGAGCGAGTTCGCTC
>DATDWO010000027.1:0-17795 GCA_035289665.1 Candidatus Nanoarchaeia archaeon
ACATTCCGCCATACTCTCTGGCATCTTTAATGACATACAAAGCCCAACAAAAAGAGACCTATATAAGCTTTACTCCTCAACTAGAAGCTGAAGGACTTATTCTGCCTGTGACAAACATGTATTCAAAGAATAACTCAAATCCTCTAACATGCTTGCTACCGCATCCCAATGGCTCAAATAGAAACGAGGACGCTCGTCCACATCTGAACCTGACTCGTGAACCCCCACCAAGCGCTGAGCCACATCAAAATCCTGCAATACCCTGTCCAATAAAGTCGTAGCATTCACGCCCACTTGACGAGCGGCTAAAAAATACTTAAACGCAAACTCCATCTCTTTTTGCTTATCGCACGACACAGACTCCATCTTGCTGAAATTACCCATACCTGAACCCAACTGATAAAATCTTTCTGAACCCAACATCTGATCTCTTGCCTCAATGAACCACAACAATTTCTTCTTATCTATTGAGTCAGGATCCTGAGACACGCGAGCCTTAAAAAGAGTTAAGTCTTTCTGAAACGCCTCAATCTTCTTCAGATCTACAAAATTCATATCCATACGCTCCTTCTTAAAATTACCCCCATGCCTAAAATCCAAGTCAGACAAGTAGTTAAACCCTTCTTCAAACGAATAAGAACCCTGCTTAAAACCCGCACAAGCCACTAAAAGCAAGCAAGCGGCTAAAACCCAAAGCTGTTTCATAGTATTTAGGGAATATAAACCCTTAATAAGCTTTATGGGGCTTGCGTCCATCTGCTCGATAACTCTCTTAGCAAGCTTTAAAAAGTAAACAGAAAACCAGTAATCTGTGCCTCCGTAGCATAGTAGCTGGTGCACCCCCTTGGTATGGATACAAAGAGGGGGAGGTCGCGAGTGCAACTCTCGCCGGAGGCTCGTTTTATGTCGACAGAATGACCATTTGAAAAGGAGAGTTGCACCTGTAGGAGGCGAAACCTTTAAATATACCACTAATTTGGGTTATGTATACCAATAAAGTGGGATTATGATTACGAGCAAACAACTCAACCTATTTCAAGTATTTGCTAAACAGCCATTCACAGAAATCACTTTGAAGCAGATTAAAGACCTTGCAAAAGAGAAATCCAATCACGCATTGGAAATCGCCATGGTGCAATTCAAAAAAGAAAAACTCTTCTTAGAGAGAAAAGTTGGAAAGTCCACCCTCTATTCTTTAGACTTTAACAATGACAAAATCTATTATTATATAGCTTTAGCCAATCACGAACGGCTAAGCACACTGATGCATAGGAGCATCAAGTATGTTAAGGAAGAGGCGCTTGGTAGAACAAAATTCTTATCCATTGTTATTTTCGGATCGTACGCAGTGGGAAAGGAGACAAAAGAATCAGATCTTGATGTTTCCATATTCATAGAAGATGAAAAATACAAAAATAAGATAAAAGCTTCGTTAAGCAGCGCTGAATTAAAATCCCCTCTCCCCTTAGATAGCCATGTCATCACAAGAGATGAATTTATGGAAATGCTCTTAAACAATGAAGAAAACCTTGGAAAAGAAATAGCAAGGAAACATTTGGCAGTATACAACCACCCACTATTTTATAGCCTTATATTGGAGGGAATGAAGCATGGATTCCATATCTAAACTATACACCAAAAAAGCGCAAAACGAAATAAACTTATCCAAGATCATCCTCAAAATAAGCCAGGATGAATCTCTTCAAGAAAAGGTCTTCTCCACTCCAAAGGACACCTATTTTAGTGCCGTCATCACCCACGCCTATTACTCCATATTTTACATGGCAAAGGCGTACCTGCTCAAAAAAGGCATTAAGACCGACTCTCCCGAAGAACACAAGAAAACTTATGAAACCTTCAAACAACTTGTGGAGGAAGGCATTGTCGATGTTGAACTTCTCAAGTTGTATGAAGAAGCCTTAATCCGTGCCGACACGCTCGTCAGCATATTCCATCTCGAAAAAAGCAAGTGCGGCAAATTCACCTACAAGGAACTCCCTCAAGCCAACCAAGAACCGGCAGAAAAAAGCATCAAAAATGCTGAGCAGTTCTTCAAACATGTGCATAACCTGTGCGAATAATTTCTTCATCTTTTTGGCTTGAATCCTCTGAAGCGCCATTCTATGCATAAAATTTATTAGCAAGCCTTCGTTAGACCGCTCGTGGACAAAGACTTAGAGAAAGAAGTTGACAAAACAGTCTGGGAAGATTCTGGAGTAATAGAAGCTCTCAAACGATCGGAACCATGCCCTTGGCAGGGAAACCTTGACGGAACTTTATATTGCGAGACATCGGACGTGTCTTTTGGAAGATGTAAATATAATACGGGGAAGCCTATCTTGGTGCCTCGCGCAGAAGACGATCCTGAAATGCCCTGGCGGCAGTACCGCTCGAAGACGATGAGAGCTACGATGGCATTTGCAAACAGAGCAGGAGATAAGGCGATTTGCAACTATCGTTCTGACATGAAGGAGAAGAGCCTATGGAGAAGGCTTCTGGGTTTATGAATTTCTGCGCTCTGCTGCTTATAAAACTGAATCTGATTATGGTACTGTAAGTAAGACTGAGTGACTGCATTCCGTTCCTGCCCCATTTGTTGCAGATCCGCTTCAAAGTCACGCAATCCTTCTTCAGAGCCGAAGATAAACTGAGTAAAGAAAGGGCGAGACTTCAGCAGCACATACAAAGATTGCAGATCTTCTTCAACGGCACGATACTTGGATCGCAACCGCCCCATATCATGCCTCTTAGCCTCCAACTCGCTCAAATACGCGTCAAGAGCCATAATTAAAGTAAAAGACTCAACTATTTAAACAACAGGTGTACAAAAAAGGACACCACATATTGATATAGTCTTTATGTGCGCTACTGATTATACAAAAAACTACGAATCGCAAGAATGCGTTTTCCCCCCATTTCCACTTGAAGCCGGTAGCCCGCCGGAGGCTTCTATTTATGGACAACAAAACCTACCACTGCATCTTGATTGGGATTGTCTCTATTTTCTTCCTCTGGTCTGCCATACACCCCTATGATTACTTCACCTGGTTCTTGGAAGTTGCACCCATCCTGATTGTGGCGCCGATCCTGTTCTTGACCTACAACCGATTCCGACTCAGCAACCTGAGCTACACACTGATTGCGATCCACTCTATTGTACTTATCATTGGAGGACATTACACCTACGCGTTGACACCGATTGGGGACTGGATGAGCACTCTTTTTGGATTTACCCGCAATAACTATGACAAGATCGGACATTTTATGCAAGGCTTTGTGCCTGCGATTATTACCCGAGAATTAATCATCCGAACAAGTCCCTTAAAAAAAGGATTCTGGCTCAACCTCAACAGCATCGCGATTCCTCTTGCGCTGAGTGCCTTCTATGAGTTTATTGAATGGTGGATGTCCCTTGCGACGGGAAGTGCCAGCGACAGTTTCCTAGGAACGCAAGGTTATATCTGGGATACGCAGAGCGATATGTTTTTGTGCTTTATGGGAGCGATTATTGCATTGATTGTATTGAGAAAAGTGCATGATCGATCGATGCACCACATAAAAGTTAAAAGAAATTCCTAATTTCTTGTGATCATTATTCTGCTTCTGTTGTGGTGGGCGGTTTATGTGTGCGGCAGATGAAAACCCAGGGTAAACCCTCTACCTGTGTAACTTTTTCTACCAAATCATCTAAGAATGCGTGAGGAATGAATTCATCCTGTTCATCAGCTGGAATTTCAGCGGCGATAGATGGCCCGCAAATAAATAGCTCCTGCATCAATTAATGCGAGCCCTTTACCCATACACTAAACTCCCCCACTTCTGAAATCGATGGAGTTATTCTTAGTCAACGCGGCCGCCCACCACCGGTGATCGCTTCGCTCAACACCGGTGGCATGCTCGCTCACTTCGTTCGCTCGGGGCGGCCGCGATAGACGAAAAGAGCACTGCATAAAGCTTCAGAATAACCTATTCTACCACTGGTCATCGCTCGCCTCCGGCTCGCTCAAGACCGGTCGGAAAACCAATTATATAGAGATTTCTAACTTTTTTTCTTAATCATAAACCCCTCACGGGCGATGGGGATGATTCGGACTTTTTGCCCTTTTTTTATTTTCAGATGATCGGCTAATTCGGCTGGGATGCCCACTACAAGGCTTCTACCACTGATGGTGACTTTTCTATCAAAGCCAAAGGAATACTCTTTCTCTGTGCGCCTCTCCATTTCCTTTGCCTGCCTCTCTGAAAAAAATACATTACCACACTTTCGACATTGATAAGCCTCTACATTCTTCAACGGAAATCCTTCTTGGAATTCATATCTAGGAAGGACCCCTTCCTTCACAAGAATATTGCACTTGGCACAATAAACGCCATCTTTCATTTTTCCCATTGTTTCCTCCGAATCGGATAAACTGTGATAACCCTTATCGTATTCTTTCTAAATGTGTAAACCACTGTGATATCTTTATCCTTTAATACTAAGTACTTGCCGTGCCTTACTTCTCCTTTAACTATTTCCGTGAATTCTAACTTTCCATACTCAATGCATTGAGCTATTTCTTCCTCTGTGATTCCTGCCCGATACATCTCTCGCTGAGCATGATTGGAAATCATCATGCTTTAGGAATTGATGCTCGGCTCTTAATAAGTAGGTGTAGTCTTGACTACAACTAGGCTACTGACTATCCCTTATCTTTCACTTATCAGATAAGTATCTAATATATATAAACGTTTCGTCTTTCAAAAGCTCATCTTTAAAAACAAAACGAAAATCAAAGCTCCATGAACACCCTCTGGCACTTGTTCTGGACTTATATCTGGTTCCGGAAGAAAAAATGGTGGTGGAAAGCAACCCTCTTTGCATTTATACCTGATGCTCTCTGGATACTGCAAATGCTGATCTTACTTGGAAATGGGCAAATGAAAACCCTCAACTTAGACATCATCTATTTGTTCCCATTTACTGAAGCCATTCAATACACCCTCCACAGCACCTTGATCTTTCTTGTGTTACTGGCCTTAACTCTCTGGTGGAAGAAAGAAGCCTTATACGGCTGTTTTTTTGGCTGGGGCTTCCATATTTTTTCAGACTATCTAACCCACCGAGGAGACAACTACCTTCCATTCTATCCCCTCAGCCACTGGATGATCCAAGGACCGATTAGTTATTGGGAACCCCAATATTATGCCAATGAATTCAATGTGATTTGTTATGCTCTAGCCAGCCTGATTGCCTGGTACTGGCTCTGCCACCCTAAAAAGATCAATGTATGCGACACCTTGTTCAGCGGCATTACGGCAGGATTCTTTGCGGTAAGCCTTGTTTTCTTCCCCCTGGTCCGTCACAACCCTTGGAGCTTAAACTTCTTGTGGATGCCCCTGGTCTTGTTCGGCACCGTGTTCTTTATACATATTCAACAGTTGAAAGAAATATTTAGACAAGTACAACAAAAAGGCACACTGCGCACATTTGTCTGGTTAATAGACGTTAGAAATCATACTTAGAACCTGAAGCTTCCCTCAACAAACTGCCTGCATCCAATTTCTCGTTTGTAATGATCTTCTCATTCCCACAATAAGGGCAATGTTTTACCTGCGTCGAAGGAGAACGAGAAAACTTGAAATTGCACTTCGGACAACGATAATGGGTGATGGAAGGCATTATTGGTTTAGAGGGCTCTTTGGGCTTCGGAGCCTGCACGGCAATAAAATCCTCATCCACATCCTCATATGAAGTTGTCATGACTTTCTTTCCTTTTTCATCATGGGTACGACCAAAGCAAGAACGACACAACATATCGCTGCCGCTTGCATCCAGACACATCTCTGACTGCGGATAACTACGACCGCACCGTCGACATGCGATGGAAACACCCATAAACTGTTTCCTAACAGTCTGGATTTTTAAATTTATCTCTTCAAAAGAAGTAAAAACCTAACCAATTAACCCCGCTACAAATACACCCAAGTAGTACGAGATAAAGCCTGCCAAAGCGGCTATGACCACCATCTCCAACCCTGAATGCCACCAAAGTTTATGCGTGAAACGGCTCTTCAACGCCCCCACTACAAAAAGAAAAGCACATGTGGACATCAAAGAAACCCACAAAGCTGACTGCTCCACCCAGACAAAATAAGGCCATAAAGGGACTAACCCTCCGATTAGGAATGCAATTCCAATCTGAACAGCCGCGATTTCAGGGTTTTCAAAACCATCCTTTAATGCCTTAACTTCTTTCTTTATGTGCTTCTTCCCATCTAAGTTTCCATTGTAAAACTCGATCTGCGATTTGGTTGAAATGAAGGTACCCAATGCCATAGACAAAGCGCCTGTTACGATTTCGACCAGAGCAGCAATGATCAAGGCTTCCCAGCTGATCACCGCTCCAGTGATACCGGCTAAGAGAGCAAAAGTGGAAACGATGCCATCGTTCAAACCAAAAACGATCTCGCGAACCCAGCCAAAACTCGGCAAATGGCGCGATTCGAAATGATGCGGGAGATGATTGGCCATGTCTTTTATTCTTAAGAAGCTAATATAAAAAGGTACTGAATATTATTGCTCTTCACCAGAGAAATAACTATGCCCAGGATTTAACTCTTTTTTGAGCGGATGCACTGCGCTTGCCTTAAAAAAATACATCCATTGATGCTCTGGATTAACTAATACCCCTTTCTGACCATCTACTGTGGGTTCCCACCTAACGAAAGTGCGTTGCAAACCAAAATTTCCTTTCAATGCATGGTACGCAACGACAGCTGTGTGAGATTTTGTCTTTGATGGATCTGCAATATCTTCTTCCTTTAATACTAATATTTTTTCAGCTAGCGTGAAATAACGATCGAGAAACCCTGATTGAAACTGAATTACTCTTTCTAAACCTTCCAAACTACGACCTTCCTTCTCTCCTGAAACTAGATTCACACGACCAAAATAGGCTCCACGCTCTGAAAGTAAATCAACATTCCTCCTGAACGCTTCTTCTGAAATATCCAAACCAACTGAAATTACTGCTAGATATGCATTTGGAAACTGAGTTAAGGCTGCCAATGAAACTGCGTCTTCTCCTTGAAAAGGATCTTTATACTCACTCTCTGCTATGGCATCTTCTTTTTTTAGGATTAGGCTGTCTCCTCCTCCATCCACAAAGAACATGTCTGAGAACAAGTGCTCCATATCTGCAATTGCCTCTGCTAAACCCTCCACCTCCCTCTCAGATTCTTTTCTTCTTGAAAAAAGCAGAATATCCTTCCCAAGAGCAGCCGCTATTTTAGGTTCTACACAACGACCATTATAACCTGTTATTCGTGAATCTCTATCCACCCAGCACCCATTTTCAGAAAATTGTATCCTAGGAAAAACCTGCTCTGGAACGATCGGGCGAATCGAACCCAAAACAGGTTCATTTCCTTCATTTTCTAAAGCAGCATATATAAGAAGAGCATTGACAACGTCCAAGCCTCCTCCTAAACCACTAGCAAGAACCTTCGTCATAAAAATCAGAAAGAGCGCCTTAATATATAAACTTAATCCTAACTTTTCCTCATGAACTTCTGAATGACATCTACGAACTCCGTGGCTTCCCTCTGTAAATGATCCCACTCAGCCCCATTGATCTCTTTCACTTCATGCGCTGCAATGGCCTTGCTCAAACGATAAAAATGATCGACGGTCTTAACATATTTCTTATCTAATAAGTTAGCCTTGACCATTCTCCGGTCTAAAAGCTCTGAGACAAACTCTGGACTTGGCGGAACTTCACCCACCTTCATCAAGGCCGCATGTGCCGCATCAATCACTGCCCAATAGAGATCAAGCACAGCTTGAAGAACATGCCACTTGGCATTTTGAAGCGTGGCCGGGGCTTTGGCATAATATGCCCACATGCTCTCCGGCGACGGACGAACACGACCCTGATACAGCAAGGCCTGCAAAGGATCGAAAAAACCCGTGTCCACCAAAGCTACCCCATCTCTCAGGATATTAACTGCGATGGGATCTCCGGCACGAACGTACTCCCAGAAACTACTGAACTTTAATGTGATGATGTGCAACTTAGGCGAGATATCCGCTACGATTTTCTCTACAATGATACGATACGTTTGAACCAACTCCTTGGTTAACTTAATGTTCAGATCGTCTATAACTAAGAGAATGTCCACATCCTTAGAATTCTGCTTTTTTCGAGCCGCACTGCCAAAGAGTACAATCGCCTTAATGAAGGTGCCCAACTCTTTATACACCTTTTTTGCAAAGGTAAACGCTAAATCGACGTCTTCCTTAGCATACTTCTTCAGATGCTCCTTCTTCTGCGTCTCAACGCGAAACTCCAAACTCTCCCACCTCTTTTTAAGCTGGTTTATGCAGAGGTGGTTAATAAAGGCTTCGCAGCTATTATCGATCAAATGTCTCTTTGGGTAACTTCTTATGTAATGCATATATTGAGGGGATTGTAATTGAAACCATTCTCCAAACAAACCCTTCTCGAGTCTTTGCAGCCCTATGTTGATATCGACAAGCCACTCCTTCTCCAAAATCAACCTCTCCAGCAAAAAATGGATACAGGTGCCCAAAAAAATGATCCACCCCACACTGACTAGCTAATTGAAACAAATCTTCAGAAGGTAATCTCGTGGTCAGGCTCTGACTATATACTATAACCCGAGGGGTTTTTCTCCTATCAAATTTTACTTCACCAAATCATGTATTCTGAGGAGGATCATCCGCGCTGATCTCCCAACTGGCTTCTTCTACCACTCTTTCAAGAATAGAGGGAGTTTCTACAAAATGATGATAAGCCGCTTTGGCTACCCCTTGCCAACTTGCAATTTCAAATTCCCCAAAATGATGAAGAGTTTTTCCATACGAAACTCGACTTAACAACCGATTTAGTAAAGTGCTTGGCCTCGGAAAGGCTTCATAGGGCATGAAAGACTCTTCGTAATCTTCTATATAAATATTATACTCGAAATCTTTATAAATAAGTTATACTTCATGTCTAATTATTAGACAAGGAGTTATACAATGCTAGCATGTAAAGTGCGCAAATGGGGGAACAGCCTCGGCCTTATCATACCTCGAAAAGTGGCCGAAGAGCTGCGGATCAAAGCAGATGAAGAAATATGGGCCGACTTCCAAAAGAAAGAAAACCCCCTCAAAGAGCTGTTTGGGGCTTTACCCTTCAAAAAATCAGGAAAAGAACTTATGAGAGAAATCAGAAAGGACATGGAGAGCAAATACTTATGAATTGTTTAGATAGTTCCATTCTAGTTGAAATTGCCAAAGCAAACCCCAAATTCCTACCTTATGGCAAGGAGCCTTTCATCCTTAGTGATTTATTATTAGTCGAATTCTGTGGAATTATCCTTAAGCAATTTGATGAAAAAACAGCCGATCACTGGTTTTTCAAACTTCAAGTCTGCTCTTTCCCCTTAACTCAAGAAGATCTTTATGAAGCCATAAAATTCAGATACCAGAGTAAGCACAAAAAACTTTCTTTTTTCGACGCTGCTGCCTATGTTTTTTCCCAAAAACACAGGTGTACTTTGATCACTAGCGATACTGATTTCCTGACCTTTCCTGGAGTCGAAATTATTGGAAAATAAACCTATTTAGGCTCAATCATATACTCTGTTATGGGAATCTGATCATGCCAATAAGTCTTTCCTTTCTTTAACTTCTCTGGGGCGAACACAATGTTGTAGACGAATAATCTCTTTCCTCGAGCTTCTTGGAGGAGTTTATCCTCGAACGCTTCCTCAAAGCGATGATCGGGATTGATGAAGAAAAAATCAAACTTGGAAAGGTCCAAGCTTAGAAAATCGGTGCAGACAAAATCTGCTTTCAAGCCCAATTCCTGCCGAATCTCCTCACTCTGATCCACCAGCTCTGGATCTGACTCCACACCCTGCGCCTGTGTAAATAATTCAGCCACTAAGACAATACGACCATCTCCGCTGCCCAGGTCCAGAAAGCCCTTGTCCTTCTCCAGATGCAAGGCTTCAAACAAGTGAAACACTGCTTCTAGATCCGCCGTACCCCAGAAACCTGTATTTGTGGAACGCATCGGAAGCTTTCCCTGAGAAAGGAGCTCACGCTCGAACTCGCGATAACGAGCTTTGATGCGGTTGAATTGCTCCAATCGCTCATGCCCAGTTCGCACATTTATGTTATTTTCCATAATGCCATTCCCCGTAAGGGACACACAGAAATGCATAACATTTCTGGTGCCAGAAATCATCAGATGATTTCTGTGCATCCCCCTTGGCTCCTCCCAATATTAAATTCATTGTGCTCACCCTTAAGGGCATAAACGCGATTTCCGTCGAACTCACTCCAACGGAACTTCACTCCACAAAACCCACTCATTGCTAGGACTGTAAGCACCGACGATGTACATCGCTGGATTATGGTAGCCAAAATGTGCCCGCTGAATGCTGGCAAAAGTCTGCTGAGGCCGCAACTTGTAAATCGGGCTTCCCAACAAAGAAAAAGTGTCATGCACCACCGTAGCTGCATTAAAACTGCCCGGTTCTATGATGAAATCTTTGATCCCTGCCTTATTGAGTTCTTCAACGATATCCTTTATCGGAACGTTGCCTGTACCTGGCGTGAGGTGCTCGTCATCAAAACCTAAATTATCGGATAAATGAATGTGGCCTAGAATCTTTTTCTCAGCTAACTTTTTCATGTTGTCCACAATCCACTTATTGAAGCTTTTTTCCCGATCTTCAGGCTTTTCACCCTCCTTTCCCTGATAATGCTGACGCCACATGTTGAAATGACCCACGTCAATCGTGGCCTTAATATGCGTCTTGGCTTTTTCCTTTGCCTCCAGCTCTGAATAACCATACTTTTCCTTCAACTGATTCACCATCTCCGCCCTTGACTTTTCAATCAACTCAATCATTTCGTCAGGATGCGAGCCGAACTGAGTGTAATGCCAATTCTCGGGTGCGATGTATATCGGCTCATCCAGGTGCTTCCTATTTTGATTGTATTTTTCCATCGCAAAGATCGCTGCACGGGCAATGGAGTCTGCTGATTTTACGATGCCCACCTCGTGAACAGGCTTTACTCGCTTGAGCAAGTCTGCGGCTTCCTTTGCCTGGACATCTGCTGAAGCAGAAGATTCGTGAATGTAACGAAGACTGCGATTTGCGTCTTCTAAACGCTGATTTAAGTAATCTATGGGTGATTGTACATCAGGAGGAATTAAATCTCCATACTGAGTGGTCTGCATGTACTTCCAAAGCTCATTTTTTTCTTTTAATTTCGGCTCAAGATCATTCCACACTTTCAACGCCTCTGCGTATTTATCCCTACGTTTCTTTTCTTCCTCATAATGTCTTGCGTGAAACAAGGAAGAGCCCTTTGCTTGCAATACTCGGTGTTCTAAGTGAATGCGAGCAAAGAGCATCTCTGGCGGAATCGGTTTGCCTGCTTCTTTTTCAAGCTCCTTTGCGCGTTCCACTAACTGATCCCAACCTAACTTATCCACCTTAAAATTTACTCCCGACTCGTCAAACTTCGGAATACGCTTAAAGAGACGATCTAGATCCTTCTCATCCAGGTCAAACTTAAACTTAGGCACCTTTCTTCCATCTGAATCAATCCAGTCATCCCCCTTCATCTCTTCCTTTCCATCCTTTGAGAGGAATTTGTCCCCTACTTTTTTAATGCCGTATTTTTCCGCCTCTGGGTCTTCTGCCTTAACGAAAACAGGTTCGAATAAGAACTGATCCTTACTGATGGAGTCCACAAATGCTCCTGTCCGAGAATCTGCTACGTACAACGTCGCTTTTGCATGCTCTTCTGGAAAACCCTCGAACTGATAAATAGGCTCCTTCTTTTTTGTTTTTTTACCTGTCTTCGGATCTTCCACTTCCACTTCACGAAACTTTCCCGTCGGCTTATTCCATTTTGCCTGATAAATCGGACGGTTCCACTCGCCCGTATGGAAAACGATGGCACCCCCTTTAGTCGCATCGGCAGCAAAATCAATGGCTTTCTTGATTTCTCTAAGATTGTCTTCCCGTGTGGAATCGTTAAAGCCCCTTTCGCTTAAACCTGAAAACCCCTGAAGGCCGAAGGTTGCGTGCACTGAAGTCTTCATCTTGTTCAACTCTAAGAGTTGACGCATATCCTCCCGCTCACGCTTGTTGTATGATTCAGGCGTAGGGGACTGCGCGGTGCCTTTTCTTGCGCCTGGAAAATTAAACTCAATCTTTCCCACACCCTCTCGAATGTTGGCTAAAAGAGCCTGTAACTGGTGCTGCATGGGATTACCTGGCTTACCTAAATCGGTAGGACCCAACTTGGCTGTGAAAGGCTTGCCTGACTCTGTCTTAATTTCCTGCTCCACTTCGGGATCGGAAAACATATCTGCTGCTGGAGAACCTGAGAAAGAATCCCGATCCAAGGCGTGATAGTAATTGTTGTTAAAGATCATGTGCCTGGCACCTTATACACGTCCTCCTGCTTAGACAAATATTCGCGAGCCCGATTTAAAAGGTTTTCGAACCTACCTGAATAAGCTTCGCCTAGCTTTTCCACAGCCTGCATGGTCTGATTCAATGCTTGCGTCATCTTCGCATCATCTCCCAAGTCAAATTTTCTACCTTCTACCGCATGTGAAGCGATGTTATTCACAATGTCCTGCAACTGAGTATACAAAGAACCAATGCGGGCCCGCCCCTGATCCACTATTTCTCCACTCCCTGAAACCTGATGCGAAGCCACTCCATAAATCCCCCCACGCAACTCGGCCAGGCGCTGATACAAACTACCTCCTTCTGGTAAAGGAGCTTGATACAAGGGCTGAACCCCTTCTTGAGCGGGTTGCTGTGGCAAGCCCTGCACTGCTTCCTCCACTACAGCTTCTAACCTATCCTGCACGGGCTGTCGAAGACGAGCCAAAACCTCAGCCTCCTCCTCAATCTTTCTTGCCAAGGCCTCTGCCTCGTTCTTGAGATTCTTCTCTTCCAACTCCAATTCTTCCGACTTGGCCTTTTCCCTTTCTGCTAAAGCCTTCAGCTTCTTCTCCGCCGCTTCTTTTTCACGCTTAAGCGCTTCCAAGGCCAACTCTCGCTTCTTCAACTCATCCAAACCCTTCTCTTTCTCTTCCTGTAACTCTTTCAACGAGTCTGCCTTTTTCTTCTGTAAGTCTGAGAACTCCTTTGCTCGTGCTTCATCCGAAGGGCTAAAAAATTCCACCATATCCTATTAGGAAAGAGGATGAAGTATAAATGAGTTGTTGCCCACTATGCAAAAACTAAAGATCTCCCATGAATGGCTAACGAACCCGATAGCTTTTTCTTCCAATCATCCGCCCAAGACTTGTCATTGTTTTCCAACAAACCCCAATATTTCTGCGCCAATACTAAACTTTCAGAACACAATAAACTGCACGGAAAATGACTCAAGACACAGGCATCCTGACTTCGCTTGAAAATGTTCATCCAAAAAGAATACTTGACCTCTGAAGAATTTTCCAACACAGGCACTTCGAAATCATTGTCTTTCTCCATCCGAACGGGTTCATGCTCAGCGAAGAAACGACCGCAGCACTCAGGATAACCCAGCAACTTGCCCAGCTCAACATGATCCTTATATAACTCAGCCAAAGCTGCTTTGTGCGCTCCAAGCTGTGTTTTTGAGATGTAAACAAATAAAAAACCTGGACGTGGATCCTCTATACTTGTCGAGACCCCCTTATTCAGGAAGGCTGTGGAAGTGTCTAATGGGACTACCTTGAAATTGGACTTGACCAAGACTAAATTGTGATCCTGACAGAACTGCTCTACTTGCTTGAGCTCTGACTCGTAAAAACCCTGCCGAACCACTGGCTTAAAACCCTGAAGAAGTGAAAGGATTTCTAAAGATTTCATCCGAGAGCCGAAAATAGGAAGCAAGTCCATATGATTACCACGACAATAAGCCATGGCTCTTCTCGTAGTTTTTATAGGCCAACCAAATCGCAGCCTCTGCACTACCCGCCGCTTTTTCAGAAGCTCCTGGATCTGGCAAAAACCCCTTCTTCCCAGACGTTGAAAATAAAGAAGCCGCAGCACTGAAGCCCAAGGGACCAAACATTTCTTTGAAGCCCTTAAAGATGGAAAGGAAGGGGTCTAATGACTCGGAAACCGCGTCCTTAAATGCTACCTGTTTGGATGTAGGCTTTACATAAGGTTTTCCTTCTATTTCCTCCCCTGCTTCTTTCAAATATTTTTCCAACTCCTCCCCCAACGCGTCCATGGCTCCCTTAATGTTCTCATCAATAAAACCAAACAACTCCAGATCTTCTTCTGCCCGCATCCGCTTGTAATTAGCGATTTGATCCTTCGACCAACCATAGGCACGCAAGGTCATCTCTGCACGGCCTACGTGAATCGGCCCTCGCTGGTATTCCTGTGAATAACTCAATGATGGACGTGTTCTGAGTTTGAGCGTCATCAACACGCAAGACACCGGACTGCTGCCTTTCGGCTCTCGGTAGAACAACACTTCAATCTCAGTAAGACTCGTCTCGAAAGCATTGATTAAGTCCGCGCTGTCCATCTGCTGCGTGCTCATCGACAAGTGCTTTACATTGCGGAGGTACGGCTTCACCCAAGCCATGTACATCTTAATCACACCCCAATGCTGACGCAAGTAACGCAACAAGAACTTTCTCCTCGCATCCAATTCTGCATCGGTCTTCAGCTTCCAATTCACAAAGGCAAATAACTTTCGTTTCAAAACAGTCTTTACCTGTTGATTGTACTGCATCGCATCTACCTTCTTCTCAATGTCATCCACTGTATATGTTTTTGTATTGAAAAACAGATCGGGTAAAATCGTATAACCCACTGTCTGTGACAGATGAAAGATCGAACCGGGTTGGAGCTGGCCACCGCGGTTTTCGACCAGATCTGTAAACTCCCCCTTCAAAGCAACGTCTGCACTGTCACTCTTTCCCCACAACTCTCTCGGAGCCAATTTTTCGTCTAAAATACGCATTTCCCTCACCAAGGCAAACAGATCCTTGATCATTTTTCCAATGGTCGCCATGAACTGCTGCGCCTTATCCTGCTGAATACCCAGGCGTTGCTGCGAGCTACCGAAAAAAGCGCTGTTTTCACTCGCTGAGAAAATATCTGTGATCTTGTCTGCATGCGAAAACGCCTGATCCTGGCGAAGATGCTCCAAAAACCAGTAATACATCTCCTCGATGGATTGGCCGAAACTTTCGAATACTAAACGATACCGCTTGAGCGGATTTGGATAACCCGTCTTTACATAATGGCCAGCGAGTGCAATGTTTTGCTCTTCTGAATTTTCCTCATTCGCATCCTCCCCTTCTACCTTACCTAACTCAGAAGCAGACTTAAAAACCTTCTTTGCATCATCAAAAGTGTAATTACCCTGAGCGCCGTGCTTGATAAAGCCATACTTGACCAAACGCTCACTGTCTGAGGCCATGCTCAATCTCTGAGATTACAAGTTTATAAGGATTGCTGTCCACCCACAGCAAAATCCAACTTTCTCTTTCTAGTCCGAGCCAATTTAAACCCCCAATCGAAATGCACCTTTGCTTCTAGGTAAGATCGAGTTATTTCATTTCCCAACTCCACTAAATTTGAGACCAACTGCTCTTCTGAACCCTCTCTTAAACCAACAAACCCTGGAATAAAACCGCTGTACTCCACTTCCAACTGGTGCTCGAATGGATTGCCTTGTGCACCCGATCGACTTAAAGCTAATGAGAAGAAACGTCCAGATTCTATGTCCAAGATCAAACGTTCTGCTGTTTCCTTATGAAGAGATCCTTGATAAACAGATTTTCCTTCTGAAACGGCTTTTAACACGTCTTCTAAGGTTGCTAAGGCTTCAGATTCCTTGCGTTTTACCACCCATTCTTCACCTGACACTCCCAAATTGACTTCTAAAGAAGGGCCTTTCTCTTTCAAATAGAGATTATCTCCTTCCATCACAACTAGGCTTTTCTCTTCCTTTTTGAAAAAATAATGATTCCTTTTCGTTGTTGTTGCATAATATGCCGGATCTGGTAAATACCGGATCGGCTCTCCCAATCGTTCGAGGCCTTCTCGACGAAAATTAAATACTTGCAAATAATCTCTTAATGAAGGCTCCGCCCCTTCCTGTGATGGATTTACGCCCCATTTCAGTTCGTACTCAAATTCTGGAAACTCTCTCTTTGCTTTCTCGCAACCCTGATAACTCAATAATGCCTCAACAAAGCTTTCCTGGTTTGAATTTAAGAAATTCGCTCCTGAAAAAATCCGATGGGCCTCCACCAGGTTTGTGCGCTCATCACCCCTAAAAATCACACTCCTAAAAAAACAGCCGATGTGATTGCGAATGTTCGCACGAACACTCACCTTCCATGGTAGTTCAGCAAGACGGTAAACCCAATTATCTCCCTGATCTCCCTGCATTTGCATCCTCCGGCCTTAAACCAAGATCTTCCAACTTTTTCATGATGCTCTCTAGATTCTTCTCGCTGCCCCCTGTCTTTCATCCCACTGCAACTTCAAAATCCTCCCCGTACTAAAGAACAACTGCTCTGGATTGTCGTACTTATGATTATTCCTGAAACCACTATACGCTGATAGAGAGCCGACGTACCCCAACCCAACAAAGCCAGCTGCTAATTGCCTTACAACATTCATCGTCAGAAATTTACACTCATACGGAACCTCATCAAATGTTACACTAGAAACGTGTAGTTGACCACAAAACAATGGCACTATATTTGGTACTGTATGTTCAAGACGGCCCAGAGGTAATTTCAAAGAATCTTCAAACGGAAGCTCCTTCCTACCCACGATTTCTATATGGTCAAAACGACGAAGCGCCAGCCGAGTGTTCGGAGTTATTCTGCCTTCTTCGTACAACTTTCTTGGAGCAAACAACCCCCCATCTACCCAACACCAGCTAGAAGGAATGGCTTGAACGACCGCAGCCTGAACATCACGATCCTCTAGCAGATTATACGCTATCTCATGGCTTTCTTCCACCATCGGAATCACCCCGCACGTAATTTGCAATCCACTTCGCCCGCTCCGGGGCTTCGAGCAGAGGAACTTGAACAACTGAATAACCCCGCTCCTGATACACTGATTCGATCAAGCAATGAATGATGTCGGCTTCTGATTCAGACTCAGGCCGGATGTCAGTTTGAACATAGATCTGTAAATGGGACAATGAGAATACTCCCTTGTAGATGCCTTCGTCGACTGCTTTTTGTATATCACATGGGATCTCGACTCCTTTCATGCGGCAATACGCGATACCATCCAGCCTGCCCCGATCTGTAAAAGCAATCTTTCCATTTATTCTGGACTCCAAGTCCACTTGCCGTGCGATCACCAAGTGTTGAAACCCCAAGAAATTAGTCTCTGGAAGAATGGGGTTCGGCAAGGCGAGCTGCTCTTTCTTGACCTGCTCTGCTGCTTCTTCTATTACGTCAAAGCCGAGCTTTTTGAGCTCTTTTAGCGTTGTGGATTTCCCGCGACCGGGACCGCCGATGATTGCATAGATGTTGTTTCTCATCAAAAAGTATATATACATGTATAAAATAAGCTTATTATTGTATAAAAAATAGACAGAGTGTTGTATTATGCTAGATAAGGCCCAAACCAACCAAATCCTGGAGTTTGTCCGGCAGAAACCTAGAACGATTCAGGAGATTGCCCACCTTTTAGATAAGAATTGGAGAACTGCGAACCGTTACGTGGAACAAATCGCCCTGGAAGGAGGCCAAATTGCCGTGCGAACCTTTCGAGAAGGC
>DATDWO010000028.1:0-45714 GCA_035289665.1 Candidatus Nanoarchaeia archaeon
CAAGTCCTCTCCTAAAGGAGCGATGCAATCGGTTGGAGGTGCGATGATTTTCGTATTCTTAATTGCCTTGATCATCTTTTCCGCGTCATCTCTAGAGATCTCTTGCGGCTTTGTCGCTGGAGGGATCAAGGCTTTTTCTAAAATGTCTTTTGCAGTGTCTGGTCCGACACGCGAAAACTCGTTGATCAGAAAACTCTGAACGGTTCGACTGGTTGAATTGCCTAGCATTTTGATCAACAAGCCTAATTCCACGCCGTATGGATGAGGCTTGATGGCTTTTGGCAATTTTGGTAGAGACTCTACACTGCGCGGGAAGATTACCTGCTCAGCCTTTGGGTTTACATAAATGATGGTGGTGTGTGGGTTCATGATGGCGGTTTCCCGCAAATACTCATCCACACTCTGCAAACCCTTTTGATACGAAGCCTCTAAGTCAATTTCGACACGGGTTCCTTGAGGCTTACTCCAAGGCTTTATCTCTTCTTTAATAATCTCAGGAGCATTGGTCTTTGTATCAATTCTTAATTCGTAATAATGTGCCGGTTCATTTGCATGAATCTTCGAGATGATCTTAGCCGGTCGACCCGTGGTTAACTGGCCATATAAAACACTGGCACTGATGCCAATCCCTTGTTGGCCTCTGGACATCTTTAGACGATGAAACTTGCTTCCATACAGTAACTTAGCGAAGATCTTTGGGATCTGCTCCTTTACAATACCCGGACCATTGTCTTCGATCACCACTCGGTAACGATCTTCTCCCATTTCGATCAATTCCACGGTGATCTCTGGAAGAATCTCGGCTTCTTCACATGCGTCTAAACTGTTATCCACAGCTTCCTTGACTGTTGTGAGAAGGGCTTTACGCTTGTTATCAAATCCTAAGAGGTGGCGGTTTTTTTCAAAAAATTCAGCGACCGAAATTTCTCGCTGTTCTTTTGCCATTTCTACGGCTTTGATATTAGAGACCATGCTCGAATTTTGCAAGAAGTCCTTAATAAAGGTTACTATTTGGAAAATGCTTTGCAAAACCAAATTTTTTCTTACGTTTTTCGTTCTCCCATAGCAAACTATAAATACTCTTGAAAATCAGATGAAAGCATGACAAAAAGAGGTGATTTCTACGAGTTTGCAGTCTCCAAGCAGATGAAACTCATCCTGTTGATTATCATCGGACTTCTCCTTTTTGGAACCATTGGCTACATGCTCCTTCAAAATGTAGGATTTTGGCAAGGATTTATTTACACGTTAGAAACCTTTGCTTTCGAGCATGAAACCAATCATACGGTCGTCGGAAAAATGTTTCAACTTATACTTTTGGTCGTAGGCGTGATCATATTATGGGCCTGTGTTTGGACCATGTTCGAGTTTATGATTGAAGGAAAATTCAACCAATACTTTCAGCAGGTGAGAATCATGAAAAAAGTAAATGAACTTAGGAAACATTACCTTATCTGTGGTGGCGGTCGTGTGGGCAGCCATGTAGCAGATCTATTGAAAATACAACATAAGAAATATGTCATTATGGAGCGCGAAGAAACGCTTGTCAATGACTTACAACGAAATGGATATACTGCTATGGAAGGCGATGCCATGGAAGAAAAAGACCTTGTGAGCGCGGGTCTCCTACATGCCCAAGCTCTCATTGTTGTCCTTCCTGAAATCGAGAAAAACATTTTTACCATCTTAACAGCGCGTGAGCTAAGACCTGACTTGGTGATTTATGCTCGAGCTGACCGTCCACACATGGTGAAAAAACTTAAGAATGCCGGAGCCAAACACATTGTACTCCCTGAAATGGTCTGTGCAGAAGAAATTGTGCATGAAATCGCTAAAGAAGAAGGAAATGTTAAACGGCCTTTTTATCATTAGCCTCAATTTACCCGTTTCAGCCACAGGTCATTGAATGAGGCCTAGCTAGAATGGTTAGAATGCATTCCCTGACAATTCCTGCCTTCGCGTATCTCGCCTGTATTTTTCCAATATGCGAAAAACAGTTGAGTGCATGCTTCCTTTCAATAGCATTTCTACCGCTTTACGGGTCTGTAATACTGCTAAAGAAGAACCGATGATGGAAATGGTTTTTCCATATATGGATATGTAAGTGTCCGTCAAGCGTTCGATGATTTCCCTAGATTTTCCGTCTGTTCCAATGACTCGACCCTTCAAACGTTGTTGATGATTCTTGTCAGGAGTGAATTCGCTCAACGAAACCACTTCTAGAACATAGTCTTGTTTTAATAGCAACATGGCAATTTCAGGATTAAACCCCCGTCCAATCGAGCGAATCACTTCTTTTAGCGTGAACAATTTAAGTGAGTCCTCGCCCTTGAGCAAAACTTCTCCTTCCGATGAATCGATCTGAATCGTGGCCTGCGTAAGCTCTTCCAACTCTTTTTTGACCTTGCCTTTCACTCCGATCATGACGGCAATGCGATCCTTAGGGACTCGTAAATTGTAGGAGAATTCTTGCATCTTCCCTGTGAAAAGAACTTGGTTTTTATACTTTCTGGAAGTTAAGAAGAAAGAAAAATCCCCCGCATTCCGCGGGGGGGTTTACGGATCGCCTTCACTTCTATTGGGGGGGTGAGTGAAGGCGGAGAACGTCAGTATAATCGGAAACGGACATTATTAACCAAATTTGTTTCCGTTTCCGTATACTAGCAAAGGGGTTGTTCTCCTGAAATTTAGGTCCTTTGCTAGTAAATGAGTTCCAAGCCGAGGTCTGCGGATAAGACCCGTTTCTGCGCCTTTTTTGAATGCGCTTTAACCTTACCTAGGATCCAGGGGCTTTTCACACCTGTAATGATGGTCATCACGGTTAGCTTTCCAGTCATGTTATCATCAATACGTGCACCCCAGATCACATTGGCATCGTCATCCATGGTTTCAGTTACGAGTTCGCCCACTCGGCTGACCTCTTCTAGCGTCAAATCAGGACCACCTACTACTTGGATGATTGCTCCGGTTGAACCTTCGTAACTGATCGGCAACAAAGGATTTTTTAAAGCTCCTCGCACGGCTTCCTCTACACGATCTGCCGTGTCTGAGACTCCAACACCGATGGCCGCAACGCCACCACCACTCATGATGGCCTGAACGTCTGCAAAGTCTAAGTTTACCAACGCCGGAACGGAGATGGTTTCTACAATTCCTTTGATCATGGTTGCAATGAGTTCGTTGGCAACGGCAAAGGCTTGATTTACTGGAAGACTTCCAGCAATCTGCACTAGCTTATTGTTGTCGATCGCGACCACACTGTCACAGTGCATACGGAGCAGATAAAGCCCGTACTCTGCTTTTTCCACTCTAGAACGCTCGATTTTGAATGGCATGGTGACTGTACCAATGACAATGGCACCCATGTCTTTCGCGATTTTTGCGATGACGGGGGCGGCTCCTGTACCTGTACCTCCTCCTTCACCGGCGCATACGAAGACCATGTCTGCCCCTTGCAAAGAGGACTTGATTTGCTCTAGGCTTTCTTGAGCTGCTTGGTTTCCTTTCTCTGCAAACCCTCCACAACCCAATCCTTTTGTGAGCACTTCGCCTATCAAGAACTTCGTATCGGCTTCCATCACGTTTAAATGTTGTTTGTCGGTGTTGCATGCAATGATTTTAGCCCCTTTTAGGCCTTTCTTGTAGAGCCAATTGACCATATTATTACCGGCTCCTCCCACCCCAATGACTTTGATGATGGCTTCTCCATTTACACTTTCAAGCGTGCTGGTTTGCATATGGTTTCCTCCCCAGGATGCGATAGATGATTTGATATATAGTTTACACTACCGCAAACTTTATATTTACATAGGTTTAACCCTACTTTAGAAATCGCTTACACGCCGCCAAGTGTGTATGTTTGTTTTGTCTCGCCAAAGACAAAATAATGAAGGTTTCGCCAAAAACCTTTACTCTTTTCTATTGATATTTATTATATAAAGATTATTGAAGGGGAAAATATATATTGCAGTTTAGGAGTTATTCTCGACGATACGACTTTTTATCTTTTAACTACTTTAAAGAGGTTATTTATTAACAATTTTCCAAGCGATCCAATTTAATGGCCTGATTTTCACACAATACCTTATGATCTGAGCTGCCCACGGAAGGAATCACTGCGTATTGAGCGCCTTCTGTTTTTGAAAATGGGATCGTCTTTGCGAAACGCAAGTTTATTCCTAACCTTGAATCCTTGATATGAACTTCATTTTCCACTTGGGATGAACTTGCCCTTAAAACCAACTCTGCCACTTCTGTTGACCCTGAATTTAATACTTCCACATTTACCAAGTTATCTTTCCAACAAAACTTGCCCACTATGCTAATTTTTGCTTTTTCACAGACTCCTTCCAAACTGGACTCACTCAGTAAATTGCTACTCCAGTTCATGATCATGGCACCCAACGCTACTGCGAATGCAATCAGCAACACCGTTGCGATTAAAGGAGAAATACCCTTTCTAGAACTAATACTCACCCACCTCTTTTTCCCCCTCATTCTTCTATTACCTTTATACTGATTTATAAACATTTCGTCAAAGCTTTACTCTCTAGATTGTCATGATTCCAGCGAAAACATGATCCAAAGCGAAGGTAAAGACGAAATACAAGACCAATGCTGAAATTAAAAAGATGGGAATGTACTTGATCCCTCCCCTGACGTCTCCTTTTTCTACGATGCTGATGATCATGGATGAGAAGGTTGTAATGATTGAGATTGCGATCAAACTGAAGCGCCTAAAATCCTCCACTTTAGGACCTCCAAAAGACATACTGATCGGGCTGCTAAAGCCTCCACCCCCCCCTCCTAGACTGCCGCCTACTGTAGAAGATAATGAAGTCACAATTTTTAACAATTGCAACGACAGTGCGAACAAACCCGGAGCAATAAAAACAACAATTGCCATGATGAAAATAGTGAACGATAACGTTGAAGCCGCCAGTTCTTCCTTCATCATATTGGCTTTTTTTAAGTCCTCTACTGCGCTGTCGATCACCTTAGTGATTTTACCACCGCTCTCAATCTCGCTCACAAGCAGGTCAATGGAACGCTTCAGAATCGGTGAGTTATACTTGTCTGCAAATTCTTCCAAAGCCTCTCCGACATCATTTCCTGTTAAGACCTTTTTGCTCACTAATGTAATTTCCTTTGCTAAAATACCGAATTGCGGCTTGATTGCTGCCCACAGGGCCTTATCGAACGACATTCCCCCCTTTAAATTAGTTGAAACCAGTGCAAGGTATTCTTGCAGACGGCTTTCCAGCTCTCTTCGGCGCTTGTAAATCTTTATGTCCAGAAAAAAATAAACCACTAAGATGACGAAAAAGGCTAGGCCTAATTGGCAAACCACCCAAAAGGAAAAGGTTCCCAACATCAGCAATAAGCTGTTTGAACCTTTAAGATAGGGATAAACCCAGATGAAATAAACGGCGTATGTGACACATAGCGTGAGGTAAAACAGGAAACCAAAAAACTTGTATGGAACTTCATCGTAACCTGCTTTGAACACGAAACTTCTCAGATGCGGGACAAATTTTTTAGGCACAAATGCTTTCCCGAAGCCTTCTAAGTAAAGGATCTGCATTAGAGATTCAACCTCGGCCTTACACTCTTAAATAAGCTTATGAAAAATAACTCAAATATCACTAAGAAAAACAAGATTACAAAGAAAAGGGTGTTATCGATTTTAATCGAAACAAAACTGGACACGATAATTAACATGGTGATCCCTAGTGAAGGTACCACGACTGCCGTTAACATGTAGAACAAAGTAAAACTGTTCAATTTTTTTCCATATCTTTGTAATTCAATTAATTGATTGTTGCTGATTTCTTCCAGAATAGATTCTAAGACTTGACTTACATCAATACCAATTTTTAAAGAATTATTGATCTGAAATAAGATTCGTTTCATCTTTTCCGAAGGACAGTACTCTGTTGAATGGTCCAAGGCCTCTTCGAGACTGGACCCTAGCTGAATGTCCCGAACAATTTCCTTGAAATAATCACTGGCAACCCCATAACTATGACTCGCTTCTTCAAAGGCTAGCATAAGGGGTTTTCCTGAATTGAGCTTAATCAATAAAAAACGGCCAGAAAAAAGAACATCTTTATCGATCTCCTTTGCTCGGCGCATAACCATCGCATTTACCGATGAAAGCATTATAGGAAACAATACCAAGAATAACACAAGAAAAATAGGAACCACTAGAATGATGGGCCATTCTGCCTTTAACACCAATAATCCTGCAGCAAATGTAAGAACTAATGCTCCAACAAATGCTGCCTTTAACCTCTCCCCCACATACTCCTCTGGCTTCTTGTTCAAGTGAGCCATTAAGATCTTTTTCTTTAAATCCGGCATGGAGTCAGCGATGCGCTTAGCTATTCCCATCCTCTTCCTCCAGCTTTAGCGTTCCCGTGTAATACCTTGAGAAGATCATACCAATCTTGTGAACGTCATCGATGTTGTTTTTCACTAACCACTTTAAAATATGTGTTTTTACTTTCAGATCCTCTTGAATCTCCTTATCGGTCATGCCTGAGTATAGTTTCAGCCGCTCCAGGACGGTTCGTGAAGGATTTACATTTTCCAATTCATCTTTTTGGACATTGAAGCGCATCAATAGGTTTAATTCTCCATTTGGTAAAACCTCTGCGATCTGTAGTGTTCGACGCTTATTCGTACGACGATTTCTGTTTTGCACGATGATTAAAGAAAGGGAAGAGATGACGGGCTTAGGAATGTCTATAGGTGGGTTAGTCAGACGTGTAATGACCTCTTCAGCATTGTTAGCGTGGATTGTCGAATAAACGCTGTGACCTGTGTGCATTGCTTCCAATAAGACTTCGGCTTCTGCTTTTCTACGAATTTCTCCCACTAAGATGCGGTCTGGGCGCATACGCAGTGAGTTGATCAATAGGTCCAGCATGCTGACCCCCCCCTTTCCCTCAGGGTTTGGCAAGCGTGTCTCCATTGGAATCCAATGTAGATTTTTTGGCAAGACCAATTCTCGCGTGTCTTCTATCGAAATCATTCGCTGGTTAGGTGGAAAGAAATTGCTTATTACGTTTAACATGCTGGTTTTACCTGAACCGGTTCCTCCAGCAATTAATATGCTCAATTCGTTTTGAATGGCTAGCCAGACCAAGGCAGCTGCTTCAAATGAGATTACGTTTTGATTGATAAACTTGGTAATCGTCCAGGGATCGGCAGCGAACTTGCGGATGGTGATCGTGTTTCCTTTTGTAGAGATCGGATTTAACGTGGCATTTACGCGATCCCCACTCAGTAAGTGTGCATCCATTAATGGGTTTAAGTTGGTAATTTCTTTTCCGATCTCTCGGCCGATCATCGTAGCGTAATGCCTAATCCTTCCTTCACTAGGGATATGAACGGTTGTTTCCAACCAGCCATACTTTTTATGGTAGACCCAGACAGGCTCTGTGTGGTTATTTATCACAACTTCTTCTAAGTTCTTGTCTTTCAATAAAATCTCTATCTTTCCAAGGCCTAAACTCTCTTGAAGCATGTAGTTGATCAGCATGTCAGCTGTCTTTTGATCGGTTTTAGGGAAATATTTTGTAATGAGACCATTGATTTCTTTTTGAAACCGCTCTCGTATGTCTGTCATCTGATCGGTTCCTAAGTCCTCGATTTCACCGATATTAATCTTTGAAACGAACTCCTCTCGGATCTTTTCAAGAATTAGTTTTGTATGTTCGCTGATGTTGGTAATGGAGACATCGTAAATTGGGACGGGTTTTTCCTCTTTCCATATAATGTGAATATCTACTAAGATGTTGTTGATATTGATTTGATAGTGATCGACTAACCTCTCTTTTTGTTTTACTTCTTTTTTCTCTAGCTTCTCGGTCTTTTTTTCAGGACCTACATACGAGGGGCTACTTAGATTAGGAGTTTCTTTACTTTCTTGAGGCTTGTCTAAGGGTTTTAATTCAGTCATGATCTGGCCTCATTAAGCGCTTTTCTTGATGAGTAAACTGGGTCTTATGGTAGAGCTGATCGACCACTTTCAAAAGCTTTTCTTGCTCCTTTTCATCTGGTATCAAAGCGATCAGGTGCTGGATCTCAAGTAGGTTTTCTTGCACTTCTTTTTCGTTATGGTCTTTTAGGTTTGAGTATAATTTACGTATTTCTTCGTGTATGGTTTTAACTTGTTCTAGATGTTTCTCTTCGGGTTCATTGAACACCATAATCTCTGGATTGATGTCAGCCTTAACCTCTTTCCTTACTTCGTCAATCTTCTTATATACTTTCTTTATTTCGTCAAAAAGACTTTTCTTTTCTTCTTCTTCAATTGAAGTTAGATGGTCACACATGCTTTTTATTTTATTAAATTCAAACATCGCGCTTTTGAGCGCTTTGGCCTGTAAGTACCTTTCTATCTTGGACATGGATCTCTTTATTTTCTCTACTGGGTTTTCTGGAGCGTACTTTCCAAGAACTTTTTCCGGTTCGTGATTAAACAATGCATTCGAATCACTTGCGTGTAAGTGAACATTTAGATTTTGCAGCCCTTGATAGACTCTCGCTAAGTCTACTAAGAATTTCTTTTTGATCTCCGGCAACGCATCTGGAACTAATTCGAACAGGTCATTTGCTTCTTGATATTCCTCAATGGCTTTTTGCAGGTCTTTATTTAAAATGAATGCCTGTGCACGATCAATTCGTACAGCGATTTTATCTACCAGCTCTTCCTCGGTTAAACGGGGCTGTGTTGGTCCACTGATCCGGTTCATTAGTTTCTCTTGCTCTAATGACTTAATCTGCTTGTAAATCATCAAAATTTTGCTATAGATCGAGGCCTTTTCAGCAGTTAATATAGAAGGGATTAGTGAGTATACCTCTTTAAGTTTGTTGTATTCTATAATCGCTCTGCTTAAGTCTTTTTTTTCGATCGCTAGTCGGATGACTCCACACGATTCATTTATCTTTTCCTTGATTTTGTCCTCCATTAACCTTTCTGCTGTTGCTGTTCTTTGAGGATATTCTTTAGGCATCCTTTCTTCATCTGATGATTCCTGGACCCATCTTGAACTATTTGGACTTAGCATTTGAGCGGGAGCATTCTCGGCCCTTTCACCTTGTCTTAAGAGGATTTCTTTGCTTACCTTTAAACTGGGTTTTTGAGTGAATAAGCTTCCAAATACATTTTCTTCTCTATTCTCTCTTTTTTCTTTTAAAACTCCTTCTTCTTCTAAGGTAGAGATTTCTCCTTCTAACGATTGTCTTTTCTTGTTTTTTAAGTAATCCTTAATCTTTGCGTACAACCCATTTAATGTTTTGAACAACTCCTGCTTTTGCTCCCCAGAGGATTTCGAGTACTCGGTTTTGCATGCATCGAAGATGGATTTAGCTTTGTTCAGGTCGTTTGCAGCAATGGCTATTTCTATGTCTTTATGAAAATCTTTTCCAGAATACAGCAAGGGAGACTCTTCCTCTCTGACAGGTTCAGCTTCTTTAACCTGCTTAATCTTCTCGTTCAAGAAAGATAGCATTTCTGTTTCGATGAATTCATCCAGTTTCATGTTATACGCTCAACACTTTTTCCTTGTAACTTTCCCAAAGGGCTTCGGGGTTTTTAGCTCTTCTGCGCTTTGCTTCTGTGAAAAAAAACTCTTTCTTGCCTTCTAAAATTCGGGTTGCTTTTTGCTTCCAGCCTGTTGAGATCTGGTCTTCAGGCACATTTTTCTCAAGCGAACTCATGTAAAATGTTTTCTTGGCTTTTTCCCAATTTTCATCCTCTTCTTCTAGGGGTTCGGCTTTTTTATCTCGGATCATGAATACAAACGGCTTCGTGAATTTATACTCAATCCCAATGATGCCTTCTTCTACGAGGAAGTCAATCCAGGTTTGCACCACTTCCATGGAAACGTTTAGACGAGAAGCCACTTCTTCTAGGGGTAATTTGTCTTCTTTTTTTAGGAGGTTTAAAAGTTGATCTATATCGGTCTCGAGGGTTCCCTCTTCCATTTACTCACCGACGATATTCCTGGGAAGAGACTATATAAAGTTTGATTATAATTATTAAGTAGTAACTTACTAGCTGCAGGCGCTGATCCACTTGTCTGAGCTGATGTTGTACGCTGCCAGATGCTGGGCGTCTAGGCGGAACTTAGGATCATAGGCTGCGTAACTAACCTTATATACTGCTTCTGGAGGGATCCCACCACAAAATTCGGTGCTGTTCCAAAACCAGTAATCCACAAACGACTTATTCTCATACTCGCCTATGGACTCTCCTGGATGAACCATGGACTCAATCCCGCAACAAGAAGAGTTCATCAGGACTCCCTCAAAACGATTGATCAAACTGGGCGCATCGGTGTGATGGCGGTACGTTCGATTGTAAATCATGAAATAAAGCGTATCATTGTTCCACTGGTCGTCTCGTATTGGAGTGGCCAGGATCGGGTTCGTGTAGGTTCCAGCGACGGCGTATAACGGGTCGGAGAGGCCATTTACGTTCACCAGGCGCTTTAAAACGATCGTTCGATTGATTCGCGCGAATATATCCTCCACTTCATAATGCATGCTCAAAGAGACCTCTACATCAAAGGGTAAAGGTTGTTTCACTTGTAGCCCTGAGACGTTATATGAAATGTTGATGCCCAATCTTTCTCTAGACATGTTGGTGATCTGATTCAGCCAATAGGGCAATGTGTTGTTTTCCATATCAGGGCAAAGGTCGATGCCATTATTGAGCGTGCCATTCTGTAAGCATTCTGAAAAAGAAGCGGCAAAATCAGCGAAAAAACCATTGCTCTCGGCATACATTGACATCCCATTCATTGCCTTAAAGCTTGAAACATCCATGGCCTCTAATGAGTACTGGACAAAGTTTTCGTTAAAACGATCCAAAATACGAATTCGGTTCTCTATCACGGGCAGCAAAGAATCCTCTTTCGGAGTATACTCTGAGGCGTAGAGTAAGAACAAGAAAATACTGATCAGTAAAGCGATTAAAGTAAACACGACCCCTTTTTTGTTCAATACCACACCCAAACCTCCATTAAATTAGGACCCTCCACATACGTTTGATTGATCCTCAAAAAACTCATCTTTTTCGAAGAAAGAATAAGATTCGCCTTTGAATAACGATCTGAACTTCGATTAAACATCATGTCCTCATCAAACCACATCATCATTCCCTGCTGCCCTAATAAGCTGCTGTTTGAAACTTCCTCCATGAATTGCCAACTTATATTTGTTTTATTGTAAAAATGAAACTCAGCCATCTGCTGAAATAATGTTCGGCGCGTATCGGTAATGTTGCCCTCTTCGACTAGACGCTTGGTGTAATTGCCGTTGAAATCCCTGACTTCGGTTTGCATCATGAAATCCATAAAATCCTCTGCCTGTGTGTAGCTCTGAAGAGATTCAGGGCCCTTGGTTCTGAGACTTAAGATGAAATAAACTGTGACTAAGATGATGATGCTTGAGATCACGGCATCTAAGACAAAGAAATAGGTCCCTCTTTTATTCATGTCATTCATTTAGCACAAGGCATATATAAAGATTTAGACCGGCAAACGCTTGCCATCCACGAAGACCTTGGGGTTGCGGAGGACTTGATCGAGATGAATTCTGGCCTTGATGGGACCACCGAACCAGGAATTGCTGCCAATCGCAAAATGACAGGTGCCCAGTGTTTTTTCATCCACCACGGTGCATCCAATGATCTTTGCTTGTTCATTGATGCCGATCCCTAATTCACCGATCTTAAGTACGTGAGGACTTTTGGACCCTTCCTTTGCCCAATCCAAGGTTTCACGCAGATCAGCTGCTTCTATACCGCCTTCAATTTTTACGACATCGCTTTCTTTTACGTGTAAGGTTAGAGGGTCTTGGATCAATTTAGAACCTTTTTTGGTACGGTAAGAGCCATCGACGACGATTGTGCCATTCACTCCCAGCAGGTTGGGGGGAAGATACACTTCTCCCGCAGGAAGATTTCCCCCTTCGCCTGGATTGCGGTAGATGCCTGAATTCATCACAGACTTCATTCCTTTCATATTGAAGGTTAGATCGGTCCCGGAAGGCGCCTGGATGGTAATTTCTTCCGCAGCATCCAATACTGTTTTCAACTTGGTTGAGCGTTCCACCATGTCCTTATAGTTTGCTCCGAACACTTTCAGTAGATAAGGAAGCTTTTCCTCGCTTAACGCAGATAAATTACTGCTGCTTGCAAACCGATGACCTTGCTGCCGGCAGTATGAGCGAAAACTGAGTAGCTCGTCCATGCGCCCCATCTTCTGTGAAACATTCACTAAGATAATCGAACGCTCTGGAAGACCCTTGATTTTTTTCCCTAATTCATTATCTACCGTGCCCAAGGGAGTGATGGATTTGTAAAACACTTCGTAGCTTAAGCCTTCTGCCTTTACGGCTTCCTCATATTTTTCGGTTAAGATCTTTGAAACGGGGTTCCCATTGTGTCCTTGATCCCCAACGATTAAGACCTGTTCATTTTGAATGTTTAAGTTATTCCTTAGAATTCTACGGAAAAGATTCGTATCCAGCTCGTCTGCGTTTAACATCTCTGCTCTCTGTTTTTAGTAAGTTCCTTTCCTATAAACCTTTCGGTGCCTTTTATATAGATTATAGGGCTTTTTAGCTTGACTGCTGAAAGACAGCTTTATAAAGTTTAGACGGATTTCTTCTCAACATGCCGAGCTATGATGAGCAAATCGTTGAACTGGAGAAGGAATTAGCGACCACCAAGTACAATAAGGCCACTCAACACCATGTCGGCTTGGTCAAGGCTAAACTGGCCAAACTCAAAGAAAAACAAGAAAAAAGAGGTTCTGGTGGGAAGAAAGGTGAAGGCTACTCGGTTCGTAAGACAGGTGATGGAACGGTGTTGTTGTTGGGCTTTCCTTCTGTTGGAAAAAGCACGCTATTGAATCAGTTGACTGGAGCTAAATCTGAAGTGGGCGCTTATGATTTTACGACCTTAGATGTAGTTCCGGGCATTATGGAATACAAACATGCCAAGATACAGATCCTAGATGTGCCTGGCATTGTGCGCGGAGCCGCTAGTGGCAGAGGAAGAGGCAGGGAAGTACTATCTGTCATGCGCAATGCTGACCTCTGTTTGATGATCTTGGATGTACATCATCCCGAGCATCTTAAAGTTTTACAGAAAGAAGTCTATGACAGTGGCATACGTCTAAACCAACGAAGGCCTGATGTTAAAATAAAAAAAACAAATAAAGATGGTATTCGAGTGGGCGCCACTGTGAAACTAACTCACTTGAACCGGGAAACCATCCAAGCCATCCTTAAAGAGTTTAGGATCAACAACGCTGAAGTTCTGATTCGAGAAAACATTACAGATGACCAACTTATTGACTGCATCGAAGACAACAAACAATATTTGTATGGGTTGATCTGCATCAATAAAGCCGACACAGCGAACCTGGAAACCTTACATCGAGTTATGAAAGAAACCTGCGCCAACCTTGCCATTTCAGCAGAAAAAGGCCAAAATATCGCGCCTTTGCGCGAACTGATCTTCAAAAGATTACGTTTGATCCGCATCTTCATGAAAGAGCCCGGCAAAGAAGCCGACATGAAAGTTCCTATGATCATGTTTGAAGGCAGCAGCGTTCAAACAGTCTGTGAGAAACTGCACCGGGACTTTGTCCGGAAGTTTAAATTTGTTAAGATCACCGGCCCCAGCAGCAAATTTCCAGGACAGAAACTGAGTTTGAAACATGCGTTGAAAGATGGAGACATGGTGGAGTTACACTTGAGCTGAAGTTTCCATAACGTTTATATACATTCTAAAATCTATGCCCTTATGAAAATGCAAGATCTTATTGATGCTGCAAAAAGACAAAAATGGGAATTTGTCGATACACACCTTGCCGAAGTTTGTAATGACTCATCTAATATAGAATGGGCTGTCGGGGTAGGTCTAGATGACTTGGATGGAAATGTACGGGACTTAGCTGCCAGCCTGTTGGAAAGGGCAGATATACAACCTTCTGCTTTTGAACAAATGCGATCGCGATTGCACTCTGTCATGACGCGTGATTCTCATCCTTATGCTAGATACCGCTCTGCCCTTGCTTTAGCAGCTCATGGCCCTGGATCTTATAGAGAAGAGGTAATGCGAGTTCTTGGAGAAGCGAGTACAGATCCGGATGTTTCTGATTTGGCCAAAGCATACTTGTCTAAATTATAGTAAAATTCGTCTTTCTTTATTACATATGGAAGGGATTGAAATTGGTCTTATGATCATAATGATCTATCCCTTCTTCTTTTTTCAAGAAAGAGACGATCTTGTACGTTAATGGCGTAGCGACGATTTCATACATCACTTTTAAGAGATAGCCAGATACGATGGCTGTAAACAATATACTATTTGGGATGGTACCACCAAAACCAATCAAGCCAAATAAAATTGTATCCACTCCTTCACCGATTACCGTGGATCCAATGGTGCGCATCCACAGGTGCTTTCCATGGGTTATGATCTTTAACTTGGCTAGCACCAGCGAATTAGCGAACTCACCCGCCCAATAAGCTAGGATGGAAGCGAATACCAGCCTTGGAACAAAACCTAATATTTTCATGTAGGCTTCTTGATGGTTCCACCCTGGAGCAGGAGGTAGCATCCCAACCAGCCAGTAGACCAGTGACATGATGATCAGCGCTAGAAAGCCCACCCATATCACTTTTCTAGAACGAGCGTACCCATACACTTCGGTTAAGATGTCACCAAAGATGTAGGTGATGGGAAACACCAAGATGCCTCCGGCTGCAATCAAAGGGCCTAGGCTGATGAGCTTGGTTGCGACTGTATTGGATATGAGTAGCATAGCTACAAATAGAGAAGCAATGATGCTAAAATATTTCATTCGTGGTTCTGTCATCATAAAGAAATAAAATTTATACAGCGATCTTCTTTATCTTTTTGATCTTGAACTTAATCTTTTGCTGCAAGTTCAAGTCTGTCCAAGTGCCTGCGAATGGGTAACCATAGAGCTTTCCCATCTTGACCAATTTAGGGAATACATCGCTTTCCATCATGGCAAAGCCTTCTGGAATTAACTCAAGAACTTCAGGCTCTAAAATGTACAATCCAGCATTCACCAAATTGCTCGGGATATTGGCAATCGTGGGCTTTTCAATGAATGACATGACTTGGTTGCCGTTCAAGACCACGACGCCGTAATCAGAAGGATCTGACAATGTGGTGATGGCCATGGTTGCGATGCCACTGTTTTCGGAGTGGAAACGGTACATGTCGTTTAGGTCTAAGTCTTTGATTTCATCGCCATTCATCAAAATGAAGGTTTCGTGAAGCGTATTTTTCAGTTGGCGTAAGGGTCCTGCGGTTCCTAACAACTGCTTTTCTTTGACGTATTGCAGACTTACTTCGAAGCGCTTGCCTTCCTCGAAGTATTTTTCAATCAAGGCACTGTTTTCTCCCACTAGTAGGTAGATGTCTCGGATGCCGAATCTCTTTAATAACTCGATGTTATACTCTAAAATGGGCTTTTCCTTGAAGCGCATCATGCACTTGGGAAGCTCTTCATTCCCCATGCGCATCCCCTTTCCGCCTGCTAAAACTAAGGCTTTGGTTGGGCGATAGGTACCTAAGGCTTTGGTGATCAGCAATTCAACGGCATGGCTGCGATTCTTAATCTTACTGCCATCAATGCTTTGATCTACTTTTTCCAGAAGATCCTTTTCAATTGTGAGCGTGACCCTTTCTTTCATTGATTTAGGCAATTTCGACCGGGTTTATAAACTTTTTGTTTTCATATGATGAAGTGTGAATCAGTGAAAAACTTTATAAATTCCAAGATCTTAGCGATTTGTAGGGGGAATTTACATGTCCAAACATACACGAGCCAAAGAGCGAAAGCATTCTGAAAGTGAATACGAAAGCACTTAGACCAATGTGCCTGTTAAATAGAATACATTGCTTTCTTTGATCTTGACTTTTACTTTTTGACCGAAAAGGTTTTTCTTGCTGTGAATGGAGATGGGAATATAACTCTCGTTTCGAGCCACCCAATTGTCTTTGTTTTTTTCATTTACCAATGCTTCACCCTTCCAGCCCAACCAAGTTTGCTTTTGCTTTAGATTCCAAGCCCTGAATTTTTTGGCCAACTTAGAGGTTCGCTCCTTAGCTAGCTTCGTGTTGAGTAACTTCATTTTGGCTGCACGGGTATTTGGGCGCGGATAAAACTTGGAAATGTTCAAGACATTTACTTCAGCTCTCTTTAATAAAGTACAGGTTTGTTCGAATTCAGTCTCTGTTTCCGTTGGAAAGCCTGCGATCACATCCGTGGCCAAGGTAAGTTCCGGAATGGCCTTTCTGAAGGCTTTTACAATATATAAGAATTGCTCTGCGGTGTATTCTCGCTTCATTAATTTCAAGATGCGATTGGAGCCGGATTGGACGGGAAGATGAAGAAAATTGAATACGTTGGGATGTTGGAAGATGGGGATGAGGTTTTCTAAATCTCTTAAGACATGCTCAGGATTCGTCATACCGATGCGGATGCGATAATCACCCTGGACTTTGAGCAGTTCACTCATGAGTTGAGCAAGAGTAGTTCCATGATCCAGGCCGTATGCACCGGTATCTTCGGACGTCAACCAGAACTCCTTCACATCTTCTCTTAGGCTTAAGCGGAACTGCTTGACAATTTCTGAAATCGGATAGGAATATAGAGAGCCACGGCTCTGCTTGGTTTTGCAAAACGTGCAACTGCCTAAACAGCCTGAGTTGATGGGAAGAATTTCAATGAGTGGGTTCTTTCTGACTTTAGGAAGAGTCACTCGGGGGGAGGTTGTTTTTTCTAACTTTCGGATGACTTGACCTTTTAGAGTACCTTGGACGACTTCGGTGACGGATTCTAGATTCGCGACGCCTACCGTAGAAAAAGATTGCAGTAAAGGGTTATGAGGGTCTGCTTGAGGAACACAACCTGCAATGACCTTTAATGTGTCTGTGCGCTTGAGATCGTTTAAGAAACGCTTTTCACTGCTGTCCTTTACGGTACAGCTGTTGATGAGCATGAGATCGGCATCGGACTCTACTTGGACGAGACTATGCCCTGCTTGTTTGAGTAAGCCTGCCATGGCCTCACTGTCTGCCTGATTATGAGCACAGCCATAGGTTTTGATGAAGATACGAGCCATGAAATACGAGAAAGAGAAGGGGTTAAAAAGGTTGTGGTGTGAATAAAGTTATAAAAGCCACACGGATTTCCTTTGTCAAATGGACCGAGAGAAGATTCTTGCCAACTGCCATCTTTTATTGAAGGCTTATTCTCAAGGAGACTTAGGCCAGACTCGTATGCCTGAGGATTCCAACCCAGGATTTTTAGATAAAGAACAGGAACTTCGATTGACTTACTTTACGCTTCCCATGAGCCTCAATTATCAGCGAGATAGCTATAAACTTTGGGAGGCTGCTTTGAAGACATTTAATGATCCTGAAACTCAAGTTGCTTTTGATGTTCAAAAAACGGCTGAGCTTCCTGTGATTGAACTGCGAGAGAAATTAATGCGGTATAAATTGGCCCTTCAACCGAATAAACACATTTCTATCTGGCAAACCCTTTCTACTACATTTGTTTCAAAGTGGGGGTCAGTTTTAGGATTGATGAGCGCTTGCGATAACGACTACTTGAAACTGAGGCAACTCGTACAGGTTGAACACAAAAAAGAGTTTCCTTACCTATCTGGCCCTAAGATCTTCAATTACTGGAGTTTTATTCTGAAACAGTATGGGAAGATTGATCTGAAGAATTACGGTGCGATTGAGATTGCACCAGATACCCACATCACTCAAGCCTCAGTTAAGTTAGGAATCATTACTGAAAAAGAAGCGGTTTCTTTAACCAAAGATCAGATTTCTTTGCGGTGGAGAGAACTTCTGAATGGTTCTGGCATTCATCCCATCGATATGCATCCCCCGCTTTGGTTTTGGAGTCGGAATGAGTTTATGTTCAAACTTTGAAGAACTCCTCAATCATTCTTCCATACAATAACGTGGTGCGCATCTTCCAGTCGGGTGGGAAGCAGCGGGCGTAATTGCTCCATGTGTAGCGTTCATCCAGGAAGATGATGACGCCACGGTCGGTTTCGGAGCGGATGCAGCGTCCGGCGGATTGAAGGCACTTGTTGAAGGCAGGGTATAGGTAACCGTAGTCCCAGCCTTTCTTGAACTTTTTATCGAAGTAATCGATCAAGGCCTTGGTTTCAAGATCGGGTTTTTGCAGTGGCAAACCGACGATGACGACCCCCTTTAGGAGATCGCCTGGCAGATCAATGCCTTCGCCAAAACTTCCTGAGATGACTCCCATTAACACTGCGCCTGTTTTATGATAGGATTTAAAGCGTTCCAATAAACCCTGTTTTTGCTCTTCGGTCATGTTAGGGAACTCGCTGAACATGGTTTTGCTACACGCTGTGCTTAAGTACTTGTATACAGAGTCTTTCAATTGATAGCTGGGGAAGAAGATGGCACTATTGCCAGGAATTTTATCTACGACTTCCCCCAGTATCTTGGCCATTTCCTGATACTGAGCTTCGCTGCGCTGCGTGAATTTCGTTGAGGTTTTTGGAATGACTACGTTCAGCCGGTTTTCGTGCGGGAAAGGGCTTTCAAAGGTTTCTTCTTCCGCATCAATACCCAAAACTTCTCGGTACATGCTCGTTGGGGTTAGAGTGCCGGACATGAGCACATTGCCATAGGTTCGCTCTAAAACAGGAGCGGCGATTAAACTTGGATCTAAACACCGGTAACTCAACGTCCATTGCTCTCCCCGAGAAGCTTGCTTTTTGCTAAAGATTCGTGCGAAACCAGCATCGTTTCCCTTCCAAGCCTCCAAAAAACTTGCGACCGATCCTAAGAAGGATTGCTTTTGATCCTCTCGGATCTGATCTCCCAATTGGGTGAGACGCTCTATAATCTCATCGTAATCCCCCACAGATGTCATCTGATCTAAAAAATCTTCTTTTGTGATGTATTGTTCCTCTTCCCCGTGAGCATATTCTTCAAAGATATGAAACATTCGCGTCATCCAAGCTTCGACTTCTTCGTATCCTAGCTTATTGGCTTCTAAAGAAGCGCGGCTTAGCACGAAACTGCTGAGGTAGGCTGAACTCAGATCTTTCAAACGGTTAGGGAGGTTGTGGGCTTCATCGATGATCAAGATGCAGTTTTCCAACTCTTTTTCGATCTTCTTGAAAAAAGCTTCCCGAATCCTTGGATGAAACGCGTAGTAGTAATCTCCAATAATGACTTGCGCTTCCTTGGCGACCAATATGGAAATTTCATAAGGGCATAACTTGCAGTTTGCTGCTTTTTCCATTAAGACGGTGTTGGTTATTGGCCCGATGCGCTTGATTTCAGTGATCAAATTACCTGTTTCTGAACTCCACTTCTCCCCTTTCTTCAAGTTGCTGTAGAACTCACACAGGTCGTCCTCTTTCATCTTACGGCAATACTCGTTGAAATCATTGGTGTGAAGTTTGGTTACATTCGGTTGCAAGCACATATGCTTTTTCCCAATGATGCTGGACACGTTTAACTTTAAACTGTGCTTTTCCTTCATCTGTTTTAATGTCTCTAAAGCGATTAGGTGCTGGGTATGCCGGCTGGTTAAGAATAAAATGGTGAGCTTTTTTTCCAATGCCAAGGTTACAGCCGGTGCGAGACTAGCTGCTGTCTTTCCAAGACCGGTAGGGGCATGAAGGATTAGACTTTTTCTTTGCGAAAGGCCTTCATAAATTCGTTTCACTAAACGGTCCTGAACTGCTCGCATTTCGGAATGAGGGAATAAGATCTTGGGAGAAGGCATACTTCCTGGATAAAGGTGGAGTTTAAAGGGTTTACGCTTGTGTCGTCATGGCGTGGTGGGTTAGAAGACCAACCAAAACTTCTTTTCGACGATAAGCCGTCCTAATTTTGATGCACTTTTTTCATCATTCCTTTCGCCTATAAATCCACCATTTCCCATGCATCAAAATTCAGTAGGTAGTTTTGATGCACGACCTTTAAAACAGAAAACTATATAAAGGATAAGATACAATAATGTATTTTAGTATACAATTGAGTATATTAATGGTTAAAAGATGGTGAGCAGCACAGTGTCCGGATCTAAGATCTTTCTAGCTGTATTTACCCTCTTCATCTTCCTTCTTACTGTCAATCAAGCCTTTGCCCAAGGAGAAATCCTAGTTACGGCTTCCTTTGATTCTCCTTATTCTAACCTAGCCATTCTTCACGTCCAAACCCCTGAGCCCGCCATTTGCAAATACGACGTTACCCCCCAGATGATTCAGTTCTTTGAACAAACCGGCGACTTGGAACATGAACAACGCGTTGTTATTCGAGAAAGCATGATGGTGTATGTGCAATGCAATGACTTAAATGGGCAAACCTATGAAATGAGCCAACTTAAACTTCAAGCTCCTCAACGCAACCCAATCACTGCGAATGTCATTAATCTACCTCCTTCCTCCCCTAACTATGTTTACTTACTAGGGCTTCTATTCATTACGACCCTTCTTATGTATACGGTTGCTAAACCTAAAAAAAACCGAGCTGACCAAGCCTATCGAAGCCTGCCCAGCTATACTTCAGTTAATACTCATTCCAATTTGCCAACTCTCTCCACTCAAGCCCTCCAAACCATCCTTCAGCAGGCCCACAAAGAAATCGACACTCAACACTTCCAAGAAAGCATCACCAAATACAGGTACCTTCTGAACCTTATCCATACCCATCGCATTTCTGCTCAAGCCGGTGAAGCCCAACACCTCAATCAAAAAATTCAATCTTTATACTACAAACTTAATTTATACAACCAACTCCTTTTTGCGCATAAATACTGGACCCGCAACAACAAAACTTCTCTACAACAGACCCTGAGCCACATACAAAAGAATTACAATACTCTTAGATATCATGATCCCAGTTCCTTGCTCCGCAATGCCTACAAAAGCTATGTGTTTTACGAGCAGTACTTGAAACGAACCAGATAAATTTCTCATTTTGCAGAAAACTATATAAAACCATCCCCCTAAACTCATTAAGAGGCGCTCAGAAATTTGCGAATTCCTGGTGCGAGGAATGTATTATTCCTCTGCGTCTCTTTTCGTGACCAAAAAGAGGTGAGTCTGTGCGTTTTCAAGCCTATCCATTAAACAGTGCCTTTATGGGCATTAGCATTTTAGGATTTATTTTCTCTTCCATCTACTTGCTGGATCGCAGCCCCAGTTGGGGGTTCACGCTTTGCTTGTTCTTCGTTCTCATGTTCATTGCCAGTATGATCAGCATGAGTCAAGCCCAAGCCCGCGATGAAGACTTAGGACCTTTATCTTTTCACCGAAAACACAGACCTTAACTTTTATGATCCTCCACCCTGAACTCCAAATTGTTTCTATGCTCTTGCAAGAACTGGAAAGCACGCGATTCCTTCTTGAAAAAACCCCTCTGCCTAAACTAAAAATCCAACAAAAAATCAACCTTCTTGAACAGCTACAAAGTCAACTCTACGCTTACTTATCTAATTTAGACTATGCCTATCATCAAGGTCAAATCCCTTATGACCAGTACAGAGAACAACAGGCTCAACTTTTACAAAATAAACACTTAGACCACTATATCTTCCAAATTAGCCACTTATTGCGAAGCTGCAAAGAGGCTGTATTATGAGCTTCCTCAAACTCCTGGGCATCACTAGCCTTATCTTGGTTATCCTTGCAGGAGTTTTAACCAGTTTGTTCGCCCTCAACCTCACCCAACCTACGCGGTTGTTTTCCATGCAAACCCTCCAAAACCCAATCCAGGCCTTCTTGCTGTTCTTAGGTGTTTTGATTCTCGTCCTACTTATCATCTTCCTCAGTATAGATCGCTCTGCTGAAGAAGCAGAAGAGCCGATCCTTGAACAATTACACCCTGAGCACTTACATCCAGACTATCCTTTCCTGGAAACCGAAGATATGGATGGAATCAGCCTCACCTACCCTGCCATGAATTTACAGAACGAACAACACTATACCATTGAAACCGTCAATGAACGCATTCTTTCTCCTAAAAACGAACCGGAATTCAAACGCTTCCTCAAAAATGCCATTCTGGAATTGGAGCGAGAAAAAGCACGTATCTACCACGAAGTCGCTTTGCTGGATGAAGACTATCACAAAGGTATCATTACAGAAAAAGAATTCTTAATGGGCGTTCAACTCATCCTCAGAGAACAAGGACTTGACGAGCTCATTGAAGAAAAAGACCTGCAAATTGAAGACTACAAAACCAAGCTTGCCGAGATGGGCATCACCAAAAAACCCCCTTCTAATTGAAAAGATAGGTTTATAAGCATGCTTTTCTCCCACCCATTAATATGGCGATACTCGATTTTACAGTTCAGGTTCCCATCGCGGTTATCGTTGGATTGGTTGTGGCCCTTATTATTGTCATCTTTGTGCTTTCTAAACTTTATTCCAATCTCAAGAAACAACACGGTCATCTTAAAGACACGCACCATGTTACCAGCAATACCTCTGCTGAACTGGAGAAGAAAAGCAAGAAACTCCAAGAAGAACTTACCATGCTCCAGCACCGCAAGAAAAGTGCGGACGAAGAAATTCGCAGATATCGAGAAGAATACGAACGCGAAAAAAGACATGCGGACGAGATCAATGGCGAGCTTGAACAGGTAAAGCAAGAATTGGCTGATGAGAAAGAATCCATCTCCGCCAAAGAAGACGAGTGGAAAGAAGAACAGAAAAAAATCAAAGACACTGCTCAGAAAGAAATGGCTAAATTACAGAAAGAACTTAAAGATGTAAAGACACTGATGGTTACGAATGAAAAATGGATGAAGAAAAAACAAGACGAAATGAGGAAGTTTATCCTTAAACACGATGAGCATATGGCAGATATCTTACCTGGCATGAATGAAGATGCCATGGAAAAGTTCTATAACAAATTGCTAGGAAAATTGAAGTGATCAGTACCTTAACATAAACTTTTCTATGACTTTCTTGGCCTTTTCTCGTTCTTTTTGATGATGACTTAAGAACGCGTTGAGTTTATCGATCAGGAGTTGCTTCACCTCTCCTGTCAATAATTTGCCTGTTTTGTAATCTTCGAATATTTTCTTTAGCTTGTCATCGTCCTCCTCGAAAAATACCAACCACTGATAGGATACGTCTATCTCTGGATTCCCTCCTAGTTTTCGATGCTCTTCTACCGTATCGCGACCTCCTGAAAAGGCATATTTATTGATCTTTTTCTTAACTGTATCTGCATCGTCTGTAAGATAAATGGCAACCCCTTCCGAAGAAGATAATTTCCCCTCTTGAGAGCCTTCTAACCCTGGAAGAAAACGGCACTGAATGGAAGCGGGTTTGTAATATCCTAGCTTTTCTACCACGTCTCGCGTGATGCGGAAATGAGGATCCTGATCCACAGCATGCGGAATCAGACAAGCCATCTTCTTCTTTTTCAGAACGCAAGGAAGAAAAGCCGGCACGGCTTGCATGGCCGTATAGAAAATACTTCCGATATTATTCTCATTTGTGAAACCGAAAGCCGACTTCACTGTTGAAAAGGTTATTTTTTTAGCCACTTTTATGGCTTCTGGATATACAACGTTTGCATGTCTCGTATCCACAATAAAATGTGTCTTGTCTGGGTTAAAACCCAATGCGATGACATCCAACATGTTTTCATAGGTCCATTTCTGAATTTCTTCATAGGACTTGTCCTTGAATAAGAACTTTTCGTCATCTGTAAATTGGAAATAAAGTTCGATCCCTAGCTTATCTTGCAGCCATTTGGTGAACAACCATACCATGGCATGACCCATGTGGATCGGGCCTGAAGGACCACAGCCTGTATATAAGAATAAATTCCCTTTTTCATGCTCTTTTAGCGCAAAGTCTAAATCTCGCTGAGCAAAAAATATCCTTCTTTTTAACAAGTGGTGGATTTCACCTGTGCGCTTTTCAAGCTTTTTCATCAAGCTCTCATCGATTTCTTGAATCCCAAACTCTTGGATGAGACGGTCGTAATCGACATCTCCCTTCACCGTGTAAGGGGTAACGACAAAATCTTTGGCCATCCCTCCTCGGGGCGAACAGCTTTATATAAAGCTTTTGTTCAGAATTAGACGTTACTTCTATCTTGATGACGATTAAAACGAAGGATTTAAAACCTTTTGTTTGATACCTTAATAATTATGAAAACAGTAGGAATAATCGGTGGTCTTGGACCAGAAACAACATCTGAATTTTACCTCGATCTTGTGTTCTCTTGTGTAAAAAAGGATAAAACTGCTCGACCAGGGATTATTATTTCTTCCGTTCCTTTGCCGTATCAGATTGAAGAAGATTTGATCTTGAGAAGTGAGGGGGCGGAGCGATATATTCCTTTCTTGACTATGGAAGCTCAACGACTCGAAAAAGCTGGTGCAGACTTTATCGTCATGCCGTGCAATTCTTTGCACGTTTTTATCAAGCAAATACGAGACTCTGTTTCTATTCCAGTTTTGAGTATCGTTGAAGAAACGGTAAAATTTTTGAAAGCAGAAAATATGCATAAAGTTGGCATCGTCTCGACTTCAGCAACTATCAAAAATAAGTTGTATGAAAGTGCTTTTGCTGAAAGTGGTATTGAATATGTGGCTCCGAACGAATTACAACAAGCACATATGGGTAAGTTTATTCTTAACCTTGTTGTAGGCCAGCAGAAAAATTGAGATCGAGAAGAACTCATTAGCATCATCAATGACTTTGAAAATAAAGGCTTGGATTGTGTCATCTTGGCTTGTACTGACTTGCAACTTCTCATTCCTAGTCATAAAAATATCAAAATCTTCGACACCATGAAGATATTTGCCGATGCGACGGTTGATGAATTGCTGAAATAAAATTTCTTTGAGGGTCATTTTGCTATAATTTCCTTTAAAACCGCATCGGGATTGACGTCTACGTACTTACCAAAGAAGCGACACAGGTTCTTCACATCGCGCTCGATCAATTCTTGAGCATTGGGGTTATCCACTTGAGTCCCTTGGCTAAAGTCAATGAAAACCGGCTTATCTCGGTAGTTTAAGATGTTGTACTCAGACAAGTCGCCATGGATCAACCCGGACCGATAAAGTTTTTTTATACTCGTTACCGTTTCCTTGAAGAATTTCTCGATGTTCTTGGGCAGGATGTCTTTAACTTTTGGAGAGGGTGCCTCTTTGCCGATGAGCTCCATTAAGAGGATGTTATTTTTTTGCGCTAAAGGGTTAGGCACTCGAATCACTTCTTTTGCCCTTAATAAGTTATGGTACTCCCGTGCCACCCAAGAAAAAATGATTTGCCTCCTTACACCGGACAACTTAGGATACCTTGGATCGGTACAAATGTAGCTGTACATCTTGTTAAAGTTGCAATTCTCCACTCGGTAGATCTTTGCAATGATGGTTTTACTACCTACCTTTGCTGTGAAGATGTTGGCTTCTTTTCCGATGGAGATGGGGCTTTTTAACTCGTCTAGTTTATGCTGGGATTTGAGTTTTTCTAAAATCAAGAGGCTTGCCTTATCAAAGACATTCTTGTAGGTCTTCCATTCTTCTCGTGAATCACGTACCATGGATAACCTTTTGTTTCGAACTTCTTACCTTCTTTTTTTCTATTTTTTCTTTCTCCAAACTTAGGTAATTGTCTGTAGAAACAACCTTGATCCCTAACGTTTTTTCAGCGTCTTTTCTAGCTCTTCCGGCAACGGTCCCTCCCTCTCTAGCTGTATCTAAATTCTCCTTAAATCCCTGACTGTTTTTCTTTCTTGTGGTCTCTGTCGTAAGCCTCTCTCCTAGCATCGAGAAAATAAGCTCTAAATCGGTCATATGATCTCTTAGATTCTGATTTTTAAACTTTGGATTTAGATCTTTAATCTCTTTATGCTTCTGGACTGGAACTCCGAAGGTAGCTTGAGAGATCTCATTGGTGAGGATGGCATATTCTTTCTGCTCTCCAACCCCTCTGTTCTTCCACTCGTTTGTAAGCTCTTGCCGAATCGCGATCCCTCTTAAGCGCTTCTCGACCCAATCTTTAGGATAACCTTTGAGTTCATAGTAATCTCTTGCTCTGTTTTGGGCCAATTCAGGATTTTCGATCTCCTGCACTCGTTCGTAACCGACTTTGGCGAGCCAAAGCTTGAAAGGCTCTGCTTTAGGAGATGGGATGGACTGAATGATACGGAACATATTCTCAGTATTCGCGCAGTCTGTTTCGTAACTTTTGCCGTCTGTAGATGGTAATTTTAGTTGTACGATTTTACCGTACAACTGGGACCCTTCCTCATTTAGCTTCGTTTTAAAGTCCGACCAGTATCGTCGAGGGACTGAGCTGTCTGTCAAAACCTCAATTATGTCTACAATCGAGAAAAACCACTCTCCTTCATGCCATTTCCTCCGAATATTCTTACCTTGGAAAACAACCAATGCTGAGTTCTCGTCTGCCATTCTATACTTAGAAACGCCCTTCCTTTAAAAAAGGTTGCGCGGAGACGTCCAGTGGTTGGAAAAGCTTATTAAACGATCTTCTTTTTCTGACACCATGCGCACGGCACAGCTCTTCTGCATTGTGTTTCGCAAAAAAGGAGCGGATTATGAATATTTGCTGCTTCGGCGAATCTCCACTAAAGGGGGCTTTTGGCAGGCTGTTTCAGGCGGATATGAAGAAAGCGATGTTAACAAACTCGAAGCAGCCTATCGTGAAATGAAAGAAGAAGCAGGCATTGATCGCAGCCAGATTATTAGGGTTATTGAAGAGGTGCATCAATACACTTATGATAAGCACTATCTGACGGGGGAGCCGATTACCCCCATAACGGAGTATGTGTACGGATTTGAAGTAGGACTGGACATGGAAGTCAGGATGGATCGGAATATTTACACTGAACATGATGAATACCGATGGGTTTCCTTTGAAGAAGCGCTTTCTCTTTTGAAATGGGAAGCGAACAAAGAAGCGTTTCGAAAGTTGAAAGAAAAAATAAGTTAAACTTGTTGAAATTGCCCGCCTTGCAACTTAACGATTTCTTTCAATGTACGCTCATAAAACTTGGCTGTGGCACCGTTGTCAAACGTAATGAAAGCTGGATCGGTGTGTGGGCGATTCTTTTCCCCTGTTAGAACGGCTTTGTATTTTATCTTAAATTTGGGCAAACTTTCCCCCACTACAAATCCCACGTGTTCCAACCCTTTAGGATATGTATGTTCGCCTCGTGGTGCCGGAAGCTCAATCAGAGGCACATAGCGGTGATCTGGGAGAGTTAAGGGTTCTTTTAGCTCTAGTAAAGAGATGGCTCTTCCATTGAATTGCCTCTCTGAAAATGCTTTGCACAAGGGCTTTATCTGATCGCGTAGTTGTTCGTATTCAAGCTGGGTAGTGACTCGGTAACATAAATGGCTTATAGACATTCCTTGCACATCGATGGAAACATATTTTAATCGAGTACATAAATCCGAGAAAAAGGCTTCGTAATCGCCGATGAGACTTTTAATATTCATAAATAGGAAAGGAAAAATAAAAAATTAAATCGCATCGCCTGTGACGATGTTCACACGGGGATGGACTTTGATCTTGGTGTCCATGCAGACTAAGTGTGCCACGCGAGCGCGCTCGGCTACATCCACTAAGTCTTTATCGACCACACCGTCTAAGACGACGGCATGGACTCCCGAGCGTAAGCTTTTGATGGTGCTCTGCAATTCCGAGACAGGAACTTTTCCTAGAATGTTTAGATTCATATCCAAGACGTAAGCACCTTTCGTTCCCACTAGGTCTTCCAACATGGTTTTGAAGGTTTCTTTTTCCTTGTCGGTTAAAGGACGTTTTCGGATGGGTGCTGGAGGAGCTGAACTATGGTTCACGCCTGAACTGCTGGGCCCCATCGGACGCACACCCATCGGTGCTCGTTGAGGTATCGGAGCTGACATTCGAGGTTCTTCTCGACGGTCTTCATGTGGAGGATGGTATCCTTCTGCGCGGAACTGCTCTGCAGCAACTCGGCTGCGCAGGGCTTTGTGCATCTCTTTCTTAGTGATTTCTTCCACTTCCTTGCCATCTGGCGCCTTGGTGATGAAATCCACTTCCGTTACGGCTAAGAGTTCTTTAATGATGAGGTCTCCACCACGGTCTCCATCGACAAAAGCAGTCATGGTCTTTTTCTTACTCACGTCAATAATGGTTTGTGGAACCGAGGTACCGTTCATACCGATCACGTTCTTGAAGCCATGCTTTAACATGTTAAGAACGTCGGCTCGGCCTTCAACCAAGATGATTTCCTCAGATTCTTCAATGCCTGGACCTGCAGGAAGACGGTCCTTACCGTATTCCTGGACTTCCATCATCCGAACCGAGTAAGCGACTTCGTCTGCCAACTCTTGTGAGTCGGGCATGACTCCGTCCATTAGTTGTTTTAAGAGTTCCTTCGCTCGTTCTAAGACGAATTGTCTCTTGGAAACGCGAACATCCTCAATGTTTTGAACTTTAATTTTTGCATTGCAGGGACCGATGCGTTGAATGACTTCCAATGCAGCGCCAATGATGGCGGTTTCTGCCTTGTCTAGAGAACTAGGGATAATGATACTACCGCCTGTCTTTCCACCGCGTACTTCTGTATTGACTTCAATGCGGCCGATTCTTCCCGAACGTTGTAATTCCCTTAATTCAAGGTCTGCGCCGAGAAGGCCTTCGGTTTGGCCGAAGACGGCACCGATTACATCGGGTCGGTCCACGACCCCGTCAATTTGAATGTTGGAGTTGATTATGTATTTTGCCGCTACTTGGGCTATTTTTGCCATCGTAAATCACCTTTTGTGTATCCCACTCAGAAAAAGGGCGTAGCCCTTATAGAACAAACCGCTTAATTTACCTACCCAAACATTGGAAGGAAGTAAGGATCATGATGAGCTTGTTCTCCTGAAATGGATGATTATGAAAGTTGTCGCCCGAAACACTAACTCTCTTGTTCATAGTAGGACTTCTGTCCCAGCTCACTTGAGGACTCTCGTGTCGGGCTAAACCACGCGTTTGTGTCTTGATTCTCCTTGCGTTGATCGTATGTGCTCGAACAAGGACCCATACGTGTGGATTGGAAAAAAGAAACGGAAATGGCTTTATAAAGGTTGCGATTAAAGGTTTTAGGCGGGATGTTGAATAGACTTACCTGATATTCCTTTCTTGCCAGTGAGATATTTATCGGCCTTTCTTCTGCTCCAGCCTTTTCTGTTTTTCTGACTGATCGAGGAAATTCTCATCGGTGACGATCCTTTTGCCTATTTTTTTCTCTGCATCTTTACGCGCGTTGCCAGCCACTTCTCCGCCCGCTTTTGCAGCGTCCTTGCACTCAGGAAAGTCTTTTGCATCCTTGGTTCTCGTTATAGCAAATCTCCTTAATTTTGGAACAAGAAAGGTAGATTTGCTATGTTCAGCAGCGAAGCTGCTGGCATGCCAGAAACTTATGTTTCTGAGCATACTAGCGAATCTCACAATTTGTGCAATTATTTATGAGATTCGCTATTATTTCGGTCGTTACTCGCTCACCGAGCATGGTGAAGATCAGCTCTAAGTCGTTCATGTGATCTCTTAAGTTTTCTTTTTTCAACCCTTTGAATTTCGCATACTCTCCAGGTGTCATATCGAATGTGGCTTTGGAAATTTCCGAAGTCAGAATAGCATACTCTTTTTCTGTCTTAACCTCTCGTTTCTTCCACTCATCCGTTAGCTCGTCTCGGATCGCAATGCCTCTTACTCTTTTTTCAATCCAATCCTCTGAATAGCCTTTCTGCTTGTACAGTTCCTTCATGCGTTTCTGGGCAAGTTCAGGGTTTTCAATCTCTTGGACGCGCTCATAGCCTACTTTGGCAAGCCACAACTTGAACGGTTCTGCTTTAGGAGAAGAGATGGATTGGATAATTCTAAACATATTTCTTGTATTGGCACAATCTGTCTCCCTTAATTTGCCATCTTCTGCCATTAATTTCAACTGTCCGATTTTCTCGGACACTTCAAAACCCTCCTCAACCAACTTGGTTTTAAGGTCAGACCAGTACTTTCTGGCTCTCGCTGTCTCTGTCAATACTCCAATCACATCCACTACAGAAAACCACCACTCCTCACTAAACCAAATTCTTCTGATCTTATTACCCTGGAAAACAACCAATGCTGGACTCTCACCTGCCATTATGGCTAGAAAACCCTTTCATTTAAAAAAGCTTATGACAAGATGTCCAGTGGCCTTTGGTTGGTGCCGGAATTCTCTCGGAGAAAACGGAAGGATTACGAGAAGCTTTTAAAATAAGGACTTGTTAACGTTCATTGTGATGAATTATTCCCATTCCAAGCTAGGCACGTTCGAGCAGTGCAAGTACAAGTACAAGCTGCAGTACCTCGATAAGATCAAGGTGGATATTCCCGACACGATTGAGAGCTACATGGGAAGGCAAGTACACGCTGCCTTAGAAAAGCTCTACAAGGACTTGCAGCATGAAAAAATGGATTCCAAAGAAGAGATCCTTTCTCATTTTGAAATGCTTTGGGAAAAAGAATGGAGCGACAAGGTTCTCAACAATACCGAATATTCAAAAGAGAATTATAAAGACTTGGGAAAACGCTTTGTGGCTGAATATTATGACCATTACAAACCCTTTAATCAGGTAAGAACACTTGGCCTTGAGACGGAAGATTATCTGCAATTGGATGGCGCCCAATACAGCGTACGCATCGATCGACTAGCGTGTGATAATGAAGGAAACTACTATGTGTGTGATTACAAGACAAACAAGAAGCTAAAAGCACAGGAAGAGCTCGATGAAGATCGGCAACTCGCCATGTACAGCTTATGGGTGAAGCAGCGTTTTAAGGATGCAAAGAAAGTCAAGCTGATATGGTATTTCCTTGCTTTTGACAAGGAAATGATCTCTGAGCGAAGCGAAGAGCAACTCTTGGCATTGAAACAAAGTACAGAAGCCTTGATTCATGAAGTGGAAAATTGTGTGGAATTCCCTACAAACGTGAATCCATTATGCAATTGGTGCGTGTATAAGAGCATATGTCCTGCGTGGAAGCATGAAATAGCCTTGGAGAAGAAAACACCTGAAGAGTTCAAGAAGGACGACGGGGTTAAGTTAGTGGATGAATACGCAGAGTTGCTCGAGAAGGAAGGCATTCTGAATGACAAAAGAGAAACCTTAAAGGAAAAACTCATCGCCTATGCCCAGCAATACGAATTGGAAGCTGTTTGGGGCACAGAGAAGAAAGTCTCTGTCAAAACCTTTGACAAGGTGGAATATCCAAAAACACCTGAGTTCATTGAATTGTTGAAAAAGGAAGGCGTGTATGAAGAGCTAGCCGTGGTGAACAGCCAACGATTCTCATCTTTGTTCCGTCAAAGAGGATTGAGCGCAGACATCCTAAAACAGCTTAAAACTGAGAAGGGTTGGACGGTACGGGTGAGTAGAAGGAAGGAAATATAACCTGCCCCTAGAAACTGTATCTTGTCTGTTGCCCACTAAAACTTTTCGAAGCTGAGATTGGTTCCGTTTCCTTTGTTTTCCTTTTTTCATGTTGTTCTATACCTTGAGGTTATCTCTTCATTTCTTGTTCTTCCAGCATTTTTTTGAACTGTTTTCCCATCTTGGTTTTGTACCAAGCTTTCGTGTTTTTATCGGATTCCTTGCTCCATTCTTTGAAGGTAAGCTTGTGCTTGCGTCGGGGTATCTTGAGTTTCTTTGCGAGGGTTCCGGCTATTCTCCATGTGTACTTTTCGTCTTGGGTAACAATAGCTACGTATCGGCAGAGGAGATCTGCAAAGGTCTTATTCTCTTCATAATTGTCATCATAGTCTTCGGTGTACGTTGTTTCGTCTCGTTCCCATCTTTTTTGGTTAATTTACCCCCTGAGGTAAAGACATAGCTCGCGCTGCTTCCCTTAAAATAGCGTAAAGGCTCATTGAAGCGGACGTAACTCATTTTTCACCCCCCTAATTTTTTGTATGAAAATGATTTCATAGTTGAGATGAACTTACCGTCTTGGACGATTTCCATGACTTTATGATGGTCTCTAGGTTTATTTCCTTTATTATTCATTTCAAGACCTTCCAGCTGCCGCCCTTGTCAGGCCCCACTCTTTTGATTAAACCATCTTTTACTAACCTTCTTAGCATGGATTGAATAGTGGTTGGTTCCTCTTTGAGTTTTTTAGATAGTTCATTTCGTGAAATGTCAGGTTTTGCTATCAATTCATCAAGTATTTTCTGGTACTTTTCTGGTACTTTTCTGGTACTTTTTTCAGGGACATTTCTTTCCAGGTAAAACACGATCTTGTAGTAATCGAAGTCTCCCTCCACGACCGGCTTTTTCGCGTAATACGATGTCCAGCCTGAGAACATCTTGTGGAAACCGGAGCCGATGTTTTCAGACAAGCGGATGGTTCTGAATACCTTGGCCACGACGTTGTTCCTGGGCATGGAGAATTCTTCTTTTAGAATGTACTTTATGTCCTTTGGCAAAGCGCCTGGGTTGAAGAACTCTATCCGGTCGGAAAGCACTCTTATTCTTGGTTTTGCGTTGGAATAATAATCCGTGTGCATGAGTAAATTTACCAGCGCTTCGCGAATGGCAACCACTTGTGACTGGTTTTCATCGCTGGACATCCCTTTGAGCTTGAATGGCACATGGACGTGTTTCATCAGTTTTTCTGCAATGGAAAAGTAGTATTCGTACAGGTTCTTCTGAATCGGCATCCTGTATTCGTATCTGGCTGGCGCGTCCGCATAGGAAGTTCCGGCCACTTCCAGATATTCCACTCTGAAGTCTGAGATTACCCTATTGACTGCCCTGCTTGTCCCGAATATCAGGACTCCACCAACTGTAACTTTGCCGTCCTTTATAACCTGCATAAGCTCCAGCATTTTTTTCGCTGAAACAGCATTGTACCGGTGGCTGGGCTCTATTGTTTTCAAATACGTCCTGTACCTACTTACCGTTTCCGTGTCAAGGTCTTCAAAGTGGCATTCAGTTGCCTGCTCGTCTTTCTTGTCAAACGAGGAATTTCTGTACAAGGCATCTATTTCCTCCTTTGTCGCTCTCTGGTCGCCACTTCCCGTGCGGATAAATGTGTTTAATAATGAATTGAAGTAAACCGGCTTGTCTTTTGGATACATGGAAGGGATGTAAAAAGCAAGAACTTTCCTCCCATTAAGAACATATTTTTTTGACTCTACTCTTATCTTCTTGTTAAACTTGTCCCCCCGCAAAGCGGTCAGAAAGTCCTGCGCTATCTTTTCAGGGCTATCCACACCAACAACCGTGTAATCCTTTCCCCTTTTGGAAACTCCAAAAACAAGCCAGCCTCCGGCTGTGTTGCAGAACGCACTTACGGTTTCCCATGCACTTTTCGGCACTTCTGACTTTGCTTCCTTTACCTCGAAGTCCTGCCATTCAATGTCCTGAAGCTTCTCGATGAGTTCTTTCTTGTTCATGGTATGCTTATCTTTTATCCATACTAATAAGAAATACCTTTCCTTAAAAAAGCTTATGTGCTCATGTCCAGTGGCCTTTGAATTATATCGGATTTTTGTCGAAGAAACCGGAAGAAATACGGTTATTCCGTGTAAATGGCTAGGTGACTACAGAATGAGCTAGATGTAATCACCTGCCCGTACAGCAAACTAGGAAAAACGATCTGTCGTTAACAGTCATAAGCTATCCTCTATGTTTCGAGAAGGAGGGCTTTCCAAAGATATTCTGAAAGAGATAACAACAGAGAAAGGATGGACGGTACGAGTGAGTAGAAGGAAGGGGTGACTAATTCTATCCGGAAATCTTTCGAAATGAGGCGAAAAATTAATTAATATCCTGCGTTATGTTGCTGATATTGGGTGTATTTGAATATGTTGGTTTACGTAGATACGGACATTTTTTTGAACTACTTGCTGAATCGGAAGAATAAACTTGGTAGATCTTTATATCCAGAAGCAGCCCTATTTTTTCAGAGAGTATATAGTGGAGACTTTAAAATTCTTATTTCAAACAAAACACTTGAGGAACTTTATGCAAATATTGAATTAGAACAGACTAGGATGCTTTTCGAGTTTCTCAAGGATAAAATTAAAAAAGTAGATTACACACCTGAAGAAGTGGCGGAAGCAAAAAGCATTGACCCTATAGATTGGAAAGATGCTCTTCATGCTCTATTGGCTAGAAAGCATGAAGCTGGTTGCCTTATCACACGCAACATGAGACACTTCAAGAAATTCTCACACATCATCCAGCCCAAATTTCCGTGCGAGCTCTGAGGGGCTCATCTTTTTTAACTCTTCTTCTCTCGCTTTTTTCTCTTCAGGAGAGAGCTCTTTTGCAGAGCCCATGATAGCCTTTAAGGTGGAATGAATCTCAACCGGAGGCTCGAACTCTTCTAGATTATCCAGCACTTCCATCGCTGTCGCTTCCAACGTACGCAACCGTTCGTCCAAGAAATCATGCATTATTTCCTTATCGTAAAAACCTACTAGAGACTGGAAAAATTCATGCATAGCTACTAATTGCCAGACCGCCTGAAACGCTTCCACTATGGCGGGGCCTGCCTTTTTTAATTTTTCATCATCCAGATTGCGGAATAATCCCAGTGTGGAAGCACAGAAATCCTCCACAATCGCCAACGCCATGGCATTTTCTTCTGTACGATCCGGAGCAACCGCGAACTCGTTCAAAAGACGCCTTATTATATTTTTATTCTGATTTCCATATACTAACTCATTATAGAGCTGTTCTTTTATCTCGTAAAGCTTGTTTTTCTCCCTTTCATACTGCCGTTTCCGAACCTGGTACGTGCTGCTGCACTCTTTGTACTCTTCGCAAGCCTTTTTTACTACTTCTATTTCTACTTGATCCTTCAGCATAGGCGAAGACTCTTCCTTTTCCGGCAATAACAGCACCCGACCATATAGGTACCACGGAGCTGGGATGTTCATGGACTTAGCTACCTCTACTGCTATTTTTTGAACTAAGGTCTTTGATAAATCATGCTTGCTGACGGAAGGCCAAACATTCCGAATGGTAGCGTATATTTGGCGAATCTTGTCCCTCTGCTGCTCACTGATCGGAATCCGGAACAAAGTATCTGACTTCCATGGTTGAGCGATTTGATAAGCAGGTTTATTTCCTTCTGTTTTCCTAACCATTCCTAACTGAGTGAATAGCTCCAGATACCGCTCCGCACTCTCCCAACTACAACCTGCGACTTTGGCCATGTCCTGAATGGACCAGGACTTTGGCTCTCTAATAAGAACCTCTCGAATGTCCTCTAAAACCTCTCTTGCTGGACGCTTGGGCATGTTTCACCTGTAGCCCATAAAATAAGTGTAGGTATATAAAGTTTTCTTTATTTAACTTATTAAAGATGTTTAACTTATTAAACTAGTTAAGTTAATGGCATAAAATATTATTTTACGAAACATTTATACCTGTTCGTCTTTTAAGTAGTGTTTATTGTCTAACCCATACCATGTTCTGTCGCATAGTACATCTATCAACCTGCAAAAACCCTGCTTTTTGACAGTAAGCCAATACCATACAATCGGCGTCTGTATCACAATCACCCTCTCCTATATTACAGGGACAGTCTGGACTACAGTAGTTCCAAACTCCTCGACCAACATGGCAGTTTGGCGCGGTTTGCGCTGGCTGTGTATTTATGGGAGGAGAAACAACTTGAATGACTTGTGTTGGTTGAGGGGTAACTTGAGGAGTTGATAATGGGGCAGGTTGGGTTTCTATTTTATTGCTTACAACTGGTTTTTCAGCACAACGCTTTATTTCGAACCAACCTCCAGATTTACAATATCCTGTAACACAACCATTATCTTTATTGCAAGGACCTTCGCCAGTATTACACAAGCAATCTGGAGTGCAGTAATTCAATGTAGTTCGGCCGATATGACAATTTTCAGGCTCTTTCAGAGAAGGTTTTTCTCGGCAATAATCCATAACACTATCAATAAAAAAATCAGAGTCTCTATCACAAATTCCACTAATGCAGTCAGTATCTATATCGCAATCACCTTCTTCAATATTACACTTACAATCTGGACTACACCAGTTCATGGGTGCACGTCCTTTATGGCATCCTTTATAAGCACCGTTATTATTAGAATTATCGTAAACATTAGTTACTCCTACTTTAATAATGTCTCCGGGAAGTTTAAGAACTGCTTGAAGGAGATGTCTTACAGGATTATCTTTAGGGATATTCTTTAATATTTCGTTGACAGCCCAAGATGTTGGCTTATCAATAAAGTTTTCACAAAGAGAACTCACAGCACCAGTAACTTCATTTTGAATGTTTACATCTTGTTCTATATTATCTATTCTTTGTTCATCCCCTGTGCATAACTTGCCATTTTTTATCATCAAGTTTATGTTATAATACTCTCCGATTATGGCCGTACAACATAGAGCTTTAGACTCATCTTTTTTACAACCACATAAAGATAAAGGATTTATTTGTTTGGAAACCCCTACATGTACACGTATATTATTTACAAACTGATCGTTAATTTTAATCTTTATTTCAGGAGCATCAAGCATACAATCATATAATGCTTTTTTATTAACTTCATCGAAATAGATTTCAGAAATGTCTTTCGGGCTACAGACATAAAATGCTACTTCACCTGCAGTACCTATAATCTTACCAACACTTTTTGTTGGTTTTGGTTCAACTATTTTTTCTTCTACAGCAGAGTTTTTACTAGAATATTTTTCCGATGGTATACTTGTGGAGGGGGTTGGATTATATTTCGTTTCTATCTTTTTTCCGATTTCGGTTGATAATGGGGGTCCTCGAGGAGCAACGGGTGTAACAACTCTTTTAATTCCATTAATAGCCTCTTCAGAATATGAACAGACTTTTTGACATCTTATATCTATTTTTACGTCAGATCCAATAGTTTTTGATAGCTTTTCTGCTAGTTTTTGAAGTACTTCATCTTGGCTTTCTCTAGTAGATCCGCTTAATTTCATATCAATTATTTCTATTTTTTTATTAGGTCCATCAATTTTTATTGCATCAGGTCTTATTTTACCGCATAACTCTGGCAGCATCCTGCTACAAAAACCGTTCGTAGCAAAATTTTGATCTATAATTCCCTCTCCTCTCAGTAAAATATTTTTTTCAGGCCATTTTCCCTGCATTAAATCACTTGCTATTTTGTCACCATCACTATATTTTGAATATGTTATATCTACCACTTTTGCCATATCATTGACTTCGTTTGCTTCAAACTCATATCCCTCTGCTTGACTTAGAGTCATTGCAAGAGAAATTTGCATGTTTAGAATTATAATTAGAATCATAAAAATTATAAAATCAATTTTAATTTTCATAACACACTTATCCTCCCTGCATCCGTAAGCTTCAATCCATCGTTTTCTTCCAATAATCCCAAATCCTGCAACTCCTTGATATTACGATACAACATTCCTCTCGAAATCTCTATCTTGTCGGCCATGTCTAGGACGCTTTTAAACTTACCGTCTTGAATGGATTCAATGACTTTCTGCTGGGATTCAATTCTTTCATTCATTTCTCCACCTTCCAATGACCACCTTTGTCAGGGCCGACTCTCTTTAGCAGGCCTTTCTCTTTGAGCTTGGCCAGGTTCTTCTTGATCGCCCTGTCTGTGAGTGATAACCTGCCTGCAAGCTCCTCGATGGTAATGCTGGGGGTTTGCTCTATTAAATCCAAGATTTTCTGGGAACTTTTCTGGGAACTTTTCTGGGAACTTTTCTGGGAACTTTTCTGGGAACTTTTCTGGGAACTTTCCTCGCCGTAGAACCTTTGCTCATAGCTTTCTTTCTGCAGGTCAGGCCTCTTGAATATTATAGCAAACCAATTCCCGTCCGTCTCTATCTTTGGGTGCTCAAGCTTGTAGTCTTTCATGGCATTTCTTATCCTTAAAATTCCTGTGCCTGCCTTTTCCACCAAGCTCATCCTGGAAAGCAGGCCAAAGAGCAGCTTGTTTCTGGAAAGGCTTTTTTTCCCAAGGTCAGAGAGCCTTATCCCTGGGACAAGCCCGCCGGGATTTACGATTTCCAGCCTGTCCTTGAAGATGTAAACCTGTATCTCTGCATTTGAAAAATAATCCCTGTGCACGATCGCATTGAGCAATGCCTCACGCAGCGCTTCTTCAGGCAATTCCAGCCTCTCCTCCCGGGGGCCTACTGTCTTTATCAGGTATTCTGTGTTTAGTTTTGACTTGATGTATTCCATGACCTGGTTATAGTTTGAATGCAGGTCGCCATAAAACTCCTTCTTATCGAGAATATTCACTTTATCCCTTCCTAGAAACAAGGCGCAGGTAATCTGAGCATTCAGAAAAAATCTAGTGACATTATTGCAGAATAGCAGGACCCCCGCATTTTTCAGCTTCTTATCTTCTAAAAGCTCTAAATTCTTAAGGATCTCTTCCCTGCCTAAGACCGAGCTTATCTTTGATTTTTCCAAAAACAGGCTGAAAGCGTCTTTATTGAAATCAGCAGTTAAATCGAACTTCTCATTTAGCTTTTCATCAAAGGTTATCCTGCCCTCCTTTTGGAAGAACTCCCTTATCTCATCCCTTGCAAGCTGCTGGGAATTTGAGCCCTGCCTCATATAAAACTTGCCGTTTGCAGAATAAGGCTTGTTTTTTCCTTCAGGAACATTAATAATAAGGACGTTATCGAACTCTTCAAGGGATAATGCCAACTTTGGATCGAGGTTCCTTGCCAAGTCATGAACCTGGGATTTTAGCTTATTTGTTATTTCAACTCCCTTGATTTGCTTGTCATCAGATACCCCCAGCAGGATTTTGCCTCCGTTAGAGTTTGCAAATGCGCATATTTCCCTGCCTAAATCCGAGGAGAAAGACTCCTTAAACTCGACATTATACCCTTCTCCCTCAGAGATCAGAAATTCGAACTCTTTTTTGTTCATAGTAACTTGTCCTTCCTCCACCGATCAGCTTGCAAAATTCGTCAGTCGTTGACTGACTTATATTTATCAGTTCGCAATAGCATGGCAAACCCGATTTAGGAGACACTGTCTCCCATTTAATGGAATCAATATTTACCTATTTTTGAGTAATATTACCCATTTTTGGCATATCGTTCTTTTTACTTTTTAAACCCCAGTCGTTCTCTTCTTCATAACACACTGATCCTCCCTGCATCGGTTAATTTAAGTCCATCGTTTTCTTCCAATAATCCTAAATCTTGTAATTCTTTAATGTTCCTATAAAGCATTCCTCTTGAGATCTCTATCTTGTCGGCCATGTCAAGGATGTTCTTGTGTTTGCCTGCATCAATGAGCTCAATGACTTTCTGCTGGCTGGGAGTTAATTTAAAGCTGAGCTTGGGCAGTTGAATGACTTGTTTCTCTTCGGAGCAATACACGATCTTGCTGATCTTGGACGATCGGGCATAAGCAGCATACAATAATCCTAGAGCCATGGTCTTTCTACCGCCCGATATGTTCACGATCAATTGGTCCTTGTCGCTCATCAAGTCGATGGCTTTGGTGGTTTCCTTTGCAATCTGGACAACATCATAAGGGTCTACTTTGATGGTCTTGACTTCCAGTACTCCTTTGAACGAGTTTTGCAGGGTTTCTAAGGCTTTGTCCTGTTCCTTATCAGACTCCTTGTTTAAGACTACAATGATGCGGTCGGCGCCGAACTTGGTGATGGCAAAGATGACAGGGCTCGCGTCGTACATGGTAGAAAGGATGATCTTGGCCATATGTTTAAACATGATTGCAGGCGGGTTTATATTGTTTTTCATGCCTTTGTTTAATATGCTTTATTTTATATACTTTTCTAATTAGTAGTATAAAGTATACTAAATAATAGAAATATTTATATAGAAGTACATCTTTACTAGTGTCATCAGAGGAGATAAAAAATGAGTCAAATAACGTCAATGGTTATGAAAACCGTTAAGCAGGAAGCCACAGCCCAAGCGGCAAGCCACGCCGGCCAAGCCACAGGCTTCCTATCGGGCTTGTCATCCGGCGAAGCCTTGTTCCTGCTCATCACTGGATTGCTTGTGGGTTGGGTTGCCTACAAGGTCTTAACCTGGGTCTTGAAATGGGGCATCATCCTGGGACTTGGAGCAGCGAGCATTTATGTCTTATTCAAACTAGTCATACACTAGAGGTGATACGATGAACATCGAAAAAACAGCGCAAAACGTCAACAAAGGAATGCTTTACGGCTTTACAGCCATCGGCGCAGTAGGCATCCTCTTTCTAGTCATCGGCTTTCTCACCACACCCTTCCGATTCATCGCTGATGGTTTTACACTTGCCATGATCTGGCTCACCTATTGGTCTTTGAAACGAATGCACCGGCAATACAAGGAAACTGGCAATCCATGGGGGGCAAAAATATGACACGAATCGTAACAGATGGAGTTGAATTTACCAAACGAACTGTTAACATGTTAAAGAAAGCCAGAGAAGAACAAAATCAGCCCCAGACTTTCACTGCAGAAGAGATCAGAAACGCAAGACTACCCACTCCAGCTGATGTGTGGAGAACTTGGAGCCCTGACAACAAGCAGATGTATAGATAACTGCGTAGCTTATGCTACTCTATTGTACGCAGCTATCTATATGTGAACTGCGCTAATCATGTTCTCTAAGTCGCGCAGTTCACTATACAAAAGCAGGCGCTACAGAGGATTGAAAAGAACCTGGCAACTTTTTGAGACTTACATCTGGGCGGGAAGCTACCCTCTCCTCTGGCTGCTTGTGGAAAAGAACAAGAAGAAAATGCTGAACGAGATGGAAGAAGGGAAAGAATAGCTTGTTTTCAGACCTATTCGAGCAAAACCCATAAATACTCTTGATGAACCCTTGCTTCTATGCGTGAGTTCAAGTACTATCCTGAAGACTTTGGAAAGCTACCTGTGAAGGCTGTGCATATGGATTTAGTCTTTGATATGCATGATGACCATACCCGAGTGAGCAATGACTTTCGAATGAAGGCCTTGCAGGACATTACTGAACTAAGATTGGATGCGAAGAACCTAGAGGCTCATGGCTGTTACCTATATACAGATCTTGAGAAAAAAGCAAAGAAGCCTTTGAAGTTCACCTATGAAAAAGAAAAGGATAAACTGGTGTTGAGTTTTTCTACGCCCCTTTCAAATGGGACTGAGTTTATCATTCGCACTGAAACCACGTGTAAGCCCACTAAAAATATCCTGGAAGGGTTGTACTACGATGAAACGCCTGCAGGAGCTCCGCCGACGCAGATCACGCAATGCCAACAATGGGGCTTTCAACGACTCGTACCGTGTTTTGATGACATGACGGCCAAGTGTACCTACACTACTACGATTCTTGCGAATTCACATTATACTAATTTCTTATCCAATGGAGATCCGGCGCCGGAGTGTATGGATGCACAAGGAAATCCTAAGCCCATTCCCCAAGGTGATAGACGCTCTAAGATGATCTATCACAATCACATCACGCCCATGGCACCGTATCTGTTCTTTTTAGGTGTTGGGACGTATGCTACATTTACAAAAAATTGCGTTTATCCTGATGGGACTTCTTTTAGATTGGAACTATTGGTGCCGATTGGATCAGACCCGAAAGTGGCTGAGCAAAGCCTGGAAATCACACGGCAAGCCATTCTTTGGATTCAGAAGTACAGTGGTTATCAATATACTGGAAAAATCTACCGAGAAATTGGCATGCAAAACAGTGACATTGGAGGCATGGAAAATGTCGGCAACACGACCATTATTACTAATGCCATCATGCCTACGTCGTTTATGGACGACTCAGCCTATGAATACATGCTCCGAGTGAAGGTCCATGAATTTTACCACAACTTGAACGGTAGTGAAGTAACAGGTACTGATCCTTTCCAGATTTGGCTCAATGAAGCCGTGACCGCGCATGTAGAACAAGATTATTGGGCGGAGCTCTTTGGTGAAGATTACGTTCGCATTCAAGACATCCTCTCCCTTTATGCACCCATGAATGGGGTTTTTGACCAAGACAACAGCCCTACTGTTTTACCCATTGTCCCCCAAGGGTTTAATTCCGCCAACGAACTGATTACTTCAGTGACCTACGTCAAAGCTCCTGAATTTATTCGTATGATCGAACTTCTTATCGGAAAAAATAAACTCAAACAAGGCTTGGCTCTTTACTACCAACGATTCAAACATGGGAATGCAGCCACTACAGATTGGATTCGAGCCATGGAAAAAGTTTCCGGCTTGAAGTTGCAAGTTATGGCAGACGGCTGGTTGAAGCGCCCTAAGTATCCGACCTTAACGGTTCAGACGAGTTATGAAAGCAACCAATATACCATTGAAATCGAACAAAATGAAACCGAGGCGTGGCAATTCCCTCTTTGCTTAGCGCTTGTTGATGAGCACGGCAAAGACCTTCCTGGAACCAGCCAAACCTACTGGGTGAAAAACCAGAAAGAAAAAATTATCTATACAGACTTAAAAACAAAACCTGCTTATGTAAGCCTGAATAGAGGCCACAGCTTTTACGGTAAGATTAGACCGTTTATGACTCCTGAACAACTCTCGCTGCAAGCCCTTACTGATTCAGACGTTGTGAACCGATACATGGCCTTCCAAGAACTTCTTGAGCAAGAAAAGATGCGACTAGTGAATGACTTTTCTTTAGAGGTTAGCTCGTTCTTCGTCGAACTGTTTGGAAAAGCTTTACAAGACCATCAGCTTGATATGGGAGTGAAAGGATTCATGCTGCGTGTCATAGACATGATCCGCGACGACACACAGTCCCACTGGTATTTGGAAATTTATAACGCTACTAAAAAAATCAAGAAAACCCTTGCTGAAAAGTATCAGGGTGAACTTTTAGCTATTTACCATGACCTAGCTAGCTCTCCTCTCTACCGAAGTCAACTCAGTCATGAAGTCGTTACGATCAAAAGCAGAAGACTCAAAACTGCGTGCTTAGATCTCCTGGCTAGCCTGGAAACCCCTGATGTATATGAACTTCTTCGAAACCAACTTCAAGCTCCTAACTATCCAGACCGATATACCGCTTTGCGACTTTATTTGAAAACTCAAGCGCCTGACCGAGTTGAAATTGCACGCTCCTTGAAAGATGGCTTCACTCAAAGCCCTGTTAGTTGGGAAAGCTACCTCTCCACCATCGGTGGCATGGAAGGAAAAGAAGCCATTTCACTGATCAAGGAAACTGCCAAAGATCCCCATTACCGAATTGAACAAGCCCCTCAGCAACGCGCCTTGTACATGTTCTTTGCTTTGAATCGAAAACTATCCCTGTTAACTGTGGAAGGACTTGCTTACCTTACTGAGTGTCTCTTGCAATTAGGGAAATGGAATGAAATGACAACCTTTCGAATGCTGGCAGCGTTCAACCAACTCAACCAACTGGATGAAAAATACCAAGTTCCCTTAGTGGAATCCTTACTGCGCCTTTTAGAAGCGATCCCTCTGGAAGAGTCTGCGTCCGTGCATAACACGGTGAAGCGATTGTTGAAAGGAAGCCCGAAGGCTGTGAAGGTGTATGAGGAGAAGATGGGGAAGAAGGTCCTTCTTGCTTAACCACAAAACCTAAAAAGCCTTGCTGAGTTCTTACTGTATGGACTTTGTTTCCTTCCAGAAACAATTTGATTTGGCCCTGAAGAAGGCGCAGACCTTTGTGTTTTTCTGTGAGTGTAGCATTCAATACAGTGGGCGTGCTGAGGCGTTCTTAGACAGGGGCGACCGGCTGATCTTGATCAAGCAGGATAAGACCATGCAGATCCATCAACCGGAGGGAAGCACCCCTATTAATTATATGAAAGCTGGGGGTGAACTTAAGTTACAGCGTGAAAATAAGCATTATTCGCTTAAAGCATACCATCCTGGTGACAAAGACTACCTAGACATCGAGATCTACAAAATGTATGATTGCTTGACTCGGAAACTTGAAGACGGACAGAAATTAGAATTGGTGGGCACGGAACGAGACATGAGCGACTGGATTATGCAAAACCCCACTTCCATCAGCAAAGATTTCAAGCCTTTATCTCGAGAGGAACACACAAAGTTTGGTTTTATTGATGTCTTTGGCCATGATCGTGAGGGGAATTTGGTGATTGTGGAATGCAAACGATATACAGCGAATTTAGATGCCGTGACGCAGCTTCGACGATATGTGGAGAAAATCATCGAGTTGAAAGGCGTGAAAAAAGTGAAAGGGATCCTTGCGAGCCCAACCATTTCGCCCAATGCTGAGAACATGCTGAAGAAATGGGGTTATACTTGGGTGAGAGTTGTACCTCCGAAACGTCTCGAGCGGCACAACAAAAAACAACACTCTCTTGGTGACTTTTAGCTGAGCTCTTTACGCAAAGCGTCTATTAATCTAGAAAGCTCGTTCTCTTTGACCGAAAGACCACACGCGTTTTTATGTCCGCCGCCTGAAGCCTCTAAACCGGTCAAGGCCTTTTGCAAAGGAGTCCAGACATCTATCTTTACGGCCCTTAATGAAGCATGAATCTTTCCTTGATTCTTTCTTCCGATCAAGAATACTTTTTCAGGGTATCGGTACATCAGCTCGTTGCTAATCTCTGAAGAATAAGCATTCCCTGCATTTTCGTAAATGTGCACTGCAAATTTATCTGTTGAGACGGGAATGCTGTTTAAGATGCGCTCGTACTCCTCCCTAAACGGGGCGTAGCGTTTGTACAGGAATTGACCTGCCTCTGAAGCCTGGTTTAAAATCTCTAAGGGTGATTTGATCTTTGTGAAGGTGCGAATGGACTTGTTCATATCCGAGACGGTTCCTTTCAAGTTGAACAAGAAAACCTGCACCAGCGTACCTAGTTTAGAGTTGAACAAGGCATCCGGGGCGGTTTTGATTTCTTTGGGCAGCAAATCTGGATATTCCTTTTTGAACTCGTCTGCGAACTCTGGCCAGAACCAATCTGCTATACAGCCTAAGGTGGCTAGCCAAACATTGCTGTTTAGTGCTTGATGTACCCAATAAGAAGTTGGGCGGTTGTCTTCTTCGTCTTCTAAATGAGGGTTTAAGTAGGTGATCCCCTTGGGCTGCTTGGGTTCGTGATGATCCACCCAGATTAGTGGCACTTTGTTGGCTTCTAGGAATTCTTCGTTGATCATGGCCATGTCAAAGACCAAGATGAGGTCTGGTTCGTGCTCTTTGACCTTGCGCATGTAATCCGCACGGAGCTCTGGAACTGCTCGAATGGCAACGCCGATGCACTCCTTGTACTGATGAACTTGCAAGAACGCTGCAAGACCATCGCAATCGTCATCAAAGAAAACCAAGATTTTCTTGGCGTTGTCAATGGATTTTTTGAAATCCTCTAACTTTTTCTTCGAAATACCCATGTGCTTAAGGAAGTCTGGGGACTTATAAAGGTATAGTAAATGTGGCACATAAATAAGCATATTCACATCGTAACCTATGGTAGTGCAATTATCCATACTAGAATATAGAGGACTTTGAATAACCCCATAAAATAGTTCAAATGCTCGGAAATGTCCAAAACATTTCCGGCACCACGAAAATCATAGATTTTCGGGTCACTGAAACTCTGTTTCAGTTGACACAGAAATCACGTGATTTCTGGTG
>DATDWO010000029.1:0-8375 GCA_035289665.1 Candidatus Nanoarchaeia archaeon
CTACACTGCAGGGTACAATGCATCGCTTCGTTCCGGGTAAGGCACTGTTTTCAGCGCAGAGTTGAACCGTGTCTTCGCTGACGTGTCCGGTTACTCCAATTTGGCTTTCATTAGTGGTATTGTCTACCGTATCTAGGGTGATAACAGGTGCATCCAGGTCAATTTCAATAACCGCTTGTTGGATAACTTCTAGGTTTTTGGCGGGGTCAAAGGAGTAGTAGAAGACCTTGTATCTTCCAGAGGTGTTAAGGTTTTCTTCAATGTGTCCTCCTCTATTTTGAATGTTGATGTTCGGGTAGCAGATTTGGGTTGCATTGATGACGCAGTAAAATGTACCGATGAGTGAAGAGGCATAGGTATTGTCTTGTACATTGACGCTGATGATGACTTGTTCATTGAAGGCTGGGCGTTGAGTGAGGGGAGTCAAAGGAATATTAATCTGGGTGATAGGGGGTGCAAAGTCTTTTTGGCAGGTGAAGTCGGTTAAGCTTGTACAGTCTTTATCGGCTAGGGCGTCAGCATTTCGTTCGCAGCGGTTGTTATTGGGGTCCCAGAAGCATCGGCCAAATCCTAGGAGGTCGCTACTCGGGACGAGTTCATGGGTTCCTCCAATTCGGGTTTTATTCTCATTGTATTGGGCGTTGGTTTGGACCGCTTGTCCACCTTCGCAGTCTTCTTGAGTGTCATAGTCTCGGCAAATGATTTTTTCTTTTCCGGCGCAGCCTTTGGTGCTTTCTAAGCCATTGGGGTCGCCGTCAAAGTAGCAGTTTCTTCCTCTTCCTCCGCCGATGAGTTCGCAGTTGGTTTGGGTGCATCCACCCAGTAATTCGCTGCAGCTTTGACAGTCTTCATCTGTGGGGGTGGTGCTGCTACAGATACCCAGGCCGAGTTGGGCGCTGGCATCTTCTCCGTAGACTTTGAACCATTGACAGTCCAGAGTTTTGAGGCAGGGGTCTTTGCTTTCTTCGAGTGCACAGGTTTTTTCAGAGCGGTAGTGGCCGCATTTTTTGACTTGGCTGCAGCTATGGTACATGTCAACGATCGTGTCGCTGGTGTCTAAGTAGCAGATGTGTTGTTGGACCAGTCCAGGATCGTCAGGATCGCTGTTCGTGCATTTTTTGAGTTCTCGTTCGCTGCCGAATCCGATGAAGGCTTTTAAGTAGTCTAGGTAAGAGAATTCTTCAAATAAGCCATTGCATTTGTTACAAGTGCCGCTGTTTACACATTCAGTCTGGCCGGATTTTTCGCTTCCAGTTGGGTAGGGTCCTAGGCAGAATTTGGTTTCGCCACAGTCTTCTATGGTTTGGAGTTTGTTTTGAGCGTCACAAGTGGTTCGCTGGTTGTCCAGGCAAAATTCGCTGCCGCTTTGCGTTAAGCAGGCCGCATCGCCGGAAGTGATGCATTTGAATTCGCTGTTTTTTACGCTTCCGTCGAAGAATTGGCTTCGAATTTGATAACAGTACGTAGTTTCAGGAAGGATGGGGTTGGGGGCGGTTCCATTGTCTTCGTAGTGGGTTTCAGTGGTAAGGGCAATAGCAGCGCAGTTGGTTTGCGCATCGTTGCATCGCATAACCGTGTTCTTGATGGTTTCTTGTCCTTTGCAACTGCTATCAAACACCCAGTCGATGAGGAAGTTTGGTTTTCGGGGGACGGGTTTGATGTCGGTAATGGTGACTTGGCCTATACTGTCTGCAGTGCAGGGTCCTTCGCAGGTCTGAGTTCTGTTGAAAGGTCTCTGACAATCATTCTCATCGCGGCATTGAATAGTCTGAATTCCCTCGATACAGGGTGCCGTTAGAAAGGAATCACACAGTACCTCGGGTGTGCAGGTGCAGTCCAGTTCAAAGTTGATGTTGGTAAGGTCTTGAGTGACATTGATGCTTTGGTTGACTTGCACACAGCCAGGGAAACTGGCAATGAAATCTTGTAAGGTACTGGCGGGGATGTTTCGGATGAGGTAGTTTCCTCCCGTGTCAGTGACGTCTTGTTTGTCTAGGTTGGGTACACTCACGCTTGCTCCGCGAAGGAGGTTGAGTACGCTTCCGGTTCGGTTGGTGACTTGGCCTTTCACGATAAAGGTTTGTGGGGGTAGGGCGCAGAGGTCTTGGCAGTTGGTAGTAGAGACGGTTTCTCGTTTTTCAGCGCCAGGGTGGCAGCTAAAGACTGGGGCGGGTATGGTGCTTTGGGTTTGTCCGTTTGAGAAACAGCAGCAGCCCAAGTTGCATTGGCTTAGAGCGGGGCAGTCGTTAGCGACAAAAGCACTGCCCGTTGTTGCGCGACAAGCGGTTTCATCAGGAACAAGAGTGGAGGGTACCGTCATGCATTCGCCAGTCGCCGCATCAAAGCAGCAGCCTCCTCCAATGTTTTGAGCTTGGACGAGAGGGCTTATTAAGATAGCAAGAGTAAATACAAGCAATATCAGTGCCCTTCTCAAATGATCAACCTCTTATCTTTAAACCGGCTTTATCTCTTTATAAATCTTTCTTAGTTTTTAGACGAGGGAGAATCAAGGTATCGGGTTCGTCAAGTTCTTGTATTCTTCAGGGATAACAAGGATCGCCGCTTCTTGGTAGTCGATCAGTCCGCTAGGGTCTTGGACGCTTACGTTCACAAAGTGCAGTCCGATGTCGTCGTTGGTGACAGTGTAGCTGGCTTTTTGTTGGGTCGTAACATATTCAGAGCTGCTGGTCCATAGGCCTAGGTTGACGGAGAAGTGGTTAGTACAAAAATTAGGGTCTTGGTTATAAAACCGATAGAGTCCGGAGGTGAATGGGAAGGGGTTGTCAGGGTTGAAGCAGGCGCTGTTGACGATGTTGGAGTTTTGGGTTTGTTTCCAGGTGCCGTATAAATAGAGGATAGGATCGTCATCGGCATCGTAGCCTTGGGGTTGGATGAGGATCTTGGTGCCATTGTAGACGGCATAATCGATAGCCACAATGCGTCCGCTAGCATTGACTCTTTTGCTGAAGCTTTTGGTGTTGTAGGGTTCGTCGTATTTTTTTGGGAGGATGTCCAACAAGGGCCGTCTATTTTTGACGGGAAGAAGGAAGGTGAGGGTTTGGCCGAGGGCTTTGCTGCGCTCATCGCGTAAGATAAAGAGGCGGTCGAACTGGGCAGGTTTGAAGGGGCAGGGGTTGCAGGGGGTTTCTATTTTTTCGAGCTGGAAGCTTTCTTCGTAGAAGTTTCCTTTTTTATGGTCTTTCTCTATATTGTAAAACAGGTCTTGGGTTTCTTTGGTTAAAAATTCGTTGGCGTAGTAGTGGAGTTTTTTGATGCGAAGTTTGTTGTCTTGGGTGAAGTCTACATATTTGATGACAGGTTCTTTGCCTTTGATGGCGACTCGGAAAGGGTAGATGGATTTACTGGTAAAGTCAGTATCTCCCCAGATGATGGTGACATTGGGTTTGCCTAGGATGTCGACTTTATTCCCGTAAGCATCTTCAAACACGCTGAAGTTGGCGCAGAGGGGTAAGTGGTTTTGGATGTAGGTTTGGAGTTGGTATTGGATGGTGCTTTCGCTGGTGACTCCATAACTTCCCGGTTCACAACTTTTATAGAGCGTTTTGGATTGCGTGACTCCAATATGGTTAGGGCCTTTGGGGTCGCAAAGTTTAGGTAGGGTGTTGATGCCGTAGTATCCTGAGAAGCGGTCGAAGTATTGGCATTTTTCTAGGTATTTGGGGAGGGTAAGTTGGGAAATGTTTTTTCCAGGGGAGGGGTAGCCGGGGGGTTGTTCTTCTACTTCAGGGCAGGAGTGGAATTCAACGTCGTGGATGCCGTACCAGACGTCATAGAGGGTTCCTTCAAAAGAATAAGGCAGGTAGTCTACGCCTCGGGCGGTTGGGTTTCGAGGGGTGGGTCCTTTTTGGTCTTGGTAGAGGACTCCGCCTTGTTTGGCGAGCAGCAAAACCCCTTCATTGCTTAGGGTGTCTAGGCAGTTTTTGACGTATTGGGGAATGGCATTCTTTTCGATGAATTCCGATAGCAATTGGTCTACAGTGGTTTGTACTTGGCTTTGAGTGGTTTTTTGTTGGATGTAGGTAAAGAAGCCGATGAGCAGGATAACCAATAGGCCAAGGATGACGAAAAGGGTGATTTGTCCTTTCTGCATCTTGTTTAAGAGTAGGTGTAGTATTTAAGGATTTGTTTAGCATCTAAGTAAGTAGTTAAGAGTTAAGTCTCTCCAGGTTTTTCTTGACTTTTTCCAGCGTTTGCTTGAGTAAGGGATCGTTTTGAAGTTGTTTTTGAGCAAGTTTTTCAAGTTGTTCTTTAGCTTCTTTCCACAACAAGTTGGCTTCTTCTTTTTTGTTCTGTGCCAGGTAGATGCAGGCAAGGTTGTTCAGGTGAGTCGGGCTGCGTCCGTGTTGCAGGCCGAGTTCGAGGAGTTTCTGGGCTTTCTCCGTTTCTTTTTTTTGCATCAGGATCTCGCTGAGTTGGTCAATGACGGCAGGGTTGCGCACGTTGAGTGTGAGGGATTTTTTGAGGTATCGTTCAGCATTGACTAAATCATTTTGGACTCGGTAGAGAAAGCCGATATTTGCCCAGGGAGTCGAGTTTCCCGGCTGGAAGGCAATGGCTTCGTGGTAGGTTTTGATGGCTTCTTTGAGCTTGCCTTCTCGGGTGTACGTCTCAGCAAGAAACAAAAGCGTATTTTTGTACCCGGGCTCTTTTTGTTTGATCTTTTCTAAGTGTTGTCTTGCTTTCGCGTACTGGTCTTGTTGGATGAGTGCAATGGATAGTTCATATCGGGGTTTCACGTCTTCAGGGTTTTTTTTGAGTTGTTCTTCGCAGAGGTGGGTGTAGTTTTGTTGTTTCTCATCCATCTGGTCTTTTTTGCGGACGTTTCCGTAGTGATGGATGGGTACTTGACAAATGCCTAGTTTACCACTTGCTTTTTCGATGGATGGAGTCACGCTTTCATGCACGTTGCCAGTAAACCGGTATTCTTTCTTATTGCGGAACAAGCGTAGAGGTTGTTCAATGAAGTATCCTGGATAGTTCTTGCATTCTTCATAGTCATCGCTCGCATACCAATCATTGAGTCTTCGTTCAGCAGTATACGTTCGAATAAGAGGGATGTAGCCTTCAATGTCTTTGTTCTCAATCAACTTCCGTATGCGATCATGGTCTTTCTTCGCAATGACTTCATCTGCATCCAGTATCAAAATCCATTCGCCTTTGGCTTTTTCAAGGGCGAAGTTTCGGGCTTCGGAGAAGTCTTCTTTCCAGGTGTGGTCAAACACAGTAGCGCCGCACTTCTTGGCAATTTCTTTAGTATGATCTGTACTGCCATTATCCACGACAATCATCTCATCCACTAAGTCTTTGACAGAGTTCAAGCTCTCAGCAATGCAGTCTTCTTCGTTCTTGGCAATCATGCAGAGGCTGATCTTCATGGTAGGTAGTTTAAGAATTCCTCGCGATTTATCTGCAAATCTTTTTTCATGATTTTATTTAGAAGGCCAGGACCTATTTCTTCTCCAGCATGGTGGGGGATAGAAGTTCTTCTCCCATCTTTATGTTTATAGATCATATGGCTTCCAGTTGTATGGCTGTAAACAAATCCGAATTTTTCAATGATTTTACCTAATTCCTTCCCAGTTAGTTTTGGCAGTTTGGCCAAGAATTACACCTCAATCTGTTGAACACCAACAAACGTTTGGGTTATGTCGGGAACTTCCGAGTTTTCGAGGTAGGCTTGGATGGCTTCTTTGGTTCGTTCAAGAAGCTGATCCATAGTTTTAGCTTGAGTATGACAGCCTGGAAGTTCAACCACTTCAGAAACAAGCCACCCTTCCTCGTCTTTTTCAATGAGAACAGTATATTTGCGCTTCATAATAATAGTTAAGTTAAAAGTCTATATAAATCTATTCTCTATGGTGTTTTTTATACCATCGGCCCAAGTGATCAAGGGCTGTTTTGAGTGCCTTTCCTTTTCTTGTAATGGTATACTGGACTTGAATCGGTCGTTCTTGTACAATCTTGCGGTCAACCAGTTTACAAGCCTCTAACTTCTTCAGTTTCAAGGAGAGCGTGCGGCTGCTGATGGGTTTCAGCGCTCGTAGCAATTGGTTGAATCCTTGTCGTTCTCCGTTGTAGATGAATTCTCTTAAGATAAACAAAGTCCATCGATCACCAATTAATAGGGCAGTCTTATGGATCGGGCAGGTGTAATGTCCATAGTCGGTCTTGTACTGTGTCCATTCGTACGTCATCGCTTTACAAGAGGATACTGGGGGTTTATATACTTTACTTAATACATTAGATAGTATGAGTAAACTAGAAGCAGTAAAAAGGTATTTCAAGGCGCGAGCAGAGTCCGATCTAAACCTTCTTTTAGAGCTCTTCACAGAAGATGTACAAATTCACAACGTAAACTTTCCCGTCTATAAAGGAGTAAAAGGAATTCAAGAGTACAACAAGAGCTTTCAAGAGCGCATCAGTCATGCGGAGTTTGATATCCTCATCATGCTGGAAAAAGACAATCTAGTTTTAACAGAATGGGAAGCAAGGCTCACGTATAGAAAAGGAGCACAAGTAGCAGGGGTGGTGGTGGGAAAGTCATTTAACTTCTCATTAAAGGGAATGAGCCGCTTTGATTTTGTAGGAGAAAAAATTAAATGCCTACGCATCTACCATGAAACAACGACTGCAGTGAATCTAGCCCGAGCTAACGCTAAGGGATAAGGTATTTTTTAAAGTAGAATTCAAGGATCTCTTTTGCGTTGAAGGCAAGTTTAACTCGTTGAATTTCAGGGTAGGAGAGAAAGGCGCCTTTCTGTCCTTCGGTTATGTTTAGTGCTTCTAATCGTATAGTTAAGTCGATTTTTCGAAAGACATATTGGTTGTAGTTTTCAAAAGGAAAGTTTCCGATATATTCTGGATCAGTAAGTTCGTAGCTAGTTTCTTCTCGAATTTCGCGGGTGATGGCTTCTTCTGGGGTTTCTTTTTCTTCAATTTGACCTCCAAAGGTTCCCCAACAACCAGGGTAGGGAATCTCAGGTTTGTCATCGCGTAATTGAAGTAAGATCTTGCCTTCGTTGTTTTGGAGTAGGAGTACGCATTGAGGGCGTGATTTGGGCATGGAAGTGGAAAGTTCGATAGTTTTTTATAACTTTTCCATTTTAAAGAGGGCATGAGCTTGATTTTGGTCTACGTCACCAATCCTTCCCTTGCCGTGGCAAGGAGGATCGCTAAGCTCTTGCTTAAGAAGAAGCTCATTGCCTGTGCCAACCTCTTCCAAACCCCTATATATAGTATGTATACTTGGAAGGGCAAGCTTACGCAAGGAAAAGAGTGGGTCACCATCTTAAAGACAGCTTCATCTAGGTTTGAGGCAGTCAAGAAGGAGATTGAGAAAATACATCCTTATGAGGTTCCGTGCATCCTTAAGATCCCAGCTTCAGCGAATAAAGCGTTTGAAAAGTGGGTGAAAGAGTCAGTTCTTTAGTTTGTGGTCTTTGCTCAGAAAACCAGTTCCTCTGTTTCTTTGAAGAAGAACTTCGCTTGTCGAAGATCTTTCTTCGCAAGATCTGGTTGTTTCATATCTTTTTTGAGTAGTCCTTTTTCGAAGCATTCGTTTAACTTATCCAAAAGCATCACCTTCGAACATAGTCGTTGTCAGTTTGAGTCGTAAATAAAGTTCAGGGTCTGTTTGTTCAAGTTGCCTTAATTTACCAAGGTTGAGAACGAGAGGGTTAATTCTTTTGTCGAGCTGTTGTTCAAGGTTCCGGATGGGCTCTTTAGGGTGGCGGTTTGCGCTTCGGACGCCGTCGCTTTCGCATGGCGATCTTCTTTGGCCCTCGCTTTTTTGTTTTCGCTGCAGCGAGGGACCTACGAAGTAGTTCTCGTTTGTAGCTCTGCAGGGTATTACTCGCACGCAGTAGTCAGGGCGATGGTGTAGTTGGTCGGCTCCGGCGCGAAGGTCTGGTGGTACACTCGCACCAGCGCTGTGATGGTCAGGCTCCCGTCTCCGGTGATGGGATACTTGCATTCCGCAGAAAAGTCATCGCGCGCACAAACCGCTTCCGTGCAAGGCCGATCGGGCGTCTGTCCGACGTGTCGGCCACAGAATTTTTCGTAGCGGACCGTTCCAGGTAGGGTTCCAGGCAATTGGGCCCATAATTCGTATTCAACGCTGCGACTGAGCACATCTCGTACTTCGGTTCGGAACTCCTGGGTTTGTGGTACGGTGAGCTGGTACCAATCTTCATCAGCAACTGAGTCTAGGCTCGCGTTGGTGAATCCGAACCCGATCGGCTTGGCCACGTCAGGCGTCTCGTTCGGCTCGAAGTTGTCCGCGAGAACTGGTGCCGGCGTGGGGCACGCGCAGTCCGTGCAGAAGTAAATGTTTTCGCGTGCTTCGCACAATTGGT
>DATDWO010000030.1:0-37188 GCA_035289665.1 Candidatus Nanoarchaeia archaeon
CTTAAAGAACACTTGTACATGGTTGTCGATATGCCGTTGCATGGTTTATCGACAAAGCCGGGGGACTAATCACCCCCGGCTTTATTCTTACGAATTCAGGCTTTTAAAGCTTTCTAAACCACTTCGGGGAAGTCTGCATGGAGGTTTAAATGTAAGATATTGGTGTCCAATAACCACGTTGTGTTTTGTCGGGTTGGGTTGCCAATGTTTTGATCTGAAAATGAGCCTTTTCGGGATCAATGAACAACAAACGGATTAATCGAAAACTGTCCGTAATTGCCGTGAACTTTGCGGTTTTGTCGTCGAGAAACATATAAAGGAGTGCCTGAGTTCAAAGGCATGTTTTTCGAGCTTATCATCGCATTGTTACTCGGTGTGACTTCCGGGATTATTACCGGCCTCACTCCAGGCATTCACATCAATTTAGTCTCTCTTCTCGTCTTGCAATTCACTCCTCTTCTCTTGCCTTATTTCTCTTTATTATCGTTAGCGACGTTCATCATGAGCATGAGCATCGCCCACACCTTTTTGGATGTCATCCCTTCTGTATTCTTAGGTGCTCCAGAGTCCGACACAGCTTTAGGAGTCTTACCAGGCCATCGGTATCTGTTGCGGGGCAATGGCTTGATGGCTGTAAAGCTAACAACTATAGGGAGTTTCGGTGCGTTATTGTTAGGGATTGGCTTTTTCCCAGTATTTGTTTATCTCGCTCGTTTATACTCGCTTATTGCTCCTTATGTAAAATGGATTTTGTTAGGTGTTGTTTTATTCATGATTCTGCGAGAAAAGGAAAAAGTTTGGGCATTATTGGTGTTCCTGCTCTCGGGCATTTTGGGTTGGCTGGTTTTCAGCCTTCCCATGCAAGACCCTTTATTCCCCTTGTTATCCGGTCTCTTTGGCATTGCAACGCTACTCGTGAGTTTGAAGGATGAAAACCCAATTCCTGAGCAGCAGATTTTAAGTACAGTAGAATTGGATGAAAACAAGGCGTGGAAAGCCTTAGGGGCAGGGGTTTCTTCGGGTTTCATCACAGCCCTTCTTCCAGGGGTGAGTGGTGCCATCGCCGCTGTTCTTTCTTTGCAATTCTTCCGAGATCTAGGTGATCATGGGTTTATGATCTTGCAAGGTGCGATCAACACAGTGGGAATGGTCCTCTCCATAGCGGCTTTGTTCGTCTTGGACAAAGCCAGAAATGGTTCCATCATTGCCTTAAGAGAATTAGCAGGTATCATGACGCTTCCACTCGCTCTTGGGTTCTTAGTCATTTCACTCATCGCCGGAGGCCTCTCGGTTTGGCTCACCTTAAAATTAGGCCTTGTTTTTTCTAGGCTCATCTCAAAGGTCAATTACGCAGTGCTTTGCTGGTCCATCATTGCTTTCATTGCCTTTCTTGCCGTTTGGCTTTCTGGTTGGTTGGGCCTTCTCGTTTTATTCATCTCATCCATGGTCGGCCTCGTTCCGGCATTAAAGAAAGTCGCCCGAACGCAGAGCATGGGCTGTCTACTGCTGCCGGTGTTGTTGTTCTTTTTTGGAATAAGGTAAAAGAAAAAAAGAAAAGTAAGGTTTATCCGGTGAAGTTGCCACTTCCACAATCTGCAGGGCAAGTAGCTGGAGTTTCTCCTCCTTCACATACACCATCGCCGCAGTTGGTTTCGTCATTGTCACTAGGTCCGGTGCAGCCTGCATCTGCAGGGTAATCAATCTGTCCATCTCCGTCATTATCGATATGGTCTCTGCATTCTTTGGGTGCTGCAAGTACAAAGGCTATAAGCAAACTACTTAGAATAAGTAAGCTTGTTATAGTGGCTATTTTTCCTTTTTGGTTCATAAAATCACCTCAAGAAAAAGAAAAGTTGATCATATATATATATATATATATATATATATCTCTTATAGTTCACTTCGTCGCCAGCACACTGTACACATCAAACACAGCGTTATACAGTTGTTGTTTCATTTTCTCGTCGGTCAGCGAGTTATAGTAGTTGATCATGTCTTTATAGACGTTCTTGGCCTGCTCAACTTGATTCTCTTGAATGAGTTGATGCACCGTCGTGAGGGCTTCTTGGATGCGTTGTTCAGGTGTTTTCTCAAGGTCTTTGCGTTTGAAGGTTGCTTTTAGGAATGCGCCAAATTTGGTTTTGTACCTGGTCAAAACAGACTCTTCTTGTGTTCGTTCAAACAGTGTTTCTTGTACGGTCATGGTTTCCATGCGCTCCACCCCCCGGTGTGTAATTACTATAAGACATAGTATGATACTTTTCTTTTTAAACCTTTCGTTTACTGCACAAAACGTTTATATAACGCTCCTTTGTAAGCACAGTATGGACGTCGAAGAGCGTTTTAACTTAATCAAGCGAAACACAGCTGAAATCTTAGTGGAGGATGAGCTCAAAGCGCTTCTTAAGGAAAAAAAGCAACCTGCTGCTTACATCGGTTTTGCCAGTACAGGTCGTGTTCATGTCGGCTACTTCATTCCGATGATGAAGATTCATGACTTCTTGAAGGCAGGCTTTAAATTCAAAATTCTTTTAGCCGACCTACACGCCATGTGTGACGCCTTGAAGAGTCCATTGCACCTCATCGAGGCACGTTTCGAATACTACAAGGAAGCTCTCCACGCCATGGTCGAAGCCTTTGGCATTGAAACCCAAAATCTAGAGTTTGTGAAAGGCAGCGAGGTTCAGTTAAGAAGAGAATATCAACTCGATGTCATCAAGCTCGCTGCTACAACCACGCTCAGTCGTTGCCGTCGAGCAGCCTCGGAAGTTGTAAAACTAGGCGATGATCCGAGGCTGAGTGGTTTTATTTATCCACTGATGCAGGCCTTAGACGAGCAATACTTAGATGTGGACGTTCAATATGGCGGCCTGGATCAACGTAAAATTCTCGCCTTAGCAAGGGAAGTTTTGCCAAAGATTGGCTACAAAGCTCGAGTGGAAGTCATGACGCCGATGCTTCCAGGTTTTACCGGCAGCAAGATGAGTTCGAGTGATGCCAAGTCAAAGATCGATATCTTGGATGACACAGAAACCATAAAAAAGAAGATGAATGGGGCTCATTGCCCTATTGGGGTAGTCGAAGAAAACGGCGTCTTGGCCTTTGTGCAGTACGTGATCATGGTGTTGAAAAGCGATAAGAAGGAGTCGTTCATTATCTCTCGCGATGAAAAGTTCGGAGGGGATTTAGAGTATAAGACGTACGAAGACTTAGAGAAAGATTTTATAGATAAAAAACTGCATCCTCAGGACCTGAAGATGGCTGTAGCGTATGAGATTGATACACTATTAAGCCCGATTCGCAAGCGATTTAAGGGTAAAGAGGAACTCTTAGCAAGGGCGTATCCAGAAGCTTAAACAAACTTCTTCTTCACTTCCTCTAACGATAACATCTCTTCACTCCCTTCTTTCATGTTTTTCAACTTAAACTGCCTAGCTTTCAATTCATTCTCGCCAACAAAGAGCACGTAAGGAATCCCAAGTGAGTTGGCATAGTCTAGGTTCTTGCTAATGCCTTTCTTGTTCAAGTCAATGTCGCATTTAATCGTTGCTTCTCGTAATTCTTCGCAGATCTTCATGCTTTCTAGGGGAGTTCCGATGGGGATCACATAGATCTCAACAACTGTTTTCTGTTCGGCTTTTTGCAGCAATTTCATGGCTTCAGTAATGACGTCAAGGCCAAAGCTGATGCCAGTCGCAGGGTATTCTTTTTTTCCACCTAAAAACTGTCCGATCATGTTATCATAACGCCCACCGCCGGCAATGCTGCTTGTGATTTTGCTGTTTTCCAAAAAGGCTTCAAATACAGGCCCAGTATAGTATGCCAATCCTCGCGCAAGACTGGGAGTGAAGCGCACATTGGTAACTTGGGAGGCTTCGAGGAACTGAAGGATTTGCTCGATTTCTTCGATGCCTTTTTTGCCGGTTTCACTGGTTAATATCTTTTTGAGTTTGTCCAAGATCTCCATGTTTTTTCCAATCAAGTTGGCTGCGTTCATCAGTTTCTCAATGGCTTCCTCGGCAATGTCTTTACTTTGCATTTCTTTTCGCACAGCTTCTTCGCCAATTTTCTTGATTTTATCGAGAGAAATGATGGCTTCCATGCGTTGTTCGCCAGTAATTCCAGCATAGTCCATGATGCCTTCAAGGATATTACGGCTGTTCACTTCAATGTAGCTGTTGAGTTGAAGTTTGCGTAGGGCAGCGCTGGTTAATAAAAGAATTTCAGCATCAGCCATTCCAGTAGGGCTTCCAACAATATCCACATCGCACTGCCAGAATTCACGATATCGTCCCAGTTTCAAGGGTCCGTCTCGGAATACGCGACCGATCTCATATCGCTTAAAGGGCATCTTAAGTTGCGGATTAATACCTACAAACTTAGAGAGGGGAACGGTCAAGTCATACCGCAGTGCCAGTTCCCGTTCGCCTTGATCTTTCAACCGAAAGGTTTCTTTCAGGATCTCACTTCCGCCAGCATATTTAGCAGAGAGCACATCATACCGACAGAGGATCGGAGTCTCCAAAGGAGAATAGCCATACTCTTCAAAGGTCTCTCGGAGTATTTGAACCACTCGTTCTCGTACAATCTTCTCTTCCGGAGCAAAGTCTCTCGTTCCTTTCGCATTTTGCAGTTCTTCCATTTTGATCACCTAGTTTGGGTTGGTTTATATGTGTTTTTGCTAAAATCCATCTGTAAGTAAATTGAATAGGTTTTTGCGTCGGTCTGCTTCTTCTCGAATACCAGTGCCATTCACAAAGTAAGGGCATTTAGCAAAACAAGGCTCTAAGCATTGATAGGCGGGACGTCCTTGATAGGGCTTTAGTTCTTGAAAGACAGGGAGTCGTCCAAGTCGCTCTTGAATCGGTATAAGCTCACCATCTAATAAGACCGTTCCATGTTGGCAAAACCGTTCAGGACCAAAGGCTGAGTCTGTGAAGGCAACCAGCCGTTCTTACAGCTTTGTCCTCGTTTCTTATATTTACGTCTACTTCATTTGTTTTCATGGTTTCACCTTTTCATTGTTTAAAGAAAAAATGGGGCGGCGACCGGGATTTGAACCCGGACTAGAAGATCCACAGTCTTCAGTGCTAACCAGGTTACACCATCGCCACCATAGAAACGTTAGAGAACTGCCAAGTCGGTATATGAATATAATCAACTCGGGCACCAAGGACTAAAGAATCCAATAAAAAAGAATCATTAAGGAAGATAGAATCAATCTTGAATGATTCAGAATTATTAGTTGAACGAGTTTCTTGTCTCTTTAGAATAAATAGTTTACTTTCAATGAAGACAATCAACTCGATTCATACCTCTAGTTACGCTCTACTGATATATAAAACTTTCGTTTTTAGCTTAATTTGAACTAACTTATAAGTAGTTAAAAATAGGAGTATGGAGTTTATTTTACACACAAGGTTTATATATTACCCTTAAGTTAAGGTAGTGTAGTGGGGCTGATGTCGTATGTTAAAGAAAGAAGAAGAAGCGATAGTGCTAGATTTCTTGCCGAACGGCTATTCGTTTGACCGACGCCCAATCCATTTAAAAACAGCCATTGCGCAAGCCTTGGGCAAGGAAAACTTCACCATCCTCGAACTCGTCCCGAAGAAAGGTATCTTCCTCCAGCCCTATGAAGAAGTCTATATTGGGGATGGAAAACGGGACAAAGTGCATCATGTAAATGGCAAAATCCCGTATGATAAGCTCACAGAAACCGCAAAGGCTGAGTTGGAACACGCCGTCGCTCAATTAATCAAGAAACAAGAAGCAAGATTTGTGGCCTTCATCAACCGAGCTCAACCGCTCAGTACGAGAATGCACATCTTGGAACTCCTCCCTGGCGTCGGTAAGAAACACATGTGGGAGATCATGGAGCAGCGCAAAGAGGGCGAATTTGCTTCATTTGCCGATATAAAAGGCAGAGTTAAACTCATGCCGGATCCGGAAAAAACCATTGTCAAGCGGATTTTAAAGGAATTGACAGGCACGGAAAAGCACTTGCTCTTCGTGGATAAGTAAGAAAACAGAGGTTTCTTTAGAGAGAAGAATAACCGCTAACTATTTAAATCCCTCCTTTCCCTTTAAGGCTAAATGAAGCGTAGTAGTCGTCGTTGGAAAAAGAAAGGCCAAATGCGCTGGAAATGGCAGCGTAAGCGTATGAAAAAGGAGAAGCGTAAGCGTAAGGGCGCGAAGTAGTTCTAAAACATTTAGAAGAGTTCAGAAGGTGGAGTCTTGCGTAGTTTCGCCCATAACTGTTGAACATGTTTTTCTAGAGGAGTAAAGACGCCAAGATCTTCGAGGGCTCTTCGGGCGCTTCCCGCGATCAGTCCCAAACATCCTGCGGTATAAACGGGGTGTTCTTGCGGCAGGTTTTTGGCAAATTCAGGGTCAAGGACAGTGATAGCAAGGGGCACAGCAACTGTAGAATAGAGCCCGATTCTTTCCAAGGTAGGCATGATTTTTTCAGCTCGTTCCCCTAAAAACCGTTTGAGTCCTTTTTCAATGATAGCGACAGTGCCATAAGCAGCGCTGGTACCCAATAGAAAAGCAGTAGTCATAGGACGATCTCGAACAGCTTGGGGTAGATGTTCAGTAGCTAATTGATAGCTCTTGTCGCAAGCGTGATAAAACCATTCAGGTGGGAAGGTCATGATAACATCTAGGATTAAAAGAGAGTTTATATCCTTTATTACTCTTCTTTATCGGTTTGCTGGAGGATGTCGTTTGGATCTCTTGGTTTCGGATCGCGTGGCAAACAGGCATACCATGCTGCGTACATGGCATCCATACCTAATACACCCAAGCCAAAATATGTAGAAAATTCATCTCGGTTAATTAAACCATATGTCATTAATCCAGCTCCAATCACAGCTCCGCCTATAAGACATTTTTTTAGGTTTCCGTTTTGTACGGCTTGTTCGAGACCTCTGGCTCTTTGTTCGACAGAAAGCAGAAATGCAGTCCTTAACTTTTCATCGGTCTCGGCTAAAGTTTCTTGTATTCTAGAGAGTAGGTTTTTCATTTTATTCCTCTTCCATCAAGTCTTGTACAAAAGGGATTTCATGCAGTTGTCCGCCGTGTTTCTTATATAATTGGATGGCGTCATTGATCTGCCGCATTTGCTGTTGGTAGCGGATTTTCTGTTGGGAAGTCATCTTACTCTCCACACACGCTTTGAAGGTTTGTTCTTGCTGTTCTCGGCATTCTGTAATCTTGTCTGGTGTGTCGCTGATTTTGAGGATGTCTTTGTAGAAGGCAGCTAGGTTAAACTTCACAACCTTCATCTCCTTTTCTTGAGGAATCGCCACATCAATGCCTTTTTCTCCACCGATATAGTCATCCAGGAGATGGGTGGGTAAAATGGCTTTAACTCCTCCACTGGCCACAACAGCACCGCCTCCCATGAGGAGGCCCATCATCATAACGGCTAAGAGGTATTTGATCATACAGTATCTTAAGATTTTAGAGTATATAAATGTTTCGATATTTAGTAACTTAATAGTAGTTATTATATATCGTCGAGAGAATTTAAATGAACTATATAGAAAAGAATGTTCAAGGTACTCGGAAAGGCCACTAGACATTCCGAAAAATTTCCGTATATTTATCGACGGCAAAAAGAGCCGTTTTTACTGGACAAGCAGTCACAAAAGATATCAACAAGAACTGGAAGCTACGAACATGCAAAAGATAAAAATAGATAATCTCTCAGAGAAAGAAAAAGGATATTTAACTGGGTTATTCATCGGGGATGGATATAGCAATTACAATAAGAAAGATCGCCATTACAATGTAGAGTTTTATCTTCACTCCTCTAAAGATCTAGACATTCAGCAATATCTTATAATTCTATTAAAAAAGGCAAGGGTATACAGCTCTGTTTTCAAAGACACAAGGTACAGTGTAAATAGAATTAGAGTTAGTTCTAAGAATTTTTTCTATTTTTTCGAGAGAGAATGGGGTCTATTTAAGAAAAAGGGTATCTCAAACAAACAATGGTCATTAGGGGTTGTTTCTGGTTTTATTGACGCAGAGGGGTATGTTGGAAGAGGGTCTATCTCTATTGCACAAAAGGATAAATTCACTATTTTCCAGATAAAGAAGATATGTGAAAATTTACGAGTCTGTTGTACTGTAAAAAGAAAGCCAAATACCCCACAAGGCTTCATCTATCGAGGAGCTGTATCCACAAGGTTTAAATACCTCCCGCATAACTCGAGGAAAGTGGGGCGTATATATGGCTGTTTCCCATAGCGAGCAAGTAAGTTGCCTATAAGGGTGGAGCAGCTAGGAGTGCTCGTCGGGCTCATAACCCGAAGGTCATAGGTTCAAATCCTATCCCCGCTATCACTCCGCCCCACATTTTTTAATAACCCATATAAACCCATTTAAAATACGTCTTTCTATGGTTCACTTCGCACACATGTCGGATGTTCATATTGGGGCTTGGCGAGATCCCAAGCTGAAAGACCTTACTGTCCAAGCTTTCACAAAAGCGATCGAGTTGTGTCTGCAAAAAAAGGTGGATTTTGTCTTAATTGCAGGCGACCTGTTCAACACGGCTTTGCCAGGCATCGATCACCTCCGCGCGACAGTCATTCAATTAAAGCGTCTGAAAGAAGCTCAGATTCCAGTGTATTGCATTCCAGGTAGCCATGACTTCTCCCCATCAGGAAAGACCATGTTGGATGTCTTGGAAGAAGCAGGTCTTCTCATCAACGTTGCTCGGGGTGAAATCACAGACAACAAAATCTCATTAAAGTTCACCACAGATCCGAAGACAAAATCAAAGATCACAGGCATGTTAGGAAAGAAAGGGGGTCTTGAAAAGCATTATTTTGATGATCTTAATCTCGCTGCGTTGGAGGTCGAACCGGGTTTCAAGATCTTCATGTTTCACACAGCTTTAACAGAGCTAAAACCAAAAGAGATGGAGCAGATGGAATCCAACCCCATTTCTCTATTACCGAAGGGCTTTGATTACTATGCAGGTGGTCATGTACATATTGTAAAGAACCTCTCACTTGAAGGCTATCGAAATGTCGTTTATCCCGGACCCATGTTTCCAGCCAGTTTCTCGGAGATGGAAAAGCTCGAACGCGGTGGCTTCTATTTTTTCGAAGACAGCTTCGCTCAGTACCAGCCCGTCCAAGTGAAAAACGTCGTAAAGATCTACATCGATGCCCATCGCAAGTCGGTAGTCGAAGTCGAGCAGATATTGAGGGAGAAAGTAGAAAAACAAGAATTCACCGATTCCATCGTCCTCATTCGTTTGGAAGGTCGCTTGCGCACGGGCAAGCCATTTGACATCAACTTCCGTGATCTTTTCAATTCCATCTATCAGAAAGGGGCTTTTTTCGTCATGCGCAACACCTCTAAACTCATCAGTGAAGAGTTCGAGGAGGTCAAGATTGACCTTGCTACGGCGGATGACTTGGAAGATGCCTTGATCAAGGAGCATCTGGGTCAGATTAAAATTTCGTTCAAAGACAAAGAGGAGCAGTTCATCAAGGACTTGATGAAAGTCCTTTCCATGGAAAAAGATGAAGGCGAGAAAAAGTATGAGTATGAAGCCAAGTTAAAGAAAATGGTGGATGAAGTGTTAGGGGTCTAATGCCTTCTGAAACGCCTTCACCATTTCGTCTTCTTTCCCAACCAGAACGACTTCTTTAACTGAATTCAGAGGAAAGTTTCGAATAGCACCCACCATAGTCTTCGCCGCTTCTTTCTTATCCACCCCACCCACACCAGTACCCATGCCAGGAAAGGCGATCTTAGTAAATTCTTCTTTTTCAGCAAGTTCGAGTGCTGCTTCCACTGCTTGTTGGATGTTGAACAAGTTGGTTTTCTCGGCAGGCTCTTCCATCGTGGGCGTGTGAATGACATGCCTTGCAACCAGTTCTCCGCCGGTTGTCAAAACAGCTGCGCCAATGTGAAATCGGGCCTGGGTCATGGCTTCTTCTTCAATTACAGCTCCGCCAACATTCTTGATCACCCAGGCCACTCCACCGCCCATCTCCCCGTACGAATTGGCTGGGTTTACAATAGCATCTACATCTAGTGTGGTAATGCTTCCTTTTCGCACCGTGATATTCACCATTTTTAGCCTCTCTGAACGCTTTTTTCTTCTTTTATAAAGGTTTAGGATAGTGTATTACTCTATGAATGGAAGTAAACTGCGTAGAGGTATCTAAGAAAGGGTTTTATAAAAAGGTATGCCTAGAAAACTAAGGCTTCCATCGTAGCATCGTTCGAGGGAAGGGGATGGCGTCTTTAATATTATCTAAGTGGCAAAGCCAGGCTACAACTCTCTCAACACCTAAGCCATAACCACTGTGTGGTACACCACCATAGCGCCGCGTATCAAAGTACCACTCATAATGTTCCGGTTTCTCGCCCATATTGACCAATGCCTTTTTTAGCGATTCAATGTCAGTGTCTCGCTGGCTGCCTCCGACAATTTCTCCATAACCTTCCGGTGCCAACACATCCAAACACAACGCAGTCTCAGGATCGTTAGGATCAGTCGGCTTATAAAAAGCCATAATGACTTTGGGGTAGTTGGTGACAATGACTGGTTTATCAAAGTGCTTCACAATCAGGTCTTCTTCTACCGTCCTTAGGTCTTTACCAAAAGCAACGTTTACTTTTTCCTTTTCTTTAAGTAACTTTAGAGCGTCTTTGTAGGTGATACGGGGGAAGGGTGCCGTAATCTTTCGCAGTTTATCCACATCTTGACCCAGCAGCTTCAAGTCTTCTTCGTTTTTCTCAACCACTTCCTTAACAATAAAGGAAACGCATCCTTCGACGCTGTCAATAAGCTGAGGTAACTGCATCCAGGCAGTTTCCATCTCGGCCATCCAGAACTCGCTCAAGTGTCTTGACGTCTTGCTTTTCTCGGCTCTAAAACAAGGACTTATAGTAAATAATTTCTCCAGTCCAAAGATGCCGGCTTCAGCGTAGAGCTGCCAGCTCTGGGTCATGAAGAGTTTTTCTTTGTAGTATTTGACTTCAAATAACGTACTGCCACCTTCACATTGGTTGGGTTGGAAAATGGGGGGTGTCCATTCAAAATAGCCTTGGTTTAAGTAGTAATTCCTAAATGCCTGTAACACTGTATTCTTCACTTTGAAGATCGCAGAATGCCTTCGGCTTCGTATCGCTAAGTGCCTTACATCCAATAGGAATTCAGGGCTTTGGTCTTTGGTGATGGGGAACGTGTCAGCAGTTCCAATGATTTTAAACGATTCTGCGCTAATCTCATATACAGTAGGGGCTCGCTTGTCTTCTTTGATGGTACCTTCAATCTCCATGGAAGTCTCAACCTGAATCTTGTCAATCTCCTCCCACCGATCTTCAAACTTCGTCCGCTCCAGTACACATTGGATTATATTAGTAGAATCTCTTAGAACAATAAACTTGAGCTGATTGCTGCCCCGTTCGCGATAGACCCACCCTCGGATGGCTACCTTTCCGCTGCCTTGCTGAATGGCTTCTTGAATGCTTTTAAACGACATAAGCGTTTGTTATAAGGGGGAATTTATATGCTTTGTGTGCGGGGGATACTTTTTTAAGGAGCTTAGAGTTTTGGAAGGAAATGTTCCAAGTAATCGTAGAAGACAAGCTGACTCTTGCCCGAGTCGGCCTTCTTAAAACAGTGCATGGCACAGCCGAAACCCCGTTTTTCATGCCCGTCGCCACAAAGGGAGCAGTAAAATTCCTCACCAGCGACATGTTGAAGGAGATGCCAGTACAGGCATTGATTTCGAATGGGTTCCTTCTTTCATTAAACCCAGGGGTGGAGATCATCGAAAAAGCCGGGGGTATCCAACGCTTTATGGGGTTTGATGGAGTTTGCTTTACTGATTCGGGTGGGTTTCAAATTTCTCGAAAAACCTTCAATCCAGGGCATAAAGAAGATGGTTTGGTCTTCAAAAATCCTTTTCAGGGTGGCAAAGTCCACCTGACTCCGGAGAAGATCATGGAAATCCAGATCCGTCTGGGCTCCGATGTGGCGATGGGTTTGGATGACATGCCGGATTACAACGAACCTCGTCAGCGTTATGTGGATTCATTAAAACGTACACATGAATGGATGGAGCAGTGTAAGGAAGCGCACGATCGGTTAAAGAAAAAATATAACAGCCAGCAGTTATTATTTGGCATTACTCAAGGGGGGACCCTTCCAGATTTGAGGAAGGAAAGTTGTGAGTTCATGAAAAAGTTAAACTTTGATGGCTTTGCGATCGGCGGTTTGGGCATGGGAGAGCCTTCAGAAGAGCGCTTACAAACCGTAAAAGTGGCAACAGACATCCTTCCGAATCATAAGCCGCGTTACCTGATGGGCATCGGAAGCCCTTTGGACTTGTTAGAATCTATATCCCTGGGTGCCGATATGTTTGACAGTGCGTTTCCTACAGCCAATGCTAGGCACGGAACTCTCTTCACTTCACAAGGAGTTATTCATCTAAAAAATGCGGAGTTCAAGGAAGACCTGGGGCCTTTGGACGAGAGCTGCACTTGTTTTGTGTGTCAAAACTACAGCCGGGCTTACTTGCGTTTTCTTTCTAAGACCCATGATCCGGTGAATTACGTTTACACCTCGTATCATAATGTGTATTTCTTGCAGGATCTTTTGGCTAAGGCACGCCAAGCAATTAAAAAGGGCTCTTTCCTAGAATTCCTAGAGGACTTCCGAAAGAAATATGCTCGAAAACAGCGTCTTCCAGGCCCCTAAACACCGATTTCAGCCTTCTATTGGGTTTATTACCTCATAATATATAGGAGTCATAAAGATACAATAAGCAAAATGCTTACTTAAAGAGAAAACTCTTTCTTAGTTCCATTCAAAGCATCGTATCGGAAAGGCTTCTTACTCAGTCCTTTTCCCAATAAAGCTTTAAGAGCTTCAGCAGCAGCCATTCCGCCAGCTATAAAGCTTAAAGGCGAATAGAGGCCCTTTTCTTTGACCGTGCCAAGTTTTTCCACTTGGGTTTGCCATTTGGTAGGGTTATAGCCTCCTTTGCTGCACAAGAAGAGAAATTCGGGCCCGGCATAGGCGACTGTAATACAGGGAAGCTTGGCGGCTTTGCAGCGCTTCTGAATGATTTCATTGGTTTCTAAGTTGTTGCTGCAGTCAATAACAACATCTCCATCGATCAAGAAGGCATTTTTAGGGGTGAGTTCTTCGTGGAACGTTTTAATTCGGGCTTCAGGGTTGATCTTTTCAAGCAGTTTCTTGACTTCTTTGGCTTTGAAGCGGGTGATTTCTTCCGGGGTATAAAGGGCGCTGGTGAGAAGGTCTTCTTCTTCCACACGACCTTTGTCAATGAGGCGTAAAGAAACATGGCTTCGACTAAGAACAGCAGCTGCCACACTGCCCACACTACTGAGGCCGATGATCGTCGCGCTTTTTTTCTCAAGAAGAGCTAAGCTCTTATCGCCGATAAAGGCACGATGTTTAGCAAATTTCATCATCTTTTTTGTGAGAAGTCTGTATTTAAATAGATTTGGCTTTATCGTCGAGTATCATTCACATCCGGGAGGGGTTTGTCGAATAAAACGTCTGTTTTCAAACCAAGTGATGCAAAGATGCGAATTACGGAAGCCAAGTTTTTTGAGTTCAATAGGTTTGGGGCGGTTTTTTTCTTGATAATATGCTTTCAAGCTCATCGGTCGTAAAGAGGCTTTTTGTAAGGTGTTCATGCGACTTTTAGGTTCTTGGAGCAAGGATTGGGTTTGGCTGGAGGATAAAGCATCCACAGCGACGTATTGGTGAGTGAGGGGGTTGTAGAGTTGGCGAATGCCCAAGGCCTGAAGTTCTTGGGTTTGAAGAGGAGATATTCTACTTGATGGGGTAACAAAGGCTTCTAGATAATCTCGAATGGAGTTCATGTCATTGGTTCGTTGAAAAGCAGGGTCATCTAAGTGACTCCATAAATACTCAGGGTCAATGGTGTGGAGAGGGATGGTTCGCTGAAGTTCAGGATGGTAAAGGTTAGGTTGCGCCGACACAAGCGGAGCGGCTAAAAGTATAAGAAAAAGGAGGACTTTTAATCCAGTGTTCTGTCGAGGATGTTCAAGTTGTTGTGAAATCACTTTAAAGTGGAGAATGGCGTCGGTTATATAAATATTACTTAGCGATGAGTGTACCAGAACCTGAATTTGTCTTTTTTCTCATCCAACCGGCAAAACCCATAGCGAGCGAATTGTATGGTCTTTCCTGCTTCTATAGTTTCAACAGTTTTTTCTGCGTAGCCTTTGTCAACTTCTTTGGTGGGCCGCAGTACTTCCACAGAAACCAGTTGTTGTTCATCCACAGGTAGCCAGTGCAAAATTCCTGCTCCATTTTTTCGATATTCTTCAATGCCTCCTGTTTGAAAGACATACTGCTCTCCTTTCTTTGTGAAGTTCAAGCAGTCCATGAGGCGGTAGAGTTTGCCTTCTTCGATCTTTTTGGTATCATTTTCAGCAAGGTAAAACAGAGTGTTCGTTTTGAATACCCGTCCTCCTTTGCGATGATCAGGGTGCAAGTCCAATTCAACGGTTTGGGAAGGGGCACCTTGAATCTCGATCTTTACAGGTTTGCATACAAAGAAGTACCGGTCTGTTTCTTTGTCTAAGATGCGGCGGTTTTGGGTCTCTAAGTCATCCCAAGTTAAGGTGCTATCGCTTTTGCTGATGCCTGTATTGAAAATAAATTGTTTGATGCCTTCCGGTACAAACCCTCGTCTTCGTAAAGCCACAAGAGTAGTCAAGCTGGGGTCATCCCATCCAAGTAATTCTCCGTTAGCAATCTTTTCTCGAATAATGCGTCCAGAGCTTTCAACCCCTTCTAGATTAAACCGAGCGAGTTCAAAAGTTTGTGTGATGGAAAATCCGAGTTGTTCTTGCAGCCACCGGTGCAGTTCGGCGCGTAATTCAAATTCTTTGCTTCGTATGCGGTGCGTAACTCCTAATAGTCCATCCACAATCGGGTTTTGGAAGTCATACATCGGCCAGACTCGGTACCTCGTTCCAGTTCGACAGTGAGGAGCTTCGTTGATCCTAAACAGTCCAGGGTCGCGCATGGCACTGTTGGAGTGATCGGCTGCAGTCTTAGCACGCAAGATCATGCTGCCTTCCGGTGACATAAACATTTTCTTCCATTCAGTAAGGGTTTGTTCCACGGTTTGCGACCGATGCTCACAAGCCGTTCCTTTCATGCGGTGTTCCTTTATTTTCTCAGATGGACAGGCACAGACATAGGCTAGTCCTTTCTGAATCAATTTCTCAGCTTGCTCATAGATTGGGTTCATCATATCCGAGACATAATAGAGTTGGTCCCATTCTATACCGAGCCATGTTAAGTTTTCTTGGATGATGTCATAAAACTCAGTTTTTGCCAGCTCAGGATTGGTGTCTTCAAATCGTAGAATAAATTTCCCGTTGTTTCGCTTCGCAAGTTCATAGTTGAGCAGGCAAGCCTTCGCATGTCCAATATGGGGATACTTGCTCGGCTCTGGCGGAAATGCAGTAACCACCTTTGTGCCTGGCGCAATCTTCAAGAACGCAAAAAGGTCATGTTCTTCTTTAGGCTTCTCCTCGAGCATTTCAGGGTATTTTTCTCGAAGGAGTTTTTCTTGCTCCGCCACACCCATAGGGTTTATTTTCTTAATGGCATCCTGTACCTGTTTAGACACTGTTTTCATGTCTTTTTTAGCATCTGGGAACTCCCCAATCACTTTGCTAATCACCGAGCCGGGGTTGGCTTTCCCGTTGTATTTCAGCGCGTTGGCCAGGGCGTGTTTTTCGATGGTGCTTTCTAAGCTCATCTTTACACTGAGTATGGCAACTTTTTTAAACACTTGCTTTTTCTGTTGAATCAATGGGCCGGTAGTTAAACCTGGTTCCTTGCATTTGCTCTTAGGAGTGAATCTTGAGCAAGGCGGGAGATAACGCGCCCCTGGCAGGGGTGAAATCAGAGAATAGATTCCCCATAGGCTTCGGGTTCAAACGTGGAACTGCGTTCCTGCGCCAGCAAACGTAGTTTCGCTGAGCGTCCCGACCGGTCCATTTTATTCTTCTTTTTCATTATCTTTTTAAAGACCTCCCAGTTTCAAAGGATATGCTTAAGGCAATCTTGTTCGATTTTTGGGGTACGCTCATAGAGAATGGGGTGTTTCCTTCTCCGACCAGCCAAACGCGCAGGACTTTGAGGGTTCGGATGCCTTACCAGGAATTTGTAACGCGGTTCGAAAAAGCATTTATGACTCAGAAATATCCAGATCTGTATAAGGCCTTTGAGAGTGTTTGCCAAGAGTTTCAGATCCAGCCTCCTATGTTTATCCTAGACCGATTGGTGGGTCTTTGGAACAAGAACGATCTCTTGTGCAAGCCTTTTCCCGAGACCTTGGAAGTTTTAGCTAAGTTGAAGCAGAAATATAAGTTGGCATTGGTCTCGAATAATACCGCTTCAGTGGAGAACGTGTTGGATAAATTCGAGTTAAGGAACCATTTTAACCTCGTTTTGTTTTCTTTCGAATCAGGTCTTTTGAAGTCCGATCCGAAGATGTTTCAGATGGCGTTAAAGAAATTAAAAGTAAAACCAGAAGAAGCCTTGATGGTGGGTGATTCGGTAGACAGCGATATGAAGGGTGCGGAGGCTGCTGGAATTAAAGGAATTCTTATCGATCGTCATGATCGTCAGGAGTGGCCGGAAAAAATCCATTCCTTGGCTGAGGTAGAGGCTAAGCTAAAGTAGGTGTCCACATGGAGTGCGTTTTTTGCAACATCGTGCTGGGTAAGATCCCTTCCGCTAAGGTTTTTGAAGATGAGCAAGCTCTTGCTTTTCTTTCGATCCGTCCGATTCAGCCAGGACATACGATTGTGATCCTTAAAGAACATTTTCCAACCTTATTGGAGTTGCCTACTGAAAAATTAAATGACTTGATTCAACGCGTCCAGAAAACCGCAGCGGGAGTAAAAAAAGCCATGAAAGCCGATGGTTTCATCGTCAGTATGAACAATGGCCGTGCCGCAGGCCAAGAGATTGATCATGCACATTTTCACATCTTACCAAGATTCAGGAACGATTCATTAGTGCCTTGGAAAGAGGGAGGGTATAAACAGGGGGAGTTAGAACAGTACGCTCTACAGATCAAAAAAGAGTGTGAGTAAAATGGATACAGCAGTTTCTATTTCAGTGGTGAGTGCGCCGATGAGTTCGTTGGATTGGTTAGCCTTTTCAGGTTTAGATGTAAAATATAGAGTCGAATTGATTAAAGATAGTTGTCTTTATATCAAAGATTTAGGTGATTTATATGTGGCAAGAAAGCAGTTGGACTTGGGCACTCGAGCAGTTATTCTGGCGTATTCAAGAGATATCCCCCTCGGATTTCAAAGGGTGGATAAAATAGAGGGCAAGCTTTGGGCAGGCAGCATTTATGTGGAGCCTGAGCTTCGAAGAGTAAGGGTTACTTTAGAAAACACGCCTTGGATGTGCGATCAAAAAAATTATGGTGTTGCGCATTATCTAGGAAAGGCAGGTTATCTTTTGTCTAGAAGGGGAGGTTGGCAAGGAGACGAAATGGGTACGTATGTTCATAATGGGAATGGAGATCAAGTGAGTACTTGGTTCGTAAGACAGTGGCCCAGATGGGAGCCTGAAGTGGGCAATGAAGAACTTAAGCTGGATCAAGTTTTCTTTAGAAATGGATAGTTCGATCTCGCAACCTTTTTAAACCATTTTCCTTCTCTTTAAGATATTGGCGGTGTAGCTCAGACTGGCTAGAGCACCACGCTCATGACGTGGGGGTCCCGAGTTCAAATAAGGGCGCATAACCCTTCTGAATGTCTCGGCACCGCCATTCTTTTTCCCATGAACTGCTTAATGGCCATTAATGGGTAACCTATTTAACTTAGCATTTATTACAAATGGAATGACTTTCCAAGAAACCAATGCTGCACCTAAAACAAAAGAGGGGGAACACGCGTTGGTTTTTCCTCAAGATTTTGTCCAGAATCATGGGATCGGGCTGCGCGCTGCTCTGGAAGGGCGGGTCGTTTGTGAATTGCTTAGGATGGGGAAGTCCGAACCAGAAACCGCAACAGCAGTCAATCAAGGTTACAGGTTAATGTTTGAGGAGAGGTATCCTATTTGGGGGGATTCTGGTGCTGTTGTTAAGAAGGTTAGCGTCCCGTATGTAGGACGAATGGTGCGGAGAAGAGGAACCAATGAAGGGTACAAATTTGTTCCTCCTTATTCTCCGATCTTTGCGTTTGGATTTACTCCGTTGACTAGGGATTCTTTTAATGTGTTCAACAAAGGCAGTTTTTTTGACGTGGAATTCGATGGAGCCATTAAGCTTGTTCCAGAGTTGAAAAACTATAGGCATTTACGTGAGCAAACTGAATTTGAAGTGGTGACTCAAATTGGGCAGGAATTAAGGTCGTTGGATGGTTGCATTGTGGGCATCGTATCTAAAGACGAGTTAGGTAGATTTTTGAGGGACGTATCTGTTATGTATATTCTTCAAGCACTGTATGTTTCACGAAAAGTTTTGCTCAATCCAGAAGGGTTCAGGTTGGGTTTTGAAGATTGCAACGTATTTGGGGGTAATTGGAAAACCCATGCGCAGGCAGGAGTACTTCTGCGAAAAAGAATTGCGAGAGCAGCAGAGGCGCTTTGTAAAGAGTATCTTGTAGAGGTAGCTGGACCATAAAACTTTGAAAAAAAAGCGCAGGGGCTGGGACTTTCAAAAGGCACATCTCCGATCGAAGGCGCAAAGCCGAGATCGCTCTGAACTTCTTTTCGGCGTTCCTTCATTTGAACCCAGAATCCCAGAGGGACAGGTTCGCTCGAAGTCGAAGACTTCGGCGTGCCAAAAATCTTCGATTTTTGAGCACATTCGAGACCTGCGCACTACCAGGTTATGCGACCCCTGCACTCTCGTCGAAAATGAAAAGCTATTTAAATATTCTCCCTTATCTTATTGAGGAGGAAATTCGTCTCTACTAAGTGCCTATGAACAAAACACCCATTTTGAGCCTTTTGATTTTCTCTTTACTAGGTTCTCTGACTTTAGGAGTTTCAGTGGAGTATTCAGTGCACGCCAACGGGTTTAATACAATCAGCTCTTCAGTTTCTTCTGAGGTCGAGTCTTGTTCACTGTGTGACAACACTTCCGGGAACTGCACAGTAGAGTTGGTTTGTGTGAATGAGACGGTTACCACAAACATTTCCAATCAGGAGCCTTGGTCGGTTGCTCGATCCTTGGCTTTGTCGTGTGAGTCGTCTTGTGATTATCCATTGCCTGTTTTTGATATTCCAAGGGAAGTAACGCTTTCAAATTATACCTTGTCAGCAACCACGTTGCCTCCGAGGGTGATTTTGTATTTCAAGAAGGCGCGAAACTGGGTAACGTTAGATTCAACAGATCAAGTGCATTTAGAGGTGAACCAGAGCATGGTTTGTTCTGAAGTACAATGCGATCCTCGTTGCACAAAATGTCTGGATGGGAGTTGTAATCCTCTAGGTTACGTCTGCCCATCGATTTTCTTAAAGTTGGATAAGGTGACTCCTCGTCAATTGGACCTAGGAGAGACGCAACTGAATGTTTTTATCTTAAATGATTATGATGTGGATGCATTCGGAGTGGACGCAAAGGTTTCAGGTGCTGGAGTTAAGACCCTTCGTTCAATTCCGGTGGAAAAAATAGTGGCAAAGGATAAGGATGCAGTAGTGTTGACTGTAAAATTGGATGAGTCAGGAACCATCGACCTCTTGGTGAAAGTCACGGGGACGGTTGCTGGAAAGGAAGTGGTGTTAAATTCGTATAGTCAGATCATTGTGAATGCTCAGGAAGAAGAGTTGATTGTACAACCTTCTCAGGTGGAGATGGATGAAATCGGGGCAGACATCGATCAAGGCAAGGAGATATTGAGTCAATTGGAGTTAGAATATCAGCGTAAGAAAGCTGATGGTTACTTAGTATCTGAACTTTACGACCGGGTGAAATACGTTCGGGGTTTGTTGCAGGATGCTGAAAAGAATTTATTGGATAGCAAATATATAGATGCTAGAAAAACGTTAAAGCTGGTAGATTCCAGTTTGGATGACTTGCAAGAGTCGTTAGAGGAAGCCCCTAAAGAAAAGAAAAAAATACGGGACTTGATCAAGGACAATGCTTTGCTTATAACGACAGTAATTGGTACACTTGTGGCCATCATCGGCTTCTTGGAGAAGAACAAAAGCCGGTTTTCAAAGTCGAAAGAAAAGAAAGAAGAAGAAGTCCTCGAAGAGCAAGAAGAGGTAAAGGAACCTTCCAAGCAAAGCAATTCAGATAAAAAGGGAAGTTGGTTTTCAGTTGAAGAAGTAGAAGAGAAGTCACGCAAGAAAAAACGGCGATAGGAATAGAATAAACTCAATTCTCGATAACTATTTATATCCCGTTCTCTCTCAGGGTTTTATGCGCAAGGCAAATTTAGAGCAGATTTATCCGTTAAACTTGGCGGCAGAGCTCAAGGAAGTCGGGGAGCGTTTCGTGTACGAATCAGGTTTAACACAGTCCTCTTCGTCAGTAAAGCAATCCCTTTTCAATGATCGGATGCGAAAAATGTTATTGGGGATTGGAGTTGAGTTTATTCTTCGCGCGGCGTATGTAAATCAAGGGTTTGTCATTCATGAAATAAAGTTTGGCAAAAAAACAATCACAAAAAGTGCGTTGCGAAAAATGACGGTTACCATGAAAACATTAATCGATTCGTTAGAGGAGCTCTTCCCGGAATCTTCATCGGGAGAGCTCGAAAAAACAAAGGCAGGTTTGAACGCTGCCCGTATCTTGCGCAATGATTGCATTCATTATGGCTTTGAGGAACACACTCCTGGGAGTGTGGAAGCGGTCTTATATGCTCTTTTAGCGATCTATAAGAAACTATGGTCTTCGCAAGTAAGGGATGGGGCTTTAGTGTTTAAGTGGTGATCAATATTTCTTGAGTTTTTGATGAATGGTGGCGTAAAGATCTGGAGAACAGTACCAGCCATTTTCAATCATCGCATCGACTACTTGCTGTGCCTCTTCTAATGGGATAAGTTTTTCCTCCAAGAAAAGAAAGAGTAAGTATAGGCTTCCATGAACTTCTACCTTTTCCAATTCAGCGCATTGTTTTGCGTACTTGTCATCGATCAGTGCAATGCCTTTAAGTTCTTTAGCCAATGCAATCACTTCAAGGTCAGCTAGGCTGAGCTGAGAATTAGGCAATGATCGTAGGGAGATTTGCCGGATCTCAAATAGTTTCTTTTTCACGAGTTGCCGGATGTAGCCACTGTCTGCCAGTGAGGTGTTTTTCTCAACTACTTCTTCATAGACCTTTCCAGGGATTATATTTTGGCTTTTAAATTTCTCTATTTTTTCGAGGACTCGGGTTTTAGTAAAATAGATAAGAGGGGTGGCATCGAATATAAAGATCGGTTTCATCCTTTCTGAGCCGCTCGTATGTCTTCAAGTAGCATTTCTTTGTCCGTGATCCAGGGCGTTTTTCGTTCTTTGACGAGGTCGGCGAATTCCCAGACGGTAATCTGGGCAATTTTTGCTGCTTTTGAAAAGCTACACTTACCATCTAAGAAAAGCTGTAAAGCTCGTTCCTTCCGCCACTGCTCAATGCCCATCCGTAATAGTTTTCTAGCTGCATCGCTCGTTTGGTCGAGTTTTTCCTCTCGTGCAAACTGCTTCAGTTCCTTCTCCAGTTCCGGTGGCATCCGGATCGACATAAGACTCATGTTTACATTGTAATACAATGTAATTTATAAAGGTTTTGGTACTCTCTAGATCTAGGGAAATAGAGTTAGGCCGGTTTTCCAATTGGTTTCTCCCTTTGGTGGCTGGATGCTAACACTAAACCGATCGTTCTTTTGGACGAGAATTAAGGTGCGTCGAGGGTAATCTTGGTGTCCTTCGGCTTCCATTCGAATAAGGGTGAAGGGTGGTAGGGGGAAAAAGGAGGAGAGAGTCTTGGGTCCAATCCTCCAGAGATCAATTGGATATTCATGTTTAGGATAATTATAAGACGGGACAGTGACGAATAAATATCCGCCCTTTTTGCATATGCGGATCATTTCTTGGATGACCTTCCAGAAGTGTTCAGTATGTTCTAAGAGTTCAATAGCCATGACGAGGTCTTGCGTCTCGTCGACTATAATGCCAGATAAGTTCTCAGCGTTCGCGACTACGTTGTTTTCTTCAGGGTAGTGTTCTAGGTCTATTTTTGTGTAGTCGGCTTGTTTTTTCTCCAAGAAACGGTAGAAAGTACTTCGGACTTCTTTTTGTAGGTGTCCTAGGACTTCTCCTCTGGCGGAGCCGAGGTTTGTTATTTTCCATCTTTGCTGGATGAGAGGTTTTACATGGTTTTCGAAGAAGGATGTAATAGAGAGGTGTCCGGCGTAGTCTAATTCGGGGGGGTTAGGGGATAGGCTGATCCAATCATATTTTTCCTTTGAGGTGTAGTTTTGTAATTGAAGCGAGTAAATGCTCTGATTAAAGGTCCTTCCTTTTTCTGAGAAGCCTAATTTTTGTAGTATTTCTCGTACTCGTTGATTGGTAGAAGTGGGGGTTACGAAAACTTCTAGTTGTTCGATCTCTCTTTTTTGCAAGTGTTGAATGAGGGCAAGAAGGCTTTTTGGTTCGAAATCTCGTCCTATAATGCCACAAGAAAAAGTTCCGTCAGTTATTTGAGCTTTCTTTCCTTTATAATGGACGAGTAAGGCACCGGTCAGGCCGAGACTGATGTTGTTTTCTCGTGTGGAAATGGCGTAGAGTTCGTCTCCTTCGTTGAGTTGTTCATGTAAGTATCCTAAGGCTGTTTCGTATTGAGTAAGTTTGTCTGGGTTGAAGTTGATTCGGTGGGTTTCGACAAGCAATCGCGTTACTCGGTCAAGGTTGTCGGCCGGGACTTTTCCTATGCTTAGTTCTCTTTTTAGGCTGTGAAGGAATTCGAGATCGTCTTTGAACATATTTTTTTGTGTGGAACTGAGTAGGGCTGTGCGATATCGATTTTGTCGTTCTTGGATCTCAGAGAGTAGTTGTTCCTTCTTCTTTTGAATGATGGGGTGAGTTAGAAGCAGTTGCCAATTTTTATCATCTAAAATAAAAAGGGTCGGAATTTTAGTTTTTGCCTCGTTGCGTTCAAAGGGGTTATCATCCACATAAACGACTGTTTCAGGTCGTAGTTCGGTGTGTTGGAGAAGTCGCTCGATGGTTAAGTATTTAGGATCCCAGTTGACGAGTAAGGCGACAAACAGGTTTTTGTCAATTCCTAACTGGTGGAAGGCCTCCTCTACATATTCAGGGTCGTTTTTTGAGACTACAAACAGAGAGATCCCTTTTTTATAAAGGGTTTTCAGGAGTTCATAATATTGCTTACGAAGGGCGAGGTGTTGTTTTTCAGCGAGAATTCCGTCCCATAAAGTGTTGTCCAGATCGGTAATGAGGGCGCTGATCTTTTCATCTGGTAGAGCTTCATCGGATTGCATAGGAGTTCACTGCCACCACCATTTTCCCACTAAATGAATGTTTTCTATATATTGAGTCCTCGCAACCTTTTTAGTCTCATTGTAAACATCGGGTGTTTTGTTGTTCTGTATGGTTCGGGTCTGGTTGACTAGCTCCGTCGTAGTTTTGACTTTTTTCTTTACGTTTTCATCCTCGTGGTAAATAAAGTGGGGTTCGCTGAGTTGACAGCGTCCATCGGAGCCTTCTTCATCTTGGCTGTAGATGACTTTAGTCGTAGCACTGGCTTTGATTGTTTGATCTGGAACGGTAATGGTTTTCTTTGCAGCAATGATGTCATAGATAGTATAGGTGAAGTTTGCGTCAAAGTTGATATTCACTTCGTTTGGGTTTTTGAGTTCTGCCCAAGGCCTACAGGGACTCCCCACGCCTTGCTGGTATTGAGTAGCTTCCAAGGGTTTGAGAAGGTTGCCTTTAGTATCGTAATAGTTGACTTCTTCCGTCGTGATCAGAACTTCTTCGGTGACTTCCGATTCAGCTTCGTAGTTAATGGTATGTTCAGTGACTTGCGTATCATAGGTTTCAATAGGGGTTTTCTCGATTTCTTTGTCGATGCGATAGCTGCTCAGCGTGTAAAAGAGGAAACCGCAAAAAAGAATAACCAACATATAGATAGCAAGGTCTTTCTTGTCGTAGTTTGTTTTCTTCTTGATCAATCCCCAGACCAGAAACACTAACCCAACCACAAACAATCCATAAGCGGTCCAATTACTGACCTTCATCTGCCCGCAAATTTGTTGCAGTTCTCCATCAGCATGTCCACAAAGCTTCCCAGCCAGATTTCCAGTCAGCAAGTAATCGCGCGTACTGGCCGTACGCCCTCGATGTGCTAGATCCAACAAAGGCGCCCAGTACAAGGTGGCGCTGATAAACAGGATAATAATAGCGAGGATAGGTAGGGTGGTTTTAGGGGTTGGGGTTTCGTCCACCCTGTGATAGTTTAGGTGGGTTATTTAAATTTTTCTGGAGGGTCTTTAATCTTTTCAGGGTATATTTAATAGGTAAAGGACCAGTATCTGTTAGAATAAACCTCTTCCCTAAGGCTTCTATTAAATGTTTTAAGCACTTCAAGCCATTCTAGCTCCCCGTATAGGTAAACAAAACATTTATATATCAGTATACATTATAATACACTAATTTGGGATAGTATCTCAAATAAAAAATCAATAAAAAATCCCATACCTCGGGAAAAAAGGTGAACAAAATGGACGACAACGAAAACCTCATTGGCCAAGCAAACATTAAAGTGATCGGTAGCGGTGGAGCAGGCACCAACATGGTAAACTGGCTCTACAAGAAAGGAATCCGTGGCGCGGAAATCATTGCGTGCAATACGGACAAGCAGCACCTCAACCTGATTGAGGCCGATCGTAAATTCTTGATTGGTGAGAATTTGACCCGAGGTTTAGGATGTGGTGGTTTTGCAGAGAAAGGGACTCAAGCAGCCAATGAGAGTCAAAACACCATCCGTGAAGCTCTAAAAGGAGCCGACATGGTATTCATCTGTGCAGGTATGGGTGGCGGAACTGGAACCGGTTCAGCGCATGTCATTGCCAAAATCGCAAAGGATATGGGCGCCATCGTAATTGGCACGGTCACCTTGCCATTCAAAATAGAAAGATCCAGAATCGACAAAGCTGAATATGGCCTAAGACTCTTGCGAGACAATGCGGATACGGTTATCGCAATCGATAACAACAGACTGGTCCAAATTGCAGGCAACTTGCCTGTCAACCAAGCTTTTGCCGTTGCGAACGAACTCGTTGCAACCATGATCAAAGGAATTGTCGAAATCATTGCCGTACCCTCCTTAGTCAACATTGACTTTGCAGACGTAAAGGCGATTATGAACGGCGGTGGCGTCGCTGCCATCGGCATCGGTGTTTCTGACACCAACAGCCGAGTGGAAGAAGCCGTCAAAGCCGCTCTCAACAACCCCTTGTTAGAGATCAAATACGAAGGCGCTATGGGTGCCTTGATCCATGTAGAAGGCGGAAACGACATGACCCTTGACGAAGTCAGTCGAGTGGGTGAACTCGTTACCGAAACCATGGATGCGGACTCCAATGTTATTTGGGGTGCCCGTGTAAATGAAGACATGAAAGGCAAGCTAACTGTCATGACCATCATCACAGGCGTTTCATCGCCATGGATCATGGGCAAGGCAGATGGACGAAGCTCTTCAAGCAACCGTTCCTCAAACAAAGCCTACAGTGATGACTTAGGCATTGAACTGATTAACTAAACGGATCGGTGAGCGTATGACAGATGTCAGAGATGAACGGCTCGTAAAGAAACTGGTCGACGAAGTCGTGGAGCAAGTCCATGCTTCCGAAACCTCTTCCAACCCTGCTTTCAAAAAGATTTTACCTTTATTGATTGAAAAGGGAATCGATAACGTGAATCTCTCGATGTTCAATGACGACTTAAAAAAACAGTTATTGGATACGCTAGGAGATGAATACGCCCGTAAAGGACGCATGCCGGACGCCATCAAAGTTTTTTCCATGACAGCCAACCGTAGAAGGTTGTCTGAGATTGGAGAAGAATTTGAGAAAGTAGGTTTGTATTCCGATGCCGTGCAGTGTTTTGTACAAGCAAACAATCATGAGAAGCTAGCCGTGCTGGGTGGTAAGTGCCTGCGGAACGGTCATTTGAAAGATGCAATGACTGCGTTTTCAGCTACCGGCGACACAGACAACTTGAATCGAGTAGGAACAGAGTGTATCGAGAAGAACAAGCTCGATTACGCGATAGAGATTTTTGGGATGACAGGGAACTCAGAACAGCTCATCCATGTAGGTAAAAAATGCATGGATCAGAAAAAATACGCAAGTTCCGTGAAGGCCTTCGCGCTAGCAGACGATAGGGACGGCCTAAACCTGGTCGGTGATGTATGTTTACGAGAGAATCTCGTGAATACTGCGTTAAAGGCCTATGAGAATGCGCAGAATGAGGCCATGGTGGCTTTTGTTAAGTCCAACTTCGTCAGCGCAGCGTAACCACTCAGCCTAGCTTTTTTTATTTATCTATTTTTGACTTTCTACTATTTGATATTTCGAACCAAGGTAAACGCCGAATGGGATACCTATTGCGATAGTCCATATTAATCCGTGCCTTGTTAAGTCTTTAGATGATTATATGACAATATCAATAAGGATATCAGAAAACCAAAGTAAAGAAGCGGTTCCTAAAGCGACATAAAAAAGAAGTTGCAAAAGTGTGACTGTCTGATTCTGATTATTCTCTCGGGCATGTTTAAGTGCTTCTCTCCAAAGAAATATAACAATCACCGCAATGCTGATAAGGATAAAAGTAGATATTGTGGGTGCTTTCTCCCCGAACTTATCTGTCATGGGGAGTAAAGCCAATCCTATAGTAACATAAGCTCCCAGGATCCAATAAATTTTATCCATTCATCGAAGCAAATAAAAATCTCTTTATAAATTTAGTCCAATTTAGGAAAAACCGTTCCAGTTTTGAACTCAGGATTTCCATTTGTATAGAATTAATTCGTTTTTTCTATTTTTCTTCCGTCTTTTCCAGGATTCCTACGTTTCTATCGAAGAATCTTCGGTTTTAGACAGAGAACCTTTTTGAACAAACTGCTAAGCTGAAAATATCTCGAACCGTCGAAAAGAGAGGTAAGAGCTGAGGCAAGGGGGATTGGCGACCCTCACTCGTCTGAAAAACGAGGACCGTGCCGGTTTGGGAGTTCGAATCTCCCCCTCAGCGACCAATTCCTCAATTATAAGGAATTAATAAGTGTAATAAGTTCTATCTTAAAAAGTTTATGGATTATTGCTGCGGATATCGTTAATTATATAACAATGGGAAGTTTATACTATTCTAAAAGAGTATAACATGAAAGGACCTATGCGTGTCTATTATGATGAACAAGGGGATTTTCTAGAGATATCAATAGGAAAGCCTACTAAGTGTCATGCTGAAGAGGTAGAGCCTGGCGTATTTTTGAGAAAGGATGAACATTCCAATGAGGTAAAAAGTGTGGGGATTCTAGGTTTTAAAAAAAGAACAAAAGACTTGAAAGATGTGAACTTAAAACTTCCTGTTGAGGTTGCTTTCTCCATTTAAGATAAAAGCGCTCCGGCCGGGATTTGAACCCGGGTCATCACCTCGAGAGGGTGATGTGCTTGGCTTTGTCTTAGAACACAAGTGTGTTCCAATCGGACTACACTACCGGAGCAGATGAGCATAAGGGGACTCCGGTTGCACAACAACTAGGAGTCGCCTGTCTTTGGATGCGACCTTTTGTAAAGGGCGCTCGTGGCTCCAATACCGGAGCAGGAAAAAATGAGTCCAAGGGGACTTCCGAACGGCCAACGTTTGGAAGCACCGAACGTTAGTGACCGTGTTCGAACCCCTGACCTGCCGATGACTTCCGGACTTCTTTTGCAAAGTCCTGATAAGAGTCGGCTGCTCAATTGCCCCGATTCTCCGGGCTAAGCTATGGACCCATTATGCTCGATGACCTTGGTTTGGTGTTTATATAGCTTTCGACCATAATTTTAATAAAGCCCATCAAGCTTTTGAGATGGATGAAGGGTAAAAAAGAATCGGTCTGGCTTAAGGTTGCTTTTTTCGCCGCTTTCCTTTTCTTGATCATCTGCTTCATCACAGCATGGATTCAGAAAGTCTCCTATAGAATCGACTCAACCTTTCAAGGCTTATTTTTAGTCTGGCTTTTTTGGAAGCGAAAAAAGTTAGGCATTGAACCTTGGGTGTTAGTCGGAGTGATCATTGCCGTGTTGATGAACAATTCAGGCTTATTCGGAGCATATAATTGGGTATTCCTAAATCTAGGGTATGATAAATGGCTGCACCTCGTCAGCGGTTTTTTCTTCACGTTGGCCATCTACCAGTTTTTAGGCAATCGTAAAGTGGCAAAGGGTTGGTTGTTATTCGCTATGGCATTTTTGATTTGGACAGGTTTGGGTGCGATTGAAGAAATGGCGGAGTTCATAGGTTCCGTCTATCTCGGTGTCAGCCAGGGTTTCCTCGCTCAGGCTGCAGGGGAAGCCTTTTATCCAGTCTCTGACCTTGTTCGGTACGATCCCTTGTGGGATATGTTATTTAACGTGTTTGGTAGCGTAACAGCAGGCGCGGTGCTTTGGGTTAAAAAGATCATTTCCAATAAAAGTACTTAAGAAATACCTTTATAGTTTTTTTACGAGTTTTAGTATTGCAATAAAAAATAAAGGTTATTTGATCTGGAAAGAAGATCAAAAGAAACTCTAAATCTTTTATGTAATAACGAACAATTCTGCCGTTGAGATCTTCAAGAGTGCTTCGCTGCAGCTCATAGTCTTTTTTAGCGTTCTCCCAAAAAAGGGTATAATAGGTGGTTATATCATGAGATTTGCCATCGACTTCATACTCTTCGCGTTTAATCTTAACTAACCCAATATCGGCAACTAAATCTTGTAATAGGGGAAGAAAGGCAGGATCTCTTTCAAGAGTAATAAGGTTATACCTACCGTTGTTGTACATTCCTTTAATTTTTAGTTTTTTAGCCATGTTGAAAATAAAGCGCCCAGGCCCGGACTTTCAATTTCGCGTAGCGAAATTTTTGAAATGTCGGAGTTGCGTTAGCGACTACGACACTCAAAAACCGAGCCTCGCGAGGTTTTTGAACCGGGAATCCCAGAGGGACAAGCTCTCTCAGCGAAGTCTGTAGAAGACTTCGATGTGCCAAAAACGAAGGTTTTTGAGCATTTCCAGGCTTGCGCAATCTCCAGCTTCGCTGATCCTTTGCAGGACCATGCAAAGTACCAGGTTATGCGACCTGGGCGTACGCTTTGGTTTCTCCCAAGAGTTTATAAAGTCTTCTTTCGCTCTATAGTCGATGGATTTTAAGAATAAGCACCTAGATCTGTTTCAGGAGCAAGCCATAGAGAGTTTTGTGAAAGGCAATTCCGTCGTGGTCTCAGCCCCGACCGGTTCAGGTAAAACATTAATCGCAGATTACATCATTCAGGAAGACCTGAAGGCAGGTAAAAAGGTGGTCTATACGGCTCCCATAAAAGCGCTTTCCAATCAGAAATACAAGGAGTTTGTGGAAGACCACGGAGCGGATAATGTGGGGATTCTAACTGGAGATATGGTCATTAATCCGCAAGGCATGATTTTGGTGATGACCACGGAGGTGTTCCGAAACATGGCGGTCGCACGTGACCCCTTCATGGATGAGGTTCGTTATGTGGTTTTAGATGAAATTCATTTCCTCAGTGACCCTGAGCGAGGTCATGTGTGGGAGGAGTCCATTGTGTTTGCTCCAAGCCATGTTCGTTTCCTTTGCTTGAGTGCAACGATTCCAAATGCAAACGAATTGGCAAAGTGGATTGAAGTCGTAAAGGGCCATCCAGTAGATGTCATACGGCACGATCATCGTCCGGTTCCATTGCAACACTACGTCTGTGATGTGGATCTAGGAATCACAACGCTGCCTAAATTAAAAGACCAACTCGAGTTGGATAATGTGCAGGATTACAAATCCTTCTATAAAGGAAAGTACAAAAAGCCGTTCATCAAAAATCCTTCACACCTAGGTCCCGTCGAGGAATTGATCAAAAACAGAGATATTCCAGCGATTTATTTTGTTTTCTCTAGGCAGAATACGCAGCTCTTTGCAAAGATGCTTTCGAAGAAAAGAGACCTGCTTTCAAGTGCAGAAAAAGCTCAGGTCGTGCACATCGTTACCGAAGGGTTAAGTAAAGTAGAAGCGGGCGTTCGTCAATTGCCATCAACTCAATTATTAAGAGAAACATTAAGCAAGGGAGTTGGCTTTCACCACGCAGGTCTCCTCCCAGTTCATAAGGACATCGTAGAAAAACTATTTGGTTTAGGTTTGGTTAAGATCCTCTATGCCACGGAAACCTTTGCTGTAGGGATCAACATGCCGGCTAAAGCGGTTTGCTTGGATTCTATTGAAAAGTTTGATGGCATCCATCATCGTTACCTATTCCCAAGAGAATATTATCAATTAGTGGGTCGTGCCGGTCGCCGAGGAATTGACACCTATGGTAAGGCGGTTGTGATGGTAAATCGCAGATTTTTGGATGTGGATAAGTTGAATTACGTCGTTTCAGAGGATAAAGAACCAGTTAAGTCTCAATTCAAGTTGACCTTCAACTCAGTATTGAACTTAATCGAACGCCCCATGGAAGAGATCAAGATCTTGCTCAAGAGCAACTTGGACTTTTTTCAGAAACATGGGGAGAAGGGTTTCCGGGATAACCGCATCGGGGCGTTGATGTGGGCGCATTACGTGAAGAAGAAGAATCAGTTGGAAAAAATGGGTTATGTTCATGGCAATCAGCTTACAGAAAAAGGTTGGTTTGCGAGCAGGATTTACACGCAGGAGCTCACCGTCACGGAGTTATTCTTCGACTATAAACGCTTTGATATGGACGAGTTCAAGATCATACTGCTCCTGGCTACAGTCGTGTACGAGCCACGAAGGATGGATCGCTTTGCTATGGATAAGAAGCGTCTACGCCCAGTCAATGAGCTATTCAAAGACTTGAATGACGATCCATATATCCATCGACATTTTGATTTCCGTCATATGGATAAGCTCTCTATGCTCATGTGGGCTTGGTTCAAGGGCGCTACTTTCTTGGAAGTCATCAAGCTCACCAATCTTCTCGAAGGAGATGTTCTGCGCTTCTTCCGCCAAGTCATCGACCTTCTCACACAAGTGAAAAAAGCCAGTACCGATCAAGAGCTCATCAACAAGTTAAATGCCTGTCTGAACATCATGAATCGGGACTTGGTCAAGTTAGGGTTCTAGGTTTAAAAACTCATTCTATCTCCCCACAGTATGGATTGCGGTCTTTGTGCAGCTCAAGACGAGACGTATAGAATCATCGGTGGAAATGATCTGGCTTATTGCATCATCCCGATCCAGGCATTAAAACCAGGTCATGTCATGGTGCTTCCTCGACGGCATGTAGATTCCTTATCCGATTTGATCGATACAGAAGCGCGTGCCTTCGTACGTCTTGCGGATGAAATGAAAAATGCAGTAAGAGAAGCGTATCCTCGTGAGGATCCAGTGCTTCTCATGAATGGGGGTGCGCACAGCACGCAGCCTCATATTCATTGGCATGTATTGCCTAGCAAAGGGGGGTTAAGAACTTTATTTGCTGCATTGGAAGGCATGGAAGAGCGTCCGCAGCGTTCAAGAGCATGGGAGGAAGAAGTAAGAGATCACTTAGCTCCGTTTGCTAAAAGATACATAAGAACTTTTTAGAATGCTACGCATCAATCATTTCAATCTCAATATTAAGCCCTTCTGGGATGGGAACTCGCATAACCAGTCGAAGAGCACGTTCATCGAGTCCTAGGTCGATTAAACGCTTATGGACGCGCATCTCATAGTGGTCCCAGGTGGCCGTTCCATTGCCACAGGGAGTTTTTCGAGTAGTAACTTTCATCGTTTTGGTAGGTAAGGGAATGGGTCCGCGCATCACTACACCGGTTTTCTCGGCAATGTTCTTGATATAGTCACACGTCTGATTGATCTTAGAAATATCCGTGCTAGCCAGTTTGATTCGTGCTTTTTGCATGGGATCACTTTCTTGAATCGTTGTTGCGTGGACCTCTCCGGATGAAGCTCGTGTTCACCTAGGAAAAAATAAAGGTGAAACCGGTTTAGCCGGTCTTTTTCACGACTTCTGTACACATTCCTGCCGCTACCGTCACGCCACTGTCTCGAATGGCAAATCGTGCCAAGGGTGGGAATGTCTTTTGTGTTTCTACGACTAAGGGGCGCATGGGTTTGAGTTTGACAATCGCAGCGTCGCCGGTCTTAATGAAATCAGGTTTCTCTTTAACCGTCTCTCCAGTAGTTGGATTGATTTGTTTTACGATTTCCACGAATTGACAGGCAACTTGAGCCGTGTGAATGTGGAATACTGGCGTGTAGCCAACCGTAATAACGCTAGGGTGGTTTAAGACGATGATCTGTGCGGTGAATTCACTCCCTACAGTGGGGGGATTGTCAGCCGGTCCAATTACATCTCCGCGAGCCACATCTTTCTTTCCAAAGCCTCGTACGTTGATTCCTACATTGTCTCCGGGCTCGGCTTGTTGCAGTTGTTCGTGGTGCATTTCAATGGTTTTGACTTCGCCAGGAACGCCTTTTCCTTCTCGGCCGGGCATGGCGATGACTTTATCGCCTAGTTTCATGATGCCGGTTTCGATTCTTCCCACAGGTACAACGCCGATTCCAGTGATGTTGTAGACATCTTGGATGGGCATGCGTAAGGGTAAGGTAGTGGGTTTTTCAGGTTCTTTCAAGGTGTTAATCGCTTCTAAGAGAGTGGGTCCTTTGTACCAGGCCAGAGGGCCTTCAGCTCGTTTGGCAATGTTTTCTCCTTTGAAGCTGGCGGCAGCAATGAAAGGAATGGTTTCGGTCTTATAACCGGAAGTTTTCAAGAGTTTTTCAACGTCTGCCTTGACTTCATTGTATCGAGCTTCTTTGTAGTCCACGCCAGAAATGTCCATCTTGTTGATGAGAATGATGATTTGTTGGACTCCCAACATCTTTGCCAACATGGCGTGTTCTTTGGTTTGAGCATTGACACCGTCATTAGCGGCAACAACCAATACAGCAGCGTCTGCTTGGCTGGTTCCAGTGATCATGTTCTTGATGAAGTCTCTGTGACCGGGTGCATCGATGATGGTGAAGAAGTATTTGTCAGTCTCGAATTTTTTGTGGCTTAAGTCAATCGTTACGCCTCGTTCTCGCTCTTCTTTGAGTTGGTCCATGACGAAGGCAAATTCGAAGCCAGCTTTACCAAGTTCCTTGGCTTTTTCTGTGAGCTTTCGCATGGTTTGTTCATCAATATTGCCAGAATCATAAAGTAAGCGACCTACTGTGGTGGACTTACCGTGGTCTACGTGTCCAATGAAAACGAGGTTAATGTGGGGTTTATTCTTTGCCATTCGATTCCCTCCGATACTTAGTTCAAAGCGTCTGAATTCGTTTCGAATTCTGAGCGTGCCAAGAATTAGTAAAAATTCTTGAGCATATGATAGTTAAGGCAAAGGGGCCGTCTTTATAAAACTTACTATTTTTGTCGAAGGCGATCTCGTCTAAGAAATGGCTTTCTTTTAAATAGTATAAAAAAGAGTTTTATCCTTCTGTCTTTAATCCCTTTCGGGTGCGGATTTGATGAACAATCTTGGCCTGTAGTTCATCCGGTAGTTTCTCGAAGGTCTGGTCTTGGACAAAGAAGTTTCCTCTTCCTTCAGTAGCGCTTCGTAAATCAGAAGCCAAACCAAACATTTCTCCAACAGGGAGTTTGCCTTTGACCGTCACATGTTCGCCTTCTTGGACAATGTCTAGGAGTTGACCTCGTTTGGCGTTGATGAGTTTAGTAATCTCACTCATGTAGTTGACAGGAGCTTCGAATTGTAAAACCTGTTTGGGTTCGTAAAGAACAGGGCCGGCTTGAGCCATGGCGCCTCGAATGCCTTCTCGAACGGCCGGATACATCTGGGCAGGGCCTCGGTGAATGGCATCTTCGTGTAGTTTCAAGTCGTCAATGACGACTTTGACTTTGATGCAGGGGTCTCTGGCGAGGGGACCGGAGCTCATAACATCTTCAAACATGTCTTGAATCATTTCAATGACTTCTCCGATGTAGACAATGCCTCGTGTTCCATCGATTAGGATATTGCCTTTGTAAACATTTCGGACTTGTCTGGTTTCTTTGGAATCCATGCCGGCCTCTTCCAAGCTTTCCCAGAGAGTGCTTTCTTTTTTCTTGACCCTTCCATCAGGTACTTTGCCTTCTTTGATGGCTTGAGTGATCTCATCCGTTAAGGGTTCAACCCAGAAATAGAGTTTGTTGTGCTTGTTGGGTGATTTGCCTTCGAAACTGCCGCTTTTTCGGGTAATCGCTTCTCGATAAACAACAATGGGTGGGCTTGTCACAACATCCAGGCCTTTCTCAGTCTTGATGCGGTTCTCAATAATCTCTAAGTGCAATTCGCCCATGCCATGCATTAAGTTCTCACCGGTTTCTTGGTTGATTTCGATGTGGATGCTAGGATCTTCTTTCATGACTTGTTTCAAAACCTCAACCAGCCTGGGCAAGTCCGAAGGTTTTTTGGATTCAATGGCCTTGGTCATGACAGGTTCAAAGAGGTGGCTGATTTTTTCAAAAGGTTCACACGGTTCTGAAGACACTGTTTCTCCAGGATAACAATTTTTGAGTCCTCCGACACCGATGATGTTTCCGGATAGGGCATGGTCCACGATTTCTTTTTTGGGTCCGTTGTAGATGTAAACTTGTTGGACGCGTACATTTTGCTTGGCAATGTTCATGTAGGCTTGCATGCCTTTGGTAATGGTTCCGCTAAACAATCGACCACAAGTGATTTCTCCAGCTTGAGGATCTACAACCACTTTAGTCGCAACAAACATCAGCGGTCCTTTCGGGTCGCACCTGGTGAGGCTTTGGCCTAATGGGCTGTCAATTTCACCGTGCCAGATTTTTGGAATGCGGTAGGCTTGGGCTTGAACAGGGTTTGGGTGATGTTGGATAACAGTATTCAGAACCACTTCGTGCAGGGCACATTTTTTCTTAAGTTCATCTTGTTCGCCTTTTTCATAGGCATCAATGATGTCTTTGAAGCTGATGTTTTTCTTTTTCATGTAGGGAATCGATAAGGCCCAATTGTGAAACGCACTTCCCATACAAACACTGCCATCTTGGACGTTGACTTGCCACCTGTCTCCATACCCTTCTTCGGCGATGCTTTTGATGAGTCGATTGACATTCGCAATGATTTTCATGAAGCGTTCTTGCATGGCTTCCGGCGTTAATTTTAGCTCTTTGATGAGTCGGTCGCTCTTATTGATGAATAGGACAGGTTTAACGCGTTCTTTGAGGGCTTGCCTTAACACCGTTTCTGTTTGGGGCATGATGCTTTCTACGGCATCGACGAGTACAATACAGCCGTCAACGGCTCGCATGGCTCTTGTAACGTCCCCGCCAAAGTCAACGTGTCCGGGCGTGTCGATTAAGTTGATGAGGAAGTCTTGGTTTTCTACCGTGTGAACCATGGATACGCTAGCAGAGTCAATCGTGATGCCTCTTTGTGCTTCATCTTCGTGAAAGTCCAGAACGCAGGCCTTTCCGGCGAGTTCTTGGCTCATCATCCCAGCGCCAAAGAGAAGATTGTCGGAAAATGTTGTTTTTCCGTGGTCAATGTGGGCGCAGATCGCAATATTACGGATCTGTTCGGGTTTCCCATACAGCGCCATGACGCGCTCAACCATTTTAGCCATAGTACTGCAGAGAAAATACAGGGTTTTTAAACGTTGCTATCTAAGAGGATCAATCTTTCTTCACATCCACAACCTCTCCGTTCGTCAGCCGTTTGATCTCTTCCGTAGTAATCTTGAGCAGGGCATGGTCGCTTCCTCCACCGCCGATCACGGCTTCGTGTTTCATCACTTCAGGATCAATCAAGAACTTCGCCTCATATCCCGCAGGAGGTACGCCCCCGATGGGATAGTTCGTCATGGAAAGTACTTCTTCCGGGCGCGCGATTCGCGCGTCCACCCCCAAGTACGTACTTACTTTTTTTAGGTCTGCTTTATGGATTCCGCGCACAATCGCAACAACTGGTTTGTTCTGGCAAATCAGCACAATGCTTTTGATAAAGTCTTCAGGCGAAGCCTTGGCAGCAACAGCTGCTTCCGCAACCGAGTGACAGGGTAGTTCGAAATGCAGGTGTTCGGCTGTACTTTTCCAGTCGCTCAAGAACGCTTTGAGTTTTTCTTCGTAGTTCATAAAAGAAAGAGTTGAGTAATTATTTATATGTTTTCTGTACAACTACTTATGCATGACGTCCCAGTCTTTTCGGGTCCAGTCAAAGATCTCCTCCGGTTTGAACCAAATCTTCACTTCACGATCAGCCTCTTTTTGGTTGCCAGAGGCATGGACCATGTTGCGAATCACTCGCTGATGCGTATCACCGACTTCATAACTCTCCGTAGAATAATCGCCTCGGAAGCTGCCTGGCACAGCCGCTCGGGGCTCCGTAGCTCCAACAATCTTGCGCCCAATCTCAATGGCGTGGAATCCTTCAAAGAGCATCGCCACAATGGGTCCTCCACGCAATCCAGCCATGTTCCAGGCACGTATGCGAGAACCAATTTCTTCTTCTGTCTCGGTCATCTTGATGCCTTTCTGGGCCATGACTTCAATGGTTTTCTTCCCGACAGAAATCTTCCATTCTTTATCGTCAGCGTAATGCTGTCCAAGCAATTGTTCCGTAGGCAGTACCATTTTCATGGCGGCCAGTCGAAAGCCGCGTTGTTCAAATCTTCCGATTAATTCGCCAACAAGGCCGCGTTGTAAACAATCATGTTTGGCTAGAATGACCGTACGCTCAATGAGTTTACTCATTTGCTTTTCTTGGCCTCTTTTTTACTTTCAGCTGGTTTTTCAGTTTTCACAGTCGCTCTTTTGGCTTGCGTCCATTTGGTGGTACGTGCGGTTCGCCTGAGTTTGATCAAGTTCTTTTCGCATTTTCGGCTGCAGAAGTCTAGGACTTTGCCGTCTTTGTAGACGTATTTTTTGCCGGTTCCTCGTTC